>NZ_JBBBDZ010000003.1:0-439956 GCF_037153935.1 Mesorhizobium sp. CCNWLY176
GCCGGTAGCCATAACGAACCCGCGTGGCACAGATGTCTTTGATCCGAGCTTCGATGCCGGCCTGATCGCAGCGACGGGACTTGTAGTGATAGGTCGAGGTGTCGAACTCCAGAACCCGGCAGGCTCGCCGGATCGACACGTTCCACTCAGTACAGGTGTCCGCCACCAGCTCGCGTTTGCGACCAGGCCTCACAGTTTTCGGCGGATCACGTCCTGCAGCATCTCCTTGTCCAGCGACAGGTCGGCGACCAGCTTCCTCAGCTTGCCGTTCTCATCCTCCAGCTGCTTCAGTCGCTTCATCTCCGTCGGCAGCAGCCCGTCATATTTCTTTTTCCAGTTGAAGTAGGTTGCTTGGCTGATCCCCGCGCGGCGGCAGATCTCCGCCACCGGAATGCCGTCCGCTCCCTGCTTTAGAATGAACGCCTTCTGTGCGTCCGAAAACTTCGATGCCTTCATCGTCTCCGCTCCTCTCCCAGCCGGGAAACTACAGCGGAAAACTCCAATTCTGAACGGTCCAGTTTTCAGGGATCAGATCACCGCCAATGAAAGTCCCGAAAGAGGGCATCAGCAAGCTAATGGAAACGACTTCGCACCTAATGAAAGAGTTTGCCTCCAGAGGCATTGCATTGGACCGGATCAAACCAACCAAAGAGCGAAACGAATCTGCCATCGAAAAGATATCATACGGCCCCGTAGTGCAGGATTGGCTGAGGGAACAAGTTGGGCACATTGTGTAATGGCCCTTCATCGCTGCGTTTACGAGGATGCCGAAGGGGCTTGCGCATGATGCAGGTTACCGATGGTGTCTGCTTATTGAAGGTCGCCGCTGCCCCTCACTGTCCTGCCGGACGTCTCTCCCCGTAAACGGGGAGAGACGCAGTTCCCCCTCAAAAATACTCCTGCAACGGCCGAACCTCCAAGCTCCCAGCCCTCAACGCTGCAATCGCCTCCGCCACCGCAGCCATGCCGGCCAGCGTCGTATAGTACGGCACCTTCTGCATCAGCGTCGCGCGGCGCAGTGACTTGGAGTCCGAGACGGCTTTCTGGCCGTCGGTGGTGTTGAAGACGAGTTGCACCTGGCGGTTGCGGATGGCGTCTTCGATGTGGGGGCGGCCTTCGAGGACCTTGTTGATCTTTTCGGCGGCGACGCCGTTTTCGGCGAGGAAGCGCTGGGTGCCGCCGGTGGCGAGCACTTTGAAGCCTTGTTCGGCGAGGCGCTTGACGGCGGGCAGTATGCCTTTCTTGTCTTCGTCGCGCACCGACACGAACAGCGTGCCCGAGCGCGGCAGGTCGACGCCGGCGCCGAGCTGCGCCTTGGCGAAGGCCAGCGCATAGTCGCGGTCGAGGCCCATGACCTCGCCGGTGGAGCGCATTTCAGGCCCGAGCAGGATGTCGACGCCGGGGAAGCGGGCGAAGGGGAACACGGCTTCCTTGACGGCGATGTGGCCGGGGTTGCGCGGGTTGGGCTTTTCGCCGTAGGCGGCGAAGGCGTCATCCAGCGTCTGGCCGGCCATGATGCGGGCGGCGACCTTGGCGATCGGCTTGCCGATGGTTTTTGCCACGAAAGGCACGGTGCGCGAGGCGCGCGGGTTCACTTCCAGCACATAGATGGTGCCGTCCTGGATGGCGTATTGCACATTCATCAGGCCGCCCACCTTCAGCGCCCTGGCGAGCGCTGCCGTCTGGCGCTCCAGCTCGTCGACGGTTTCGTCGCTCAGCGAATGGACCGGCAGCGAGCAGGCACTGTCGCCCGAATGGATGCCGGCCTCCTCGATATGCTCCATGATGCCGGAGACGAAGGTGTTGCTGCCGTCGCAAAGGCAGTCGACATCGACCTCGATAGCGTCGGTGAGATAGGTATCGAACAGCAGCGGGTTCTTGCCCAGAAGCGTGTTGATCTGGCCGGTCTTGTCGTTGGGGTATTTCTGCTTGATGTCTTCCGGCACCAGGCCGGGCACGGTGTCGAGCAGGTAGGTCTGCAGCATCTGCTCGTCATGGATGATCTGCATGGCGCGGCCGCCAAGCACATAGGACGGGCGCACGACCAGCGGGAAGCCGAGCTCGCCGGCAACGGTGCGCGACTGCTCGACCGAATAGGCGATGCCGTTCTTGGGCTGGGCGAGGTCGAGCTTCTGCAAGAGCTTCTGGAAGCGGTCACGGTCTTCGGCCAGGTCGATCATGTCGGGCGAGGTGCCGAGGATCGGGATGCCGGCCTTTTCCAGCGCTTCCGCCAGCTTCAGCGGCGTCTGGCCACCGAACTGGACGATGACGCCGTGCAGCGTGCCGGCGGTCTGTTCGGCGCGCAGGATCTCCAGCACGTCCTCGGCGGTCAGCGGCTCGAAATAGAGCCGGTCGGAGGTGTCGTAGTCGGTCGACACGGTTTCCGGGTTGCAGTTGACCATGATCGCCTCATAGCCGGCCTCGCGCAGCGCGAAGGCGGCATGGCAGCAGCAATAGTCGAACTCGATGCCCTGGCCGATGCGGTTGGGTCCGCCGCCGAGGATGACGACCTTCTTGGCGGTCGAGACCTGGGCCTCGGAGCGCGTCTCGCCGGCGAAGGGCACTTCGTAGGTGGAGTACATGTAGGCCGTGGGCGAGGCGAACTCGGCCGCGCAGGTGTCGATGCGCTTGTAGACCGGGTGAACGCCGAGCTTCTGGCGCTGCTTCTGGACATCCTGCGCCTCTTTCTTCACCAGCGAGGCGAGGCGGGCGTCGGAAAAGCCCATCGACTTCAGCATGCGCAGATTGGCGGCGTCTTCCGGCAGGCCGTGCTCGCGGATGCGCGCTTCCATGTCGATGATGCCGGCGATCTGCTCGAGGAACCATGGGTCGATCTTGCACATGGCGTGCACGTCTTCCAGCGAGGTGCCCATGCGCAGCGCCTGGGCGACCATGCGCAGGCGGTCGGGCGTCGGCGTGCCGAGGGCGGCGCGGATGGCGTTCTTGTCCTCTCCGTGGCCGAGGCCGGGGATCTCGATCTCGTCAAGGCCGGTGAGGCCGGTTTCGAGGCCGCGGAGCGCCTTCTGCAGCGATTCCTGGAAGGTGCGGCCGATGGCCATGACCTCGCCCACCGACTTCATGGCGGTGGTCAGCGTCGGCTCGGCGCCGGGGAACTTTTCGAAGGCAAAGCGCGGGATTTTGGTGACGACATAGTCGATGGACGGCTCGAACGAGGCCGGCGTCGCGCCGCCGGTGATGTCGTTCTCAAGCTCGTCCAGCGTGTAGCCGACGGCAAGCTTGGCCGCGATCTTGGCGATGGGGAAGCCGGTGGCCTTGGAGGCAAGTGCGGACGAGCGCGAGACGCGCGGGTTCATTTCGATGACGACGAGGCGGCCGTCGGCCGGGTTGACGGCGAATTGCACGTTGGAACCGCCGGTCTCGACGCCGATCTCGCGCAGCACCGCGATCGAGGCGTTGCGCATGATCTGATATTCTTTGTCGGTGAGCGTAAGCGCCGGGGCGACGGTGATCGAATCGCCGGTGTGGACGCCCATCGGGTCGAGGTTCTCGATGGAGCAGATGATGATGCAGTTGTCCGCTTTGTCGCGAACCACCTCCATCTCGTATTCCTTCCAGCCGAGCACCGATTCCTCGACGAGAACTTCGGTGGTGGGGGAGGCGTCGAGGCCTGAGCCGATGATGTCGAAGAATTCGGTGCGGTTGTAGGCGATGCCGCCGCCGGTGCCGCCCATGGTGAAGGACGGGCGGATGATGGCGGGCAGGCCGACATGGTCGAGCGCCTGGGCGGCAATCGCCATGGCGTGGTTGATGTAGCGCTGCTTGCGGTCGCCTTCGCCGAGGTTCCAGGCGGTTTCGAGCGCGTCCAGCGCGGCGTCGAGATCGGCGGGAGCGGAAGCCTTCAGCGCGGCGCGCTCGGCCTCGTGCTTCTTGCGGTCGGCGTCCTTGACGTCGGAAGCGTTGGCCAGCATCGATTTCGGCGTCTCGAGCCCGATCTTGGCCATGGCCTCGCGGAACAAAGAGCGGTCCTCGGCCTTGTCGATGGCGTGGGCATCGGCGCCGATCATCTCGACATTGTAGCGGTCGAGCACGCCCATGCGGCGCAGCGACAGGGCGGTGTTGAGCGCGGTCTGGCCGCCCATGGTCGGCAGCAGCGCGTCGGGGCGCTCCTTGGCGATGATCTTGGCGACGACTTCCGGCGTGATCGGCTCGATATAGGTTGCGTCGGCCAGTTCCGGATCGGTCATGATGGTGGCCGGGTTGGAGTTGACCAGGATGACGCGAAAACCTTCCTCCTTCAGCGCCTTGCAGGCCTGGGTGCCGGAATAGTCGAACTCGCATGCCTGCCCGATAACGATGGGACCGGCGCCGATGATCAGGATGGACTTGATGTCGGTGCGTTTTGGCATTTTTGCTCGGTCCGTTCGTGGTCGCTCTGCGCAAAAGACCGGCGCGGGAATGCCCGGCCGGTGCGCATCAGAGTCTGTTGTCAGGCTAAGGGCGCCTTATAGGCAAATGATTGCGCGCTTGTAACCCCGAAAATCACGAGAATGCATCGATATTCAGGTGATGGCGGTTTGCGAATGTGGGGAAGTGGTTTTCCCGCCTGATTCATAACTCGGAGAGCGTCGGGAAGGCGAGGCGCGGGTAGTGGGCTTCAAGACGGAGTAGGGCCGCAAGCCTTCAGGCGCTCATCGAAATCTCGGATGTATTTGTTATTCGTATCGTCCAAGCATCGGTCAATATCGTCGTCTATCGTAAGAGCTGTCCCAATCACATCATAAAGCCAGAACGCTGAAAGGCAGCCGACGCATAGGAAGAAAAGCGCCATAAGGAAGGTGATTTGTCTCTTCACTGCCAGCGCCCCGTACGGCATCATTGCTCGTAGGTGTAAGAGGCGCACATTTCTTCATTGCTCGACGGGGCTTCGTCGCCGGTGAAGACAGCTACGAGAGAGCGGCCGTTATCGTCCCAGTTTGCGATGTAGGTGACTGCGCCGGACCCGCATAGGCGGTTGCCGTTTTCGAGTACCGGGTCGCCCGGGCGGCTGACTTGATAGACAGATGCCGGAACCTCCTCGCCATCAACGATGAAGGTGTCACTTACGAGGCCCGAGAAGTTCAGCGTCTTACCGTTCTCAAAGGTAATGCTGAAGTCATCGAATTGAATGTCGCCGGTCACGCTCATCGCGGTGTTGCTCACTGCGACGTAAGAGTCCTCATCGGTATAGGCGTGAGCCAAGCTGATGAAACACGAAGATGCGAGTGCGGCCACTAAGCCAGTCTGAAAAGTTTTCATGTCACGCTGTTACTGGGAAACCGCCGCCATTTCCAGCCACCCGTGATGCGGGGTGGAAATGCCAGGTCAACCCTGCTCGACCGCCAGCATCTCATCCTGCGCTTCAGCTATCTTCTGCACCATCGGCAGGTCGACCGCCGCCGTAATGATCGAATCGAGCAGGCCGGGGAAGCGGGCGTTGAGGTCGTCGCGGCGCAGCGTGATCAGCCGCATGGTGCCGACGGCCTCGGTGCGGGTGATGCCGGCCTCGCGCAGCTTGGCCAGGTGGTAGCTGATATTGGTCTTGGAGCCGAAATCGGTGAACTGCATGCACATCGTCGGCTGGCCCTCGCGCAGCGCGAGATAGCCGATGATGGCGAGGCGCGTCTGGTCGCCAAGCACGGCCAGCACGTTGGGCAGCGAAATCTGGTCGGCGGTGGGATGGGGCAAGGTCATGGCTGAAAACTAGCTGCGCAGGCGTTCGGGTTCAATGCGTCTTCCTGACATCAGGCTGACAGGAAGCATGTGCGACTACATTGACATGGCGCGCAATCAAGTTCAATAGTTCAATAATATTTGAACTAAGGATTGGTCCCATGGACAAGCGCCTTATCTGGCTGGCGGTCGGCTCGTTTACCATGAGCACGGTCGGCTTCGTGTTTTCGAGCCTGCTGCCGTTCATCGCCGCCGACACGCACACGACCATACCCAAGGCCGGCTACCTCATCACGGTCTTCTCGCTTTCCTATGCCATCGGCGCGCCGCTGCTTTCCGCCCTTGCGGGCGCTGCCGACAGGCGGCGGGTGCTGACGGCGGCGATGCTGACCTTCGTGGCCGGCAACGCGATTGCCGCCACCAGTGTATCGTTCACGACATTGCTGCTTGCACAGATCGTCATGGGCATGGCGAGCGGCCTGTTCGCCGCCACCGCACAGGCGACCGCCGTCTCGCTGGCTGGGCCCGAGCATCGCGCTTTGGCGATATCGGTGGTGGTGGGCGGTACGACCTTTGCGGTGGCGCTCGGCGCGCCGCTGGGTGCGCTGATTGCTGCAGTCTGGGGCTGGCGCGGCACATTCGGTGCGATCTCGCTGCTGGCGCTGGCTTGTGCGACCGTGCTGTGGTTCCGCCTGCCGCGCGGGCTGTCGGGAACGAAGCTGACGCTTGGCGAGCGCTTCAGCATCATCGGCCGTGCCGGCATTGCGCCGTCGCTGGTGGTGACCTTCCTGTATCTTGCCGGCGGTTTCATGATCATTTCCTATCTGGCGCCGCTGGCGATCGATGGGGCGGGGCTGTCCAAGCTGTCCTTGCCCGGCCTGCTGCTCGCCTTCGGCGTCGGTGCGGTGATCGGCAATCTGTCCAGCGGCTACCTGGCCGACCGAATCGGCGCGACGCGGATGGTCGTGGGTTCGCTCGTGGCTTCGGTGGCGATTGCGCTGGCCATCGCATTCGGCCTGCATCTCCTGCCGCATCACCTTGCCGGGCCGCTGCTGATCGGCATCATGCTGCCCTGGGGCATCATCGGCTGGGCATTCCCGCCTGCACAGGCAAGCCGCATTGTCGGCTATGCACCCGAGGTTGCGCATCTGACGCTCTCGCTCAATGCCTCGGCGATGTATTTCGGCATTGCCGCAGGCACCGCGCTCGGCGGGCGGGTGCTGGAATATGCGGCGCCGGCCGATCTCGGCTTCGTCGCTGCCTTGTTCCCTGTTGCGGCACTTGCAGTGCTTTATGCCGGCCTGCGCTCGCATCGCCGCTTCATGGCTGCGACGCCTGCCGAATAGGGAACTACATCAGGCCGGCATGAAGCCTGTGCGCAGAGCATGGGCCCATTCCGGCCGGCCTGTTTGCTCGGCCTGTCGCGCAGCACTTTCCCAATCATAGGTGATGGCGAAGAACTCGAAGTGCATCGCGCCCTCGGGGTCGATCTCGACCATGCCGTAGCGCGCGTGCGGCGAACCTTGTTGCGAAGCGTGCGCCGGTTCGGTGTCGTCGAAATATGCGGGCTCGCCGACGCTTCCGGGATTGAAGATCATCCGGCCGTCCGAAAGCCGCACAAGTTCAGTGGCCGCAGAGCAGCAGCCTGTAAGCAGGATCGAGCTGGCCAAGCCGTTTCTCGATCGCCACCAGCGGTGCGCGCACGAGATGGCCGTCGACGATGGCGTCGGCAAGGTAGCGCTCGTCATGATCGGGCCGGGCGTGGAAGGCGAGCACCGAAGGCGCGATCTCCAGCTGGAGGGGCAGGGCGGCCAGTGCATCGCGCTGTTGCGGCGTAAGCTGCTCATGCGCAAAGCGATCGGAGGGCCACATGTCTTCCGAGACCTCCTCGGCTACGCGGCGGTCGTGATTGCCGCGCACGGTCGGCAGGCCGAGCTTTTCGAGGCGCTCGAAAGTCTCGCGCGGCCAGAGAGGTCCGGCGACGCAATCGCCGAGATTGACGATCAGGTCTGCACCGCCACGTTTTTCAAGGTCGGCGAGGACGGCGTCGAGTGCAACGACGTTGCCGTGAATGTCTGCGATGACTGCTATTTTCATGAGCCGACTCCAGATGCCGGCTATGTTTTAGCCGCCGCAATCGGGAATGTCAGCGGCTCAGGCGAGAACGAAATCGAACAGCAGCTTTATGTTCAGCAGCGCGATGACGACCGCGATCAGCATTGCAAAGGCGGTGAGGTAGCGCGGTGCTACTAGCGCGCCCATCTTGGCCTTGTTTGCGGTGAACATAACCAGCGGAAACACGGCAAAGGAAAGCTGCAGGCTGAGCACGACCTGGGTGAGGATCAAGAGCTTGGCCGTGCCGCTGTCGCCGTACCAGATGGTGACGCCGGCGGCGGGAATGATGGCGATGGCGCGTGTGATCAGGCGGCGCAGCCATGGCGGCAGCTTGATGTGGAGAAAACCCTCCATGACGATCTGGCCGGCGAGCGTCGCGGTGACCGTCGAATTGATGCCGCAGCAGATCAGCGCGATGCCGAAGAGGGTCGGCGCGATGGCGAGGCCCAGCAGCGGTGCGAGCAGGGAGTGCGCCTGGCCGATCTCGACGATGTCGGTCTGGCCGGCTTTGTTGAAGGTCGCAGCCGCCAGGATCAGGATCGCGGCGTTGATGAGCAGCGCGAACATCAGCGCGACCGTGGAATCGATGGTGGCGTATTTCAGCGCCTGGCGCTTTTCCGGCACGGTGTCGCCATAGGCGCGGGTCTGGACGATGCCGGAATGCAGATAGAGATTGTGCGGCATGACGGTGGCGCCGAGGATGCCGAGCGCCAGATAGAGCATTTCCGGGTTGGTGACGATCTCGGTGGTGGGGGCGAAGCCGCGGATGACGCCGCCCCAGTCAGGATCGGCCAGCGCGATCTGCACGGCGAAACAGGCGGCGATGACGCCGAGCAGCGTGATGATGAGCGCCTCGACCCAGCGGAAGCCAAGTTTCTGGAGATAGAGGATCAGGAAAACATCGAGCGCGGTGATGAGCACGCCGATCTCGAGCGGGATGCCGAAGATCAGGTTGAGGCCGATAGCCGTGCCGATGACCTCGGCAATGTCGGTGGCGACGATGGCGATCTCGGCCATGAACCACAGGACATAGGCGACCGGCTTGCCATAGGCGTCGCGGCAGGCTTGGGCGAGATCGCGGCCCGAGCCGATGGCGAGGCGCGCGCAAAGCGCCTGCAGCACGATCGCCATGATGTTGGAGACGAGCGCGACGGTGAGCAGGGCGTAGCCGAATTTCGAGCCACCGGCGAGCGAGGTGGCCCAATTGCCGGGGTCCATATAGCCGACGGCGACGAGGTAGCCGGGGCCGACGAAGGAAATCGCCCGGCGCCAGCCGGGACCGCTGGTTCTGATGGCGATGGAACGATGGACGTCCGAAAGGGATGCCTCGCCGCGCGGCTGACGCCAGCCGGTGAGGTCTTCCATCGTGCGGGGCTTGAAATCCATTCCTGGCTCTATGGCTGAGAATTCTTGCAATTGCAAATCATTCTCAAAATGGCGCGGAATTGCCGCAAGCGCAAGTGGTGCGCTGCGGAATATTTTGGCGCGGTGCAGAACATGCTTCGGCAATGCCGTTGCTGGTTCTGCAATTGCCCGGAACGACGGGGAAGATGGCGCGTTGGTGCTAGCCGGAATGTACCGGCGTCAACGTGGAGGAAAAATCATGGGCGTGAAGGAAGCACCGACCGCAAAAGGCAAGGCAGCCGCCAAGGGCCTCAAGCAGGCCACTGCCAAGGAAGAACGCAAGGTGGAGGCGAAGACAGGCAGCGACCTGAAGAAGGGCGAAAAGCGCTTCGAGGAACGCTCACGCAGTTCCGACGGCAAGAGCGCGGGGACGAAGCAGAAGTAAACGGTATGGCCCTTGCGCCGGCGGCATCAAACGATCGCTAGAGTTCGATCAGCGTCTTGAACCCGCCATAGATCATGCGCTTGCCGTCGAAGGGCATGCTGTGCGGATCGTCGATCTTGAGGCGTGGGTCGGCCATCACCTTCTTGTTGATTTCGTCGCGGGCCTCGCGCGATTCATAGGTGATCCAGGAGAAGACGACCGTTTCGCCTTCCTTTTGCAGCACGGCGCGCGGGAAGGATGTGACTTCGCCATAGGGCACATCGTCTGCCACAGTCTCGACGAAGGAAAGTGCGCCGTGATCTATCCAGATCTCGCCGGCCGTCTGCGCCATTTTCTTGTAGTCCTCCATCTTCTCGGTCGGCACTGCAAGAATGAAACCATCGACATACGGCATTGGGTCAACTCCTCCTGACAACGATCATCTGCAACGGCTGAAGAGACGGCGAGGTTCCGCGTCGGCTGCTACGAGGAAGACCAGCTTCATCACAACTTGCGGGCCAGCATCTGGATAGGTGCGATCGTGCCGTCGGCAAGGGCAGTCATGACATTACCCAGCCGCTGTGGTGTTGCCGGCCCCATCAGCGTGTGCAGGCTGAGCATGGGTGCGCCGTTTTTGGCGGCGTTTTCACGCATTTCGCGACCGAGCGTCAGCGCCATCTGGCGCCGGTTCTTCTCCGTGACGATCATGAGGCCGGCTTTCGTCAGCAGCCTGCGGTAGGTCGCAGGCGCTTCGACGAAGCTGGTTTCCAGCGTGTCGGCCCAGGGCATCGGGTAGGGTAGGTCCTGGCCGCTGATATTCATGATGTCGTAGACGCCGAACACGCCGCCCTTCTTGAGAATGCGATGCACCTCGCGGAACGCGCCGGCCTTGTCGCCGATGTTCATGCCGACATGGATCAGGGTGGCGCGGTCGAAGCTGGCGTCCTCGAAAGGCAGCGAAAGCGCGCTCGCCTGCCGGAACGAGACAAGGTCCGCAAGCCCGCAGCGCCCGGTTAGCGAGGTTGCAACGCTGACAAACTCCTCGGTGAGGTCGACGCCGATGACGGTGCAGCCGTGATGCTCGGCAAAATAGCGCGCCGGTCCGCCGATGCCGGCGCCGACATCGAGCAGTTTCATGCCCGGGGAGATGGCAAGGTCGTTGGCCAGATCGACGGTGGCGGCGAGCCAGCCGAGATGGAACTCGTCGGCGCCGGAAAGGTCTGCGGGGTCGAGGCGGTCAACATCCTTCCCGGCTGTCTTCAGCGCGTCGAGGATCGCGCGTTCAAGCGCGCCGTGACTGTAGTGCCTCGCAACGTCCTCCTCGGTGGTCATATTTGACCTCGCCTGAAAGCCGGCTGGGTTTATCGCATTGAAGCTACTCCTTTTTCATCTGCTTGAAAACGAAGATCGCTGTGAGTTGTGCGTATCGGGATTGCCCATGCGTTCCAAATTTCTTGTGACTTGATGCAACCGTTGGAGTAATTGTCTGTTTAGGTCAGCTCGCGGTAGCGGGCATGCATGGGCGCGGCGAAACAGGGAAGAGGTTGGCATGCTTTGGAAAGGTCGTCGGCAGAGTGAGAATGTTGAGGACGAGCGCGGCCAGGGCGGCGGCTTCGGCGGTGGCGGGCTTGGACGCGGCGGCGGCTTCCGCATTCCGATCGGCGGTGCGACAGGCGGTGGCGGACTTTCGGGCATCATCATCCTGGTGGTGCTGTTCTTCGCGCTGAAGGCCTGCGGCATCGATCCGATGGCGATATTGGCAGGCGGCGATGGTGCTATCCCCGGCGGTGGTGGCCAGATCAGCCAGACCGAACCGAAATCCAATGACGAGATGAAGCAGTTCGTCTCCACCGTGCTTGCCGAAACGGAAGACGTCTGGAGCGGCATATTCCAGGCCGAGGGTTTGAAATACGAAGAGCCGACGATGGTGCTGTTTTCAGGTCAGACGCGTTCGGCCTGCGGCTTCGCTTCTGCGGCTTCCGGTCCGTTCTATTGCCCCGGCGACCGCAAGGTCTATATCGACCTCGCCTTCTACGACCAGCTCGACCGGCAGTTCGGCGCTTCGGGCGATTTCGCCCAGGCCTATGTGCTGGCGCATGAGGTCGGCCACCATGTGCAGAACCTGACCGGCATCCTGCCGAAATTCAATCAGATGCGCCAACAGATGGGTGAGGCGCAGGCCAACCAGATGTCGACACGCGTCGAACTGCAGGCCGATTGCTTCGCCGGCATCTGGGGTCATTTCACCGCCCAGAAGGGCCTGCTCGAGCAGGGCGACCTTGAAGAGGCGCTGAATGCCGCCCAGCAGATCGGCGACGATACGCTACAGCGCAAGACGCAAGGCTATGTCGTGCCGGAAAGCTTCAACCACGGCACCTCGGCACAGCGCGTGACGTGGTTCAAGCGTGGCTTCCAGAGCGGCAAGCTGGCGGATTGCGATACGTTCAACAACCCCATCTGATCTATCGCTGAGAGATATTCAAAAGGCCTGCCCGGCTGACCGGGCGGGCCTTTTGATTCACACCTTGCCGGCGTCGCGGTCACGCACTGCCTTGGCATGCCATTCGCGATCGATCGAACCTTCCTCTGCCTTGTGGAAGAACTGCGAGCAGACGAGCCAGCCTTTCAACGGTCGCAACAGCGCGGTGCAGGCAAGAAGGGTCAGAGGCAGGGTGGTCAGCAGATGAACCCAGATCGGCGGCTCATAGGTCAGTTGCAGCCAGAGCGCGAAGAGAAGGGCCGGCACCGCGACGATCGTCATCGAGAAGAAGGCCGGGCCATCGGCCGGATCGGCAAAGGAATAGTCAAGGCCGCAAACTTCGCATCGCGGCGCAAGTTTCACGAAGCCCTGAAACAGATGGCCTTTCTGGCAGCGCGGACAAAGCCCGAGAATGCCCGTCTTGGCCGGGTTGGTGGTGGGGGTAAAGCTGGTGCTTTCCATGGCGGACCTCATGATCTGCCTGAGATATAAGCCTGTCTGCCGCGTCTACCCCTGTGACATAGGCGTCATGCGGCAAAAAGCCAGTGGCAGCCATAGTAACAGAAAGGCCACCCTGTAGGTGGCCTTTTCGATATTTGCTTCTGAGATCGATAAGGTCTCAGCGCTCGGCCAATGCCGGTTCGCCCTTGCGCTCGCGGATGAGGTTGACGAAGCGGCGGAAGAGATAGTGCGAATCCTGCGGGCCGGGGGAGGCTTCCGGGTGATGCTGGACGGAGAACACCGGGCGGCCCTTGAGCGCGATGCCGCAGTTCGAGCCGTCGAACAGCGAAACGTGAGTCTCTTCAACGCCTTCCGGCAGCGATTTCGCGTCGACCGCGAAGCCGTGGTTCATCGACACGATCTCGACCTTGCCGGTGGTGTGGTCCTTGACCGGGTGGTTGGCGCCGTGGTGACCCTGGTGCATCTTCTCGGTCTTGCCGCCGAGCGCCAGCGCCAGCATCTGGTGGCCGAGGCAGATGCCGAAGACCGGGATCTCGGTCTTGAGCAGGTCCTTGATGACCGGCACGGAATATTCGCCGGTGGCGGCGGGATCGCCGGGGCCATTGGACAGGAAGATGCCGTCCGGCTTCATGGCGAGGATTTCGTCAGCGCCGGTCTTGGCCGGCACGACGGTGACTTTCGCACCGAGGCCGGCGAGCAGCCGCAGGATGTTGCGCTTCACGCCGTAATCGATGGCGACGACGTGCATGGTCGGGGCATCCTGCTCGGCGTAGCCTTCGTTCCAGACCCAGGGCGTCTCGCGCCAGACCGAGGACTGGCCGGAGGTGACTTCCTTGGCGAGGTCGAGGCCGACGAGGCCGGACCATGCTGCGGCACGGGCCTTCAGGTCGGGGAGATCGAACTTGCCGTCCGGCGCATGGGCGATGATCGCATTGGGCGAACCCTTTTCGCGGATGAGCGCGGTGAGCGCGCGGGTGTCGATGCCGGACATGGCGACGATGCCGCGCTTCTTCAGCCACGCGTCGAGATCACCGGCTGCGCGGTAGCTCGACGGGTTGGTGACATCGGCCTTGAACACCGCGCCGACGGCGCCGTTGCGCGCGGCCGGATTGAGGTCTTCGATGTCTTCGTTGTTGGTGCCGATGTTGCCGATATGCGGGAAGGTGAAGGTGACGATCTGGCCGGCATAGGATGGGTCGGTGAGGATTTCCTGGTAGCCGGTGAGTGCGGTATTGAAGCAGACCTCGGCGACCGCCGAACCCGTCGCGCCGAGGCCGCGGCCCTCGATGACCGTTCCGTCGGCCAGAACCAGCACTGCGGTCGGCACTTCGGTTGCCCAGGGGGCGGTGGTCGCGGCCATGTCAGCTACTCCGTATAACGTTCATCTCTGTCGGCATCGTCAGCGGGTGGAGGCAGTGCCGCGCCCTTGCAAGATGGCCCGGCAAGGGCCATATGGCGCAACGAAAAGCACGGGCTGCCGCGATAATCGCAAACCCCCCGTGCACAACCCGAAAACTAGTCCATGCAAGGCGCGGACAATAGGCGAAGGTGTTGACGCGGTCAATGAGCGCGCAAACGATTGCGGTTAAATATTTTCCCTAACGATATCAGGGAGTTGACCGCATGCATTGGTTTGCAATGTTTACTCGACGGCATTAGAGGCTGCATTCTTCCCGAGGAATCGGGATGCGGCTTTGAGGTGTCTTCGAGCCGCCGAAAACCGGTTCCCACGTCTCGGGAACATGGTCTATTGTTCGCCGCCGCTACGAAGGAGTTACCGCCATGCGCGAGATCATCGCCCAGGCCCTCAAGACCGCGCTGAAAGCGCAGGACAAGCGCCGCACCTCGACGCTGCGGCTGATCAATGCCGCCATCCAGGATCGCGACATTGCGCATCGCGGCGTCGGCAAGGACCCGGTGAGCGATGAGGAGATCATGCTGATCCTGGCCAAGATGGTGAAGCAGCGCGAGGAGTCGGCCAAGGCCTTCGAGGAAGGCAACCGGCTGGAGCTTGCCGCCCAGGAGCGCGACGAGATCGAGATCATTCGCGATTTCATGCCCAAGCAGCTTGGCGATGAAGACGTGAAGAAGGCCTGCCAGGCGGTGATTGACGAGGTCGGCGCCGACGGCCTGCGCGATATGGGCCGTTGCATGAACGCGCTGAAGGACAAATATGCCGGCAAGATGGACTTCTCCAAGGCCAGCGGCATCGTCAAGACGATGCTGCAATAGCCGGCAGTCAGGGAGTGCACTCCCGTAAAAGTCGATATCAGCCCGGCTCTTCAACCTGAAGAGCCGGGCTGACCTGTGAAGAAAGGCCTGTTAGGCGGCTCGTTCCGGCTCAATGCCTTGCACCACCCCCTAGTATCTGATTCCCTGTTGTTGATCCGATTCGGGGCAGGGGCGCTGCAGAGGAAATGACAATATGAGCACCTCCAAGAAACCGGAAATCTCGGAAATGCGGCCGAAGCTGACGGTCATTGGCGTCGGCGGTGGCGGCGGCAACGCCGTCAACAACATGATCGCCGAAGGCCTGGAGGGCACGGACTTCATCGCGGCCAACACCGACGCGCAGGCGCTGACCATGTCGAAGGCGCCGCGGCTGATCCAGTTGGGCGCGCTGGTGACCGAGGGTCTGGGGGCTGGATCGCTGCCCGAGATCGGCCAGGCGGCGGCCGAGGAATCCATCGACGAGATCATGGACCATCTTGCCGGCACGCATATGTGCTTCGTCACGGCCGGCATGGGCGGCGGCACCGGAACGGGTGCTGCCCATGTGATCGCCAAAGCTGCGCGCGACGCCGGCATTCTGACGGTGGCCGTCGTGACCAAGCCGTTCACCTTCGAGGGCAAGCGCCGCATGCAGATGGCCGAGCGCGGCATCGAGCTGCTGCGCCAGGCTGCCGATACGGTCATCGTCATTCCGAACCAGAACCTGTTCAGGATCGCTACCGAAAAGACCAGTTTTGAGGATGCCTTCGGCATCGCCGACCGGGTTCTTTATTCGGGCGTGAGCTGCATCACCAATCTCATCGTCAAGGAAGGCCTGATCAATCTCGACTTCGCCGACGTGAAAACCGTCATGAAGGACATGGGCCGCGCGATGATGGGCACCGGCGTCGGTACTGGCGAGGGCCGCGCCAGAAAGGCTGCCGAAGCCTCCATCGCCAATCCGTTGCTGGATGAGAATTCGATGAAGGGCGCAAGAGGCGTCCTGGTCTCGATTTCGGGCGGCCTGGACATGACGCTGTTCGAGGTGGACGAAGCCGCGACCCGTATCCGCGAAGAAGCGGGCGACGAGGCCGACATCATCGTTGGCGCTATCTTCGACGAAACGCTCAAGGGTCAGTTCAAGGTGTCCGTCGTGGCCACCGGGTTGGAGCCGCCGGCGGCGCAAGTCGATCCCATCGTCAACATGCGCACGCAGCCGGCGCCGGGCCAGATGCAGACCACGCACTGAGGAAGCGAACGGTGCGCCTTTACGTTTCTGCGGAAGCCTGCTGCAAATAATGCGTGCTGCGTTCCCGCTTTCTGACTGAGCGCATTTCATGACTATAAAGCTGGTAAAACCGTCGCTCGAATATCTGCCGACCTATATGCAGGCGCTGGAGCGCGGCTGGTCGCCGGACAATGTGCGCCCGGCCGAGACGATCCGCGCGCAGCTGGACGCGATCGACCGCGATGCTGCAGCCTTCGTGGCAAGCCTCGACGATCCCGAGGCCAAGGGCGGGTCGATCACATTGCCCGACGGCAGGCAGGTGCCGCGCCTGCCGGGATACCGCCGCTGGATGTGGGACGGCGAGCTGGCCGGTTCCATCGGCTTTCGCTGGCAGAAAGGCACTTCAGAGCTGCCACCGCATGTGCTTGGTCATATCGGCTATGCGGTGGTGCCGTGGAGGCGGCAGCGCGGCTATGCCACGCAGGCTTTGGCGCTGCTTCTGCCGGAAGCGCGGGCGCTGGGGCTCGATTATGTCGAGATCACCGCCAAGCCGGACAATCTGCCTTCGCAGAAAGTCATCACCGCCAATGGCGGCGTGCTGGTGGAGCGCTTCTTCGAGGATGCCGCCTATGGCGGCGAGGAGAGCTTGCGGTTTCGGATCGTGTTGTGAGAACGCCCTTTCCTTCTCCCCTTGTGGGAGAAGGTGGATTGGCGCGTAGCGCCAAGACGGATGAGGGGTGCTGGACGGAGTGCGTCGTGGCAGGGTTGGCACCTTGGCAGCCTCATTGAAGCGCCTCGTTTCTTCCAACACCCCTCATCCGACCTCCCCTTCGGGTCGGCCACCTTCTCCCGCAAGGGGAGAAGGAAGAGGCAGCGCATATTACCCGGTCTTCAGCCGTGACCCGCTCAGCAAACCCTGTTCCTCCAGAACCGGATAGACCATCGACGCCAGCAGCGAGTTGATCTGCTTGAGGTCGCGGATGGTGTCGAGGTGGATGGAGCTTGTCTCGACGCTCTTGGCGGTGCCGTCGCGCAGGCGCACGAAATGGCTGTTGCTGGTTTCCTTCTCGAAATCGCGCAGCCGGTCCTTTTCCTGCACGAGCTGGCGCGCGGTGGTGGCGTCGCGCGATATCAGCACGTTGAAGGCGAGCCGGGCATTGGCCAGCACCGAGGCGTGGAAGGCGGTCAGTTCGCGCCAGCCTTCGTCGGTGAACTCCAGCCCGCGGTCGAACTTCTTCTGTACGTGGACGAGCATGTTGCGCACGATGATGTCGCCGACCTGCTCCAGCTTGACGCAGGCGCCGATCAATTCCTGGCAGCGTAGCGCTTCATCCTCGGTCATCGGCCGGGCTGTCGCCTTGGCGAGGTAGAGCTTTATCGCGGCGTGCTTGCGGTCGACACGGTCGTCCAATGCGGCCAACGCCCTGATTTTTTCCGGGTCGGCCTTTTCGTAGAGCTCGATGATGCGCTTCAGCATGATCTCGACGGTCTCGCAAACGCGCACCACCTCGCGCGTGGCATTGGCGAGCGCCTGGCTCGGCATATCGAGAGCGGCTTCGTTGAGCGCGCTGAGCTCGACGGTGGCAAGTGACTCCGCCGATTCCGGTGGTGTGCCGAGGGCGACGATGCGCTCCGACGCCTTGTAGACGAGCCCGGCGAGCGGAATGCCGGCGATCAGGATGATGACGTTGAAGAGGATATGCGCATTGACGATCTGGTCTGGCGCCGTGGCTCCGAGAAAAGCGACGGTTGGCTTGAACGTCATGAACAGGATCAGCATGACCACCGAGCCCATGCCGCGCATCAACAGGTTGCCGATGGGCACGACGCGAACAGCGGGCTCGGCCGTGCGGGTGAGCAGCGGTGCGATGAGCGAGGAGCCGAGGTTGACGCCCAGCACCAGCGCGATGCCGAGCTCAGGCGTGATGAAGCCGCGGCCGGCCAGCGTCGCCATCAAAAGCACGGCGGCGATGCTGGATTGGAACAGCCAGGTGACGAGCCCGGCCAGAAGAAAGGCCGTGATCAGGTCGGTGGAGAAATAGTTGATGATGACCGGCATGAGCCGGCTTTCGCGCAGCGGCTCGGATGCCTGCCCGATCATCTCCAGCGACAGGATCAACAGGCCGATGCCGACCAGTATGCGGCCGATCTGACGCCAGTCGCGCCGCTCGGTCGCCATGAACATGACCGTTCCCGAGACCAGGCACAGCGGCACAAGCAGCGTCAGGTCGAATGTCAGCAGCTTGACTACCAGGGCCGAACCGATCTCGGCGCCGCGCACGGCAAGCTGGCCGGCGGCACCCGAGACGATGCCGGATCCGGCGAAGGAACTGACCAGCAGGGTGACAGCCGTCGAGCTTTGAAAGGCAATCGCCAGCCCGGTGCCGGCCAGAACGGCCAGGAAGGGATTGCGCATGGTGGCGCGCAGGCGATGGCGCAGGACGTCGCCATAGGCGCGCTCGACGCCGGTTTTCACCATGCGGGTGGCAAACAGCATCAGCGCAACCGCGCCGGCAAGGTGGAGAAGGACGACCGATCCGCTCATGGGCGCGCACTTTCAACGCAAGCGGCTACCGGCGCCTTCGCGAGGCGCCTTGGAGGGTCGTCTGTGATACGAATCGTAGTCATGATCTGTCCGGCATTAGTTTAGCCGGATAATATTTTTCGTCCATGGTCATGGGCCGTTCCCTGCCGACGCAAAGTGTCGGAAATGAAGCGATCGGCCTGATTTGCCCTGTGAAAAGCGGGTATTGGTCAAGTCGGCAGTCGCATCGCGCCGCGCTCATGGTTATATGAAATGGAAAGTGAGCCAGAACCATGCGCTTCCCGCCCTCATTCCTTGACGAGATACGCGATCGCGTGCCGATTTCGTCCGTGATCGGTATGCGCGTGTCGTGGGAAAGGAAGAAGACCAACGCGTCGCGTGGCGATTTCTGGGCCTGCTGTCCGTTCCATGGCGAAAAGTCGCCGAGCTTCCACTGCGAGGACAAGAAGGGCCGCTATCACTGTTTCGGCTGCGGCGTTTCGGGCGATCATTTCAAGTTCCTGACGGAACTCGACGGCATGAGCTTTCCCGAAGCCGTCGAGCGCATCGCCGACATGGCCGGCGTGCCGATGCCGGCGCGCGACGCCAATGAGGAGCGGCGTGAGCGCGAGCGGGCCTCGTTGCACGACGTCATGGAAATGGCGACGAAGTTCTTCGAGGAGCGGCTGCAAAGTGCGGATGGCGCCAAGGCGCGGGCTTATCTGCGCGATCGTGGTCTGACGCCGGCGACGCAGCAGGCTTTCCGGCTGGGCTTTGCGCCGGACAGCCGCAATGCGCTGAAGGAACATCTGGCCAGCAAGGGCGTCGAGAAGGCGCAGATCGAGGCCTGCGGCCTTGTCCGGCACGGCGACGACATTCCGGTCTCGTATGACTGGTTTCGCGACCGCATCATGTTTCCGATCCCGGACTCGCGGGGCCGTATCATCGCCTTCGGCGGCAGGGCGCTCGCGCCGGATGCGCTCGCCAAATACATGAATTCGCCCGACACCGAGCTCTTCCACAAGGGTAATGTGCTCTACAATTTCGCCCGTGCCCGCAAGGCGATGGGCAAGGACGGCACGGTGATTGCCGTCGAAGGCTATATGGACGTGATCGCGCTGGCGCAGGCGGGATTCGAGAATGCGGTGGCACCGCTCGGCACGGCGCTGACCGAAAATCAGCTCGATCTGCTTTGGCGCATGACCGGCGAGCCGGTGCTGTGCTTCGACGGCGACCAGGCCGGCCTGCGTGCCGCCTGGCGCGCCGCCGACATGGTGCTGCCGATGGTGCAGGCCGGGCGCACGGCGCGGTTCGCGCTTCTGCCGGAAGGCAAGGATCCTGACGATCTGGTCAAGGCCGAGGGGCCGGAGGCGTTCAAGGCGGTGCTGTCGGAGGCGCGCCCGCTGGCAGAGCTTTTGTGGATGCGCGAGACCTCGGGCGGCGTCTTCGACACGCCCGAGCGCCGCGCCGATCTTGAAAAGACGCTGCGGGAGCTGACGTCGCGTATTCAGGACGAGAGCGTGCGTTACCACTATGCGCAGAACATGCGCGAGCGCGTGCTGAGTTTCTTCGGCTCGCAGCGCGGCAACAGACAGCAGCGGCCGGGCGACCGCGACAAGGGGCGCTTCGGCGGCGGGCAGGGCGGCCAATGGTCGCGCGGTGGTGCCGCCGTCAACGGGCGCACTGCGATCTCGGAGAGCCTGGGCCGGTCGTCCCTGGTCAAGCGGGCAGGCGAAGTCATGTCGGTTCGCGAGGCGGTGCTGATCGTGGCGCTGGTCAACCATCCAGCACTTGTCGAAGAGCATTTCGATCATGTCGAGCGGCTCGATCTGGCCAATGCCGACCTGCGCAAACTCCATACTGCGCTGATCGACGCCCTAGCGCATGGCGCGGGAAATAGCAGAGACGCGGTGATCGAGACGATTGGCCGCGCCGGGTGCATCGATGTGTGGGAGCGTGCGGTGACGCTTACGAAGCGGGCGCGGCAATGGCCGGCGCTGGAAGACGCCGCGATCGAGGACGCCCGCGACGCCTTTGTCCAGGTGCTGCACTTGCACCGCAGCGCGCGCACTCTACATAAGGAGCTGAAAGTAGCTGAGACGGCTCTCGCGACTGACCCCACAGACGAAAACTACCGCCACCTGGTGGAAATCCAGGCGCAATTTCGTGACGTGCAGGCGACCGAAGCGCTGATCGAAGGCTTTGGTATATCGTCGGGTCGTGCCGGCCGTGCTTGATGAATTGGTTTGATGCACTATTTTGCCGGCGTGGTTGGCAAAGCTGTGTGGAAGCCGGTGAGGCAGGAAGGTCGCAATCCTTCAATTGATTCGCTTTTTTAACGCGAATCATGCGACAGGCGCTTGACCTTCCGTCGGATTGGCGGAATCAGAACGATTCGAAACGTTAATGCGCGGGCACGTCCGCACCCAAACATGACAAAACGGAGTACTGATCTGGACGGCGCAGGCAACCCGCCCCAGTTATCAGGGTTAATCAGGACTTAAGACACGCGCTGCTACTGGCTCGTGAATCGCAGTAAAGCGTGTGTTGATTTGCCCGGGTTATCGGAGTCTCGAAGGCTTCGCAACATCCGGCTTGGAGAAAGCAAAAGAATGGCGACAAAGGAAAAGGAAGAGGTCGAGACCGAACGCGAAGGCGCCACCGATGGCCCTCTGCTCGACCTTTCCGATGATGCTGTCAAGAAGATGATCAAGGTCGCGAAGAAGCGCGGCTATGTGACCATGGATGAGCTGAACTCGGTGCTGCCCTCGGAGGAAGTGACCTCCGAGCAGATCGAGGACACCATGGCCATGCTTTCGGACATGGGCATCAATGTCGTCGAGGATGACGAGGCCGGCGAAGAGGCCGAAGGCGAAAGCAATAATGCTGCCGACGCCGAGGAGGACGCCAACGAGCTTGCCGAGCAGACCGGCACGGCCGTTGCCGCCACCACGACAAAGAAAGAACCGACCGACCGCACCGACGATCCCGTCCGCATGTATCTGCGCGAGATGGGCTCGGTGGAGCTTCTGTCGCGCGAAGGCGAAATCGCCATCGCCAAGCGCATCGAGGCCGGCCGCGAGACGATGATTGCAGGTCTGTGCGAAAGCCCGCTGACCTTCCAGGCCATCATCATCTGGCGTGACGAGCTCAACGAGGCCAAGATCCTGCTGCGCGAGATCATCGATCTCGAAGCCACCTATGCCGGCCCCGAGGCCAGGCAGGCGCCGACGCTGGAGCGCCAGGAAGAGCTGGAACGCCCGAAGACGCCCGAGGACCGCAACCCGCCGCGCCGTTCGCGCGACGATGATGACATCACCAATGTCGGCGGCGAAAACCGCTCGGAAGAAGAAGACGAGGACGAGGACGAGGCCAGCCTGTCGCTGGCAGCCATGGAAGCGGAGCTTCGCCCGCAGGTCATGGAGACGCTCGACGTCATCGCCGACACCTACAAGAAGCTACGCAAGCTTCAGGACCAGCAGGTGGAAAACCGCCTCGCCGCGCAGGGTACCCTGTCGCCCAGCCAGGACCGCCGCCTGAAGGAGCTGAAGGATCAGCTCATCACCGCCGTGAAGTCGCTGTCGCTCAACAACGCCCGCATCGAGGCGCTGGTGGAGCAGCTCTACGACATCAACAAGCGCCTGGTGCAGAACGAAGGCAAGCTGCTGCGCTTGGCCGAAAGCTTTGGCGTGCGCCGCGAGGAGTTCCTGAAGGAATACCACGGCTCGGAGCTCGATCCGAACTGGACGCGCTCGATCTCCAATCTCACGTCGCGTGGCTGGAAGGAATTCACCACGCGCGAGAAGGATACGATCCGCGACCTTCGCGCCGAGATCCAGAATCTCGCCACCGAAACCGCGATCTCGATCGCCGAGTTCCGCAAGATCGTGAACCAGGTGCAGAAGGGCGAACGTGAAGCCGCGATCGCCAAGAAGGAAATGGTCGAGGCAAATCTTCGCCTCGTGATTTCCATCGCCAAGAAGTACACCAATCGCGGCCTGCAGTTCCTCGATCTCATTCAGGAAGGCAATATCGGCCTGATGAAAGCGGTCGATAAGTTCGAATATCGCCGCGGCTACAAATTCTCCACCTATGCGACGTGGTGGATCAGGCAGGCAATCACCCGTTCGATCGCCGACCAGGCACGCACGATCCGCATTCCGGTGCACATGATCGAAACGATCAACAAGATCGTGCGCACGTCACGCCAGATGCTTCACGAAATCGGCCGCGAGCCGACGCCGGAAGAGCTGGCCGAAAAGCTGGCAATGCCGCTCGAAAAGGTTCGCAAGGTCCTGAAGATCGCCAAGGAGCCGATTTCGCTCGAAACGCCGGTCGGCGACGAGGAAGACAGCCACCTCGGCGATTTCATCGAGGACAAGATGGCGATCTTGCCGATCGACGCCGCGATTCAGGCCAACCTTCGCGAAACCACGACGCGGGTTCTGGCTTCGCTCACGCCGCGTGAAGAACGCGTGCTGCGCATGCGCTTCGGCATCGGCATGAACACCGACCACACGCTGGAAGAAGTCGGCCAGCAGTTCTCGGTTACCCGCGAACGTATCCGCCAGATCGAAGCCAAGGCGCTGCGCAAGCTCAAGCACCCGAGCCGCTCGCGCAAGCTGCGCAGCTTCCTCGACAGCTAAATCGCGCTGGAAAGCACGACATGAAAAGGGCGGCTCAGGCCGCCCTTTTTCGTTGCCATCCACCGTTGAGCTAGCTTGCCGGTATTTTAGCATCGGCTCATACTATGCGTGGCAGAAGCGGAGGGCTGTGAACCCGGCCGCCTGACACGGCGCTGACCCGAGTCACGGCACCGGAGGGAGGTGTACCGTGACGACCTACATCATGCTTCTGAACTGGACGGAAACGGGTGTGAAAAACGTGCGCGAATCGCCGCGCCGGCTCGACGCCGCAAGAAAGCAGCTCGCCGACATGGGCGGTTCCTTCAAGGCATTCTACATGACCATGGGCGACTACGATATGGTTGCGGTCTGCGAGGCGCCGGACGATGCGGTCGCGGCGCGTTTCGCGTTGCAGCTCGGCATGGGCGGCAATGTGCGCAGCTGCACGCTCAAGGCGTTTCCGGAAGCCGCCTATCGCGAGATCATCGCCTCGCTGGGATAGGAGCATCGCTTCAACCGTCTCGACTGCTTTGCCCGAACGGGTTAACCTGACCGCCAGGCAAGAAACGAGGTGTGCATGTCTTTTCTGAAGCGTCTTTTCGGTGGTGGCGGTGGTGAGACCGGTCAAGTGGCGCCGGTCGCCGGCAAGGAGATCGAGCACAACGGATTTCGTATCCAGGCAACGCCTTTCAAGGAAGGCGGGCAGTTCCAGACCTGCGGCGTCGTCTCCAAGGAAATCGACGGCGTGGTCAAGGAACACCGCTTCATCCGCGCCGACCGTTTTGCGTCTCTGGATGATGCCATCGACGTCGCCTTCAAGAAGGGCAAGCAGCTGATCGAAGAACAGGGCGACAAGATCTTCGGCTAGAGGTTGTTGACCTCTGCGAACTCTCCGGCCAGATCCTAAATCCCGATCGTGGTTTTCGGGATGGACTGGTTGTCCTTGTTGACCAGGACGATTGGGCCATCGGCGCCCTCGGTCATCACGACCAGAAGGCGAACGTCCCACTGGCCGCCGGTGCGAATGGCCTTTGAGATTACCGTGCCGGTGTTTTTGTCGCCCTGAACGGGAATGCTCAGCTGGGCCGATCCGGTTCCGCCGGCCTGGATGTCGATGCTGCCGCTTGTCCAGAACGTGCCCGTGACGTTGTTGCCGAGTGCATTCTGGACCTCGGTGTTGGCGCGCACGGCATCCATGCTGATGCGATAGGCGTCGCTGTTCTTCATCGTCATGGGAACTGCGACGATCATGGCTGCTGCGGCGAGGATGCCGAGTACCCAGATGATCAGGCCGGCGATCGCCCATTTGCGCTGGGTGCTGCGGAAATGCTCGGCGTCGCGCCAGTATCGGTTGCGCCAGGCCCAGCGGCTTCCTCGCAATCCGAGCACGATGATCATGACGATGTTGACACCGGGGATCAGGGCGAGAAGCGCAATGAAGGTGCTGTTGCCGATGCCCCAGATCCAGTTGAGGAAAAACGCGCCCCAGTTCCAGCGATCGAGTTCGGCCGGGATTTCGGCAGGCGTATTCAGCGCTTCGCGGGCCATTTCATTCTCCGGTCATTCTCGTCCGATTCCCGAACGCGCGTGCTTGTTCTTTGTACATGCCGCAAGGCGCGAACAAAACCACCAGTTGCGTCCAGTTCACGTGTTTCGTGGCGTGAAGCCGTCGGTCATAAGGCCATCGATCATTGCGGCAAGGGCGACCGTGTGATCCTGCCTCGATGCGCCGGTCTCGATGGCGAGGGCTGCGCGGTCGAAGGCTGCCGATAGCAGCGCGGTTATGGCGTCGAGCGGAAGTTTCCTCATCGCACCCTCGCGCATGGCGATCGCAAGGCCGGCGCGCAGGGTGCGGGTGCCGTTCTGGCCGTCGATTTCGTCCATCACGGCGCGGCCAAGCACTGCCGGCCCGTCGAGCAGCAGCAATCGCGTTCGGCCGGCTGCGCTCATGGCGACCAGAAAAGCCTCGCCGCCTTTTACCAGGGCTTCCCGGGCGGACAGTGTTTCGGGGGAGGCGCGCTCGATTTCTTCGGCCACGGCCTGCGCTTCCTGTTCCACCACGGCCCGGAACAGCGCCTGCTTGTCGGAAAAATGATGGTAGAGCGCGCCGCGGGTGACACCGGCGGCAGCGACGATCTCCGGCGTTCCGGTTTCGGCATAGGATTTCTCGATGAAAAGCCTTCGCGCGGCGGCGATCAGGTCCGTGCGCGTTGCCTCGGTGCGTTCGCGGTTGGAGCGGCGGCCGGTTTCTTGTTGCATACATGCAGCCTGTATGTTATTTCAAAGTTACATGCAGACTGTATGTATTTTCAGAGGAGATTGGAAGCCATGAAAACCACCAGCTATTATCCAGTCATCATGACGGACGATGTCGCCGGCACCGCTAGCTTCTACACGCAGCATCTGCGTTTTGCGCCGCTGTTCGAGAGCGACTGGTATGTGCATCTCCAGTCGTCGGAGGACAAGCGCGTCAATCTCGGCATCGTCGAGGCCGATCACGAGACTATCCCCGAGCCGGCGCGGGGCAAGAGTGCTGCCGGCCTGCTGGTCAATTTCGAGGTGAAGGACCCGGACGCGATCTATGCGCGCATTCTCGCGGCCGGCCTGCCGATCCTGCGAACGCTGCGGGATGAGCCTTTCGGCCAGCGCCATTTCATCATCGCCGATCCGAACGGCGTGCTGATCGATGTGATCAAGCCGATCCCGCCGAGCGAGGAATTCGCCGCGCAGTATCTGGAGGGTGCTGTTGGTTGAGATCGGGTCGATCGGTAAAATCCGCGAAAACGACGAATTCTTGATCCCTTCTGCCGTTTCGAAAAAAGAATGGTAGAGAGGTGATGTCATGCGCTGGGTTCGAAATGCTTTGTCTTGTGCCCTTACGGCGATAGTCCTGTCGGGCTGCGCGATGGGCGGCGGGGTCTTCGGCACGACGATCGCCGACGGCACTGCGACGACACGGGTCAAGACCGGGTCGGTGGGCGTGGGAACGTCCGGCGTTACGGCGGGGTCGACCGATACCGTCGTGACGACCAACTAGGCATGCAGGCATAAGGGGAGGGATAAAAATGTCGCTGAAGAACAAGACGATTTTCATTTCGGGTGGATCGCGCGGGATCGGGCTGGCGATTGCGCTGAGGGCTGCGCGCGACGGCGCTAATGTCACCATCGCGGCCAAGACCGCAGAGCCGCATCCAAAGCTGCCCGGCACGATCTACACCTCGGCCGAAGAGATTGAGAAGGCGGGCGGCAAGGCGCTGCCGGTGATCTGCGATATCCGCGAGGAGGCGCAGGTGGCGGAAGCCGTTGCAAAGACCGTCGAAAAATTCGGCGGCATCGACATCTGCATCAACAATGCCAGCGCGATCCAGCTAACCGGCACGCTCGAAACGGACATGAAGCGCTACGACCTGATGCACCAGATCAATACGCGCGGCACGTTTCTGGTTTCGAAAATGTGCATTCCGTACCTGAAGTTAGCACAAAACCCTCACATTCTGAATCTGGCGCCGCCGCTCGACATGGAAGCAAAATGGTTCAAGAACCATGTCGCCTACACGATGGCGAAGTTCGGCATGTCGATGTGCACGCTGGGCATGAGCGCGGAGTTCGCCAAAGACGGCATTGCCGTCAATTCGCTGTGGCCGCTGACGGCGATCGACACCGCGGCCATCCGCAATCTGCTCGGCGGCGAGGCGGTCGCATCGATGAGCCGATCGCCCGAGATCATGGCCGATGCAGCACATGCCATCCTGACCCGGCCGTCGCGCGAGACGACCGGCAATTTTTTCATCGACGAGCTTCTGCTGCGCGAGGCAGGCGTGAGCGACTTTTCCAAATACGCGCCCGGAGCGAAAGGTCCGCTGGCCGGCGATTTCTTCGTGCCGGACGCGGTGTTTGCGCAGACCGACACGAAGGTGGTGGGGCTGGGCGGGTAGCTTCCGCCTAGTTAACCGGACCGCTACCGCCGAGATCTTCCATCGTCGGTTCTGCCGGCCTTACGCCGGTGGCGCGGTTGACGGCGACGGTCACGAACCACAGCAACACGCCGACGCCGATCAAAACGCCCGCGATCGTATACTGGATGGGGTCGCGGCCGGTCCATGGGCCGGCGAAGAAGGCGCAGGCGAGTGCGCCGACCACGGGCAGGAAGGTCGGCGTGCGGAAATGCTCGTGCTTGACGGGATCCTTGCGCAGCACCAGCACGGCAATGTTCACCACCGTGAAGACGCAGAGCAGCAGCAGCGCGGTCGTGCCACCGAGGGCCGGCACTTCACCGACGAAGGTGATCAGCGCGAAGGCGAGCAGCGTGGTGAAGCCGATTGCGATATAGGGCGTGCGGCGAGAGTGGTGGACCTTGCCGAGCGCTGCGGGCAGCACATGCTCGCGGCTCATGCCGTAGACCAGCCGGCTCGCCATCAGCATGTTGATGAGCGCGCTGTTGGCGACAGCAAACATTGTGATGAAGCCGAAGATTTCGAGCGGGAAGTTCGGCGCGCCGGCCTGCACCACCTTGAGCAGTGGCGTCTCGCCTTCGCCAAGCTGTTCCGGCGGCACAAGGGTGATCGCCGAGATCGACACCAGCACATAGATGACGCCGGTAATCAGCAGGCCGAGCAGCAGGATTTTCGGGAAAATTCGGGTCGGATTTTGGGTTTCCTCCGCCATGTTCACGGAGTCCTCGAAGCCGACCATGGCGAAGAAGGCCAGCGTGGTCGCCCCGATCACCGCCCAGAAGGCGGTGCGATCCGGTGCCGTGCTGAACTGGGTGATGCGCGAAACATCGCCTTCGCCAGCGCCGATCGCCCACAGGCCGATGAAGATGATGATGAGCAGGCCAGTCAACTCGACGCAGGTAAGTACGACATTGGCCTTCACGCTTTCGCCGACGCCACGGAAATTGACCACGGCGACAATCGCCATGAAGGCGAGGCCGATCAGCGTGATGCCCATGCCGCTTTCCAGGCCGAGATTGAAGGCATGCGACATGTTTGCGGCGAAGGCCCGCGAGGCGGTCGAGGCCGAGGTGATGCCCGAGCACATGACGGCGAAGGTGACGATGAAGGTGATGAAGTGGATGCCGAAGGCCTTGTGCGCGTAGAGCGCGGCACCGGCTGCTTTCGGATATTTCGTCACCAGCTCCAGATAGCTGAAGGCCGTGACCACGGCGATGACGAAGGCCACCAGGAAGGGCAGCCAGACGACGCCGCCGACCTGCTTGGCGACCTGACCGGTCAGCGCATAGATGCCGGTGCCGAGAATATCGCCGACGATGAAGAGAAGAAGGAGCCAGGGGCCCATCACGCGGTGGAGACTGGGCTCGACCGGAGGCGAGCCGTGAGTTGTGCTGGTGGAAATGTCAGTCATCGCGTTGGCCTCCAGGAAAGCCACCCCCATGCGTAGGAGTATTAACGGCTGGCCGGACTGTCAAATTAGCGATGTTGCGGATAGGGCTGCTTGGAGGATTAAAGGCTCGGCCCTTCCGCCTCGTCGCCTTTCTTGCCGATCTTGGTCAAGCCGGTGAGGCGGTCGATATAGGCGAGGATCAGCGCCGAGACGACGAAGGCGAGGTGCATGATGGTCAGCCACATCAGCTGTTCTGCCGTGTAGGTCGAATGGTTGAGGAAGATCTGCAGCAGATGGATCGAGGAGATTGCGACGATGGTCGAGGCTACCTTGATCTTCAGCGAGCCGACATCGATCGTGCCGAGCCAATGGACTTCGCCGTCGTGGTTGTCGAAGCGGCTGACGAAGTTCTCGTAGCCCGAGATGATGACCATGACGACTAGGCTCGCCACGAGGGCGGCGTCGATCAGGCCGAGGATTTTCAGGATCGTGTCGGTGTCGTCCAGCACCATGACCATGGAGACGAACTCGAACAGCTTCTTGCCGAAGGAGAAGGCGTAGATGGCCAGTGCGATGGCCAATCCGAGATAGAAAATGACCAGCAGCCAGCGCGAGGCGAGAATGATGGATTCGATGGCGTGTTCGAGGCGTTTCATCAGGTGGTTCCGGTCGATGGGAGGCTGTTTTTCAACGAGGCAGGATTGGTTTGCAAGGGGAAATTTCGCGTCGCAGCATCAAGCCTTGAGACGCAATGAAAAGCCCGGCCGGGGAGGGGGACCGGCCGGGCTTTCGCCACAGTCCCCCGGCTAAGGGGGATGGGGCAGGGAACCATTCACCAGAAAGAATTGGTGAGGCTGGTTCCGCGAGTCAATGGATGCGCGTTAAACTCGCGAAACCGTGATTATTACCCATTATCGTCCAAGATTTTGTCCAAAACGGGTCGTTCTTTCCGAAGCTAATTGGCGCTTGCCACAGGCGCCACCAGCGGCGTGATGCGGCGGATGGCGACGCGGCGGTTCTGGCGCTCGGGCGCTTCGGTGTTCACCTTCAGATATTGCTCGCCATAGCCTTGAGTCGTCAGGTTCTCCGGCGGAATGCCGAAAACATTGGTGAGTGCCTCGGCGACCGCCTCGGCGCGCTTGTCCGACAGCGCCAGATTGGCGAGGTCGGAGCCGACGGCGTCGGTGTGGCCCTCGATCAGGAAGGTTTCGGCCGGATTGTCCTTGAGGATGCGCTCCATCGCCTTGGCCACGCCGTCGAGACGCGGGACTTCGCTTTCGGCAATGGAGTCCGCGCCGAACTCGAAGGTGATCGTATCGAGATCGATGCGGCGGGTCTTGTCGCGGATACGGGCCGAACGCTTCACCTCATCGATAGAGTAGAGGCGCTCGACGCGTTCCACCGGCGGCTGGTCGAGGAAGGTGTAGTAGGAATCAGGATCCTCGACCTGATCGGAGGTCATGATGTACTCGTCCTCGGGGATATCCAGCTGCATTGGCGGCAGGTCGTCGCCCGGATCGCGCCAGTCGCGGACGCGGTCGTAGTTCTGCTCGTCGACATAGGTCAGCACATATTCCTGACCGTCCGGCATGACGCGCGAGCGACGAATGACATCGCCATATGAGTTGCGGATGGTCACCACCTGCGTGCCGTCGTCACGCTCGATCGTCTCGCGGGTACGTCCGCGGGGAAGATCCTCGTAGTAGACGTCTCGCGCGCCATGGCGCATGCGTGGCCGCTCGTTGCTTTCCACCATGGTCTGGTTGTTGAACTGCAGGATGATGCGGTCGCCGAACTGCTTGACGATCTGCGATCCTTCCGGACGCTCGCGCTTGGCAATGTCGAACTTGCGCTCCTTGACGCGCACGCCCTTTTCTTCTCGCACCGGCTGGATGTCTTCGCGCTGGAAGTCCTCTTGGGCTGCCTTGTCGTCCGCAGGCGGCGGACCGGCGTCAACCGGTGCCGGCCGTGGCCGGGCCTGACCCTGTGTCTGCTCGCCCTGCTGCGGCTGGTCCGACGAGCCCTGCGGGCGCTTGCGCGGACGCTGGCCGTCTGTTCCGGTCGCGGCCTGCGGGTTCTGCTTCTGGCTGTCGAGCACGGGGGCTGCGCTGCCGTCGTTGACGACGGGACGCTTACCCGGTGCGGGCTTTGCGCCTTCCGCCTGGGTTTCGCCCGAAGGAGCGGGCTCGCCGGGTGCTACGGGCTGCTGTGCCTCGACAGGGGCTGTCTCGCCGGAACCTTTCTTGTCGGGCCGCTTCACTTGCACCGGCTTGCCGTCGGGCTGTGCCGGCTGCGGTTCAGCCGAGGGAGCGGCTGCCTCGCCTGAAGGCTGTGCTGCTTCACCGGAGGCAGGCGCTTCCGTCTTCGCCCTTTTCTTCGGTGCCTCAGTCTCCGGCTCGGAGGCCTTTTTGACCGGCGCATTATCGGACTGTGCCGGTTTGGGTTGCGGCCTTGCCGTTGGCTCCTCGGCCTGTGCAGGAGCTTCTTCGCTGGCTTTCTTCAGCTTTTTCGGTCTGGCCGGCTGCTCTGCCTGCGGCTCGGAGGCTGCCGGCTGTTCGGCCTGAACCGGCGCTTCCTCGGAAGCTTTCCTCTGCTTTTTCGGCCTGGTCGGCTGTTCAGCCTGCGGCTCCTCGGCTTGCATAGGTGCCTCTTCCGAAGCCCTCTTCAATTTCTTCGGCCGCTGTGGCTGTTCCTCCTGCATGGGGGCAGGCTCGGCCGATTGCTCCTGGACTTCGCGCTGCTTGCGCTGAACCTTGCGCACCGGCTCGTCACCGGAAGCGGCCCCGCCCTCAGCCCGCGGTTCCGGCTCTGCCTGGCGCTTCTGGGCGCGTTCGGGCTTTTGCCGTTGCGGCTTTTCGGGTGCGGCCTGTTCATCCGGTGCCTGCTGTTCCTGAGCCTGCTTGCGCTTCTTGGGTACGACCTGCGGTTCTTCTCCCGACTGCTGGCCTTCTCCCTGCGCGAGAATGACCGGAGCTTGCACGATCGCAGGCGACTGAGGGCGAGGATCAAGCTGGGTACCGGCATCCATCTGGAACGCAAACGCGCTCAACGGTGCGGACGCCATCAATATGCCAAGGGCAGTCCCCGCCAAAATCCGTGACTGGCGTTTCATCTTCGAATTCTCCTGTACTGTGTCCCGTCCCGACCCCAACATCAATCACGCGAATTTGTTCCGCTCTGGCCTGCAACTGGGCTGGGCAGCGGCAATTGCCTGTCAGCATTCGGGCAAGAACGCGGCTTTCTCGTGATTTACCCGGATTTGCCGGTCTGCTTGACCTTCCGGCCGGGGCGGGCCACATGCACCTTATGGAAAAGGCTTTCTGGAAAACCACGGCGCTGGAGGACATGACCTCCACCCAGTGGGAATCGCTCTGCGACGGTTGCGGCAAGTGCTGCCTGTCGAAACTCGAGGACGAGGATACGGGCGATATCTATTGGACAAATGTCGGCTGCCGCTTGTTCGACGCCAAAACCTGCCGCTGCTCGGATTATGCAAACCGGCTCGCCCGGGTCTCCGATTGCGTCGGCCTGACGCCGCAGAATGTGCGAACCATTTCCTGGCTGCCGCAAACCTGCGCCTACCGGCTCGTTGCCGAGGGTCACGATCTCTACTGGTGGCATCCGCTGCTTTCCGGCTCCGCCGAGACGGTTCACGAAGCGGGCATTTCCATGCGCGGGCGCGTGCCGGTTCTTGAAAGCGACCTTTCGGAGCCTGAAGACTACTTCGACTACATGCTCGAGGAAGAGCCGTGAGCGGCCACGTCGGTAGTTCGTAAGCACGGATTATTTCAAGCCATATCAATGATTTATCGCATGAACCGGAAATGAATGGCCGGTTCGACATCGGTTCAGGCTCGACGGCGCATTGTCGCCATATCGCTTCAGCAAGAGGCGAACAGTTCAGCCTACGAGGAGAAAACGATGTTGAACATTTTCAAGACAGCCGCCCTTTCGGCCTTCATCGGGCTGGGCGCGATTTCTGCAATGCCGGCTGCGGCGCATGCCGATGGCCTCTATCTCAATTTCGGCGGCGGCGATGACGGCCGGGTCGGCGTCTATGTCCGCGACGGTGAATACCGCCGTCATCATCGTGACCGCTGGGACCGCCGTGAAGAACGCCGCGATCGCTGGGATCGCCGTGACCGTTGGGATCGCCCGTCCTGCTCGCCGGATCGCGCCGTAAACAAGGCTGAGCGCATGGGCCTGCACCGCGCCCGCGTCGTCGATGTCAGCCGCCGCACGATCACAGTCGGTGGCCGCAAGTGGGGTGAGCGCATGGCTATCACCTTCGGCCGCTCGCCGAGTTGCCCGGTTCTGCGCTGATCGCAGTGCATGAATGAAAAAAAGCACCGGAGGGGTGGTCCTCCGGTGCTTTTTCTTTTGTCGAAGCGCGGCCCATTCAAGCGGCCGCGTTCTGAAAAGAAGGCGCCTGGTTTTTCTGCAGGCACCTTCTGTTGCGCCAGAGCCGTTATTTGATCTCGAAAGTCACGCTGACCTGCACGCGGTATGAGTTCTCGCCGGCCTGCACCGGGACCGCTTCGGCGCGATCAAAGGACATGGCCTTGCCCATCGGCATCGGCGGCGGCGCAAAATTCTGGTCCGCGATCTCGATGACGCGGCCAAGCTGCACGCCGGCGGCTTCGCTCAGCACCTTGGCCTTGGCGATGGCATCCTTGACTGCCAGCTTGCGCGCCTCGGTGAGGGCGGCCGACGAATCATTGTTGGAGAAGGTGATGCCGCCGCCCTGGTTGACGCCGAGCGAAACCGACTTGTCGAGAATGTCGCCAGCCTTGTCGAGGTCGCGGATGCGAACCGACAGTGTGTTGGTGACCTGATAGGCGACGAGTTCGGCATCCTGGCTGCCATCCGGCTTGTTGGTGTAGTTGTAGCGTGGCGAAATCTGGATACCGGAAGTCTGGAGATCGCGAACCTCGATACCGGCTGCCTTCATCGCCGAAATCACGGCGGCCATGGCGTCGTTGTTGGCGCTGAGCGCCTCGCGCGCCGTCTTTGCTTCGCGCATGACGCTCAACGAAAGCAGCGCCAGATCCGGCGCGACAGCCTTTTCGCCTTCGCCGGTCACGATGATGCGCGGGGGTGCCGGCGGCATGGACTGCGCGGATGCGGCAACGGCAGGAACGGCAAGGGCAGCGGCTAGCGCCAAAGGTAGATAGGCTTTCGTCATTCAAAAATCTCCAATGTCGGTCGTCCCTAGACGAGTCGGATTATGCCGCAATTATGAGTTGATTGCGGCATCCTTGTTGAGTTTGCCGAGAAAGCCTTGTGCCAGCGTGAAAAAGACACTATCCAGCCCGCGTGGGGCCTGTAGCTCAATGGTTAGAGCCGGCGGCTCATAACCGCTTGGTTGGGGGTTCGAGTCCCTCCGGGCCCACCAGAATATATATAACCATTTGATTTTATTTGGTTTTTCGTATCGAGTCCAAAATTAGGACTCGAACTCCCTCCGTCGTGCACAATCGGCAAAACCCTGCCAATGGTGGATCAGACGAAGAGAAGGGTAAAAATCAGACCCTTATGAGTGGTGCGCAAAATTTCGAAAGAAAGGTTTCGCTTTTGAGCGCGGCCAGTCCCCAGCAACTCATTCTCGCCAGCCGCGTGCGCGCTCGACCGCCTTGGTGAAGCGGCGACGATCTTCGTCGGAAACGGTGCTATCGGGCTGAAAAGTCCTGGCGATGGCGCGGCCGGCGGCGCAGTCGATGCCGGCCAGTTCGGCAAGGCCCAGCGCCGTGAGTTCGAACATTTCCGGCACGACGATGGTGCGCTGGCTGGCCGAGGCCAGAAACTGGGCGAAATAGGCGCTTTGCGAAATGCCGCCGTCAATGGAGATGGTTTTGCCGACGCCAGCCGACCGGGCGGCTTCGTCGATAAGGCCGACCGTCAGCATTGCGATGCCTTCGAGCACCGCTCGCGCGAGATCACGCCTGCTCGTTGCGTGATCCATCCCGATGAGAAGTGGCGCTGCCTCGCGGTCCCAATAAGGAGCGGCGAGCCCGGAGAGCGCGGGCACGAAGACAAGATCCCGGCTGAGTGCGGAAGGCCCGTCAAAGGCGTCGAGCTCGCCGACATCTGCGAAAAAGCCGGCTGACCGTGCCCATTCAAGTGCAGCTCCCGCATCGTAGACCCCGCCCTCGATCGCAAAAACTGCCGGCTTGCCTTGCTCTTTCCAGGCGATCGTAGGTAGGAGGCCTTCGACCGCGGGGCGTTCATTGCCGCTCACGGCCAGCAGAAAAGCGCCTGTGCCGAAGGTGATCTTGCAGTCGCCGGGCATACGGCAACCATGGCCGTAGAGAGCGGCCTGCTGGTCGACAATGGAAACCTTGACCGGTGTGCCGCCGAGCAGGCCGAAGCCACCATCGACCGCAGCGATTTCCGGCAGGCATTCGCGCGGCACGCCGTGAAGCTCGCACATCTCGGCGCTCCAGCCTCCCTTTGCGAGATCGAGCAGGCCAGTGCGCGATGCGGTCGCGAGATCGGTTCTGAACGAGCCGCACAGGCGGTCGAGGAAGAAGGCGTCGGTTGTTCCGAGACGCAGGCGGCCCTGGGTGTGTGCTTCCGACACGGCGGGCACATTCTTCAGCAGCCATGCCATCTTGCTCGCGGAGAAATATGGATCGAGCGGCAGTCCGCAAACGGCTTTCGAGCGCGCTTCAGCTGCCGCTCCTAAGGCTTCGAGTTCCCTGGCCGTTCGCGCATCCTGCCAGACGATGACCGGATGCAGCGCCTTGCCGGTCTCGGCGTCCCAGGCGAGGCAGCTTTCGCCCTGGTTTGCAATGGCGATGGCATCGACGGGACCGTCAGCATCGAGCACGGAGCGGATATTTCGCAAAAGCTCTTCGGGGTCGTGCTCCACCCGGCCCGGCGCGGGGTGATGCTGCTCATGGCGAATGCTCGCGGCGACCCTTGCCTTTCCGCCGTCCTCGACAACTAGGCAGCGGGTTGAGGTCGTGCCTTGATCGACGGCCGCAACACGCATCAGCTTTCCTCCGTGAAACGGAAATGGACGCTTCCCGCATTGAATGCCGCGGGCGGGATCGGCACGAGAATGCGCCGCTCTGGCAACCAGAGCGCTTTACGGCTCCACACCTCCCGTCCGTCGATTTCGAGCGAAAGACAACCGCGGACACGGCGCTGGAAACGCAGCTGGAAATCGTGGAAAGCCGGAATGGCAAGTCCGCTGCGGCGCAGAAGGCCCGGAACTACCAGTTTTATGGGGCTGTCGAAGCCTACCGTCACGGGTGCTTCTCCCACGGTGCCCCTAGCGAGATCTTCAGCGACGGCTGCGCCGACCCTGCGCCCCTCGCGGAAAGACCAGCCAGCCGTCTCCACCGCGCGCAGCACATTGCCGCCCGCAAAGTAGGCCGGGTTCTGCATCCGTCCGTCTTGGTCGATGGCTGGCCCTGCGCTTCCCGGAGCGACACCCGGCGAAGAGCGCAGCAAGAGCGCTGATTCGGGCGTAAAACATCCGGTCAGCAGGATGCCGTCGCAGGCGAGTGTTTGCACCGTGCCATCTTCGAGCCTGATCGTGGCCGCCTCGACACGGTTCTGGCCCACGATATCGATCAGCTCTGCGCCGCGATGAAACGGGATACCCGCAAGACGCGGAAACCAGGTGAAGGGTGCCCGTGCCAGCGCGTAAGGATTCGGCTCGACCATCGCTACCGGCCTTGCCCCATGCGCAAGGCAGGTGAGCAGCGCTGAGTAGGAGACGAGCTCCGACCCGACGATCAGCGGGCGACGGAAGGGCATCAGGCCATGGAAAGCCGCATAGGATTGCAGCGTTCCTGTCGTAACGACCCCGACCGGGCGGTCGCCGGAGATGAAACGGGCCGAACGCGGCGTTTCCCGCGCGCCGGTGGCGATCACCACGCGCTTCGCGCTCATCGTTTCAACGCCGCGCGGGGAGGTAACCGTCAACGCGCCTTGCTCTCCAAGGGAGACGACCGAATGTCCCGTCAACACTTCGACACCAGCCGCAGCGGCCGATCTTTCGAGCCGGCGGCCATAGGCGGCGCCGAAATAGAGGCGTCCGAATTCCCGCATGCCGAAGGGCGAATGGCTGCAATGCCGTGTTGCCCCGCCGAGATGCGGTTCCCGGTCGACAATGGTGACATGCTTCACGCCACGCCGGCGCAATTCGACGGCTGCGGCAACGCCCGCTGGCCCGCCACCGACAACGATCACATCCGCGACGGTGCTCATTGTTTGCCCTGCTCCCCAGTGGCGAGGGAAGTCACAAGCTGCCCTTTCGTCATGGCGGCAAGGCGCGCATTGCAGTAGAAGCCCTGGCAATGGCCCATTCCGGCACGTGTACGCCGCCGCAGGCCGCCGAAATCGCCGGGTGGAACCGGGCTCGCCATCGCTGCTTCGATCTCACGCATGGTGACCAACTCGCAGTGACAGACGATTTCGCCATGGTCTGGACGCTGCCAGTCGCGCTCCAGGGTTTCCGTGAGGTTGGGTACGGATACTTCCGGGATCAACGGCGGCGCTTCGAACTTTTCACCGAAGGCTGCATGGAGTTTCATCGCGTGCTGGGCAAGTCCGAGCGCTGCGCTGAGACCAGTGGAGCGGATGCCGCCCAGCGTGATGGCGCGTTTTTCTGGCCTGGCAAAAATGCGATATGCCTTCTCTTCCGTCGCCGGCCGCAGGCCGGCATAGACGGCCGTCACGGGAATATCGGCAAGTGCGGGTACGATTTCCGCGCCTCGCTGCAGCAGGGTCTGCAAGGTTCCGGTTTCTACGGTCGCGCGAACCCGGTCCTCCTGTTCTTCAGCCGTGGGGCCGATCAGCACATTGCCGAATGCCGTGGGGCAGACAACGATGCCCTTGGTGGTTGCGGTGGGAACGGGCAGCACGATGCGTGGGACATGGCGGCAGGCAGCCTTGTCGAGCACGACGAACTGACCTTTCCGGGGTTTGATCCGGAATTCGGCCGCAAAGCCAAGTCGCTGATCCACAACGTCCCCGTAAAGTCCGGCGGCGTTGACGACGGCCGAGGCGCGGACAGCACCATTCGTTGTCTCGAGCGTCCAGCCGTCACCGAACGTACCTTTGAGAAGTTCCGCTCCCCGCAGAAAATGGGTACCCAAGGCTACGGCCTGGGTAAGATAGGCGAGCGGGGCGGACCATGGGTCGATGATGTGCTCGCCCTCCACCTCAAGCGCGGCGACGAGCCGGCCGGCCAGTCCCGGCATTGTCTCGCGCGCCGAGGATGCGGAAAGCAGCCTGAGTTCAGACACGCCGTTCACCCGGCCTTGCTTCTCGATTTCTTCGAGCTTTTCCGCGTCCTCGCCGCTCCATGCGCAGACGAGCGCACCGGTTTTGACCAGTGCGAGGTTCAGGCTTTCGCGTATCTCAAGATATTCCTCGCGACCCGCCCGTATGAGTTCAAGTTCGAGACTGTCGGGTGGCGCATCGAAACCTGTGTGAAGAATGGCGCTGTTGGCCTTGGATGCGCCGGACAGTATGTCCGCGCCTTTTTCGATCAGCACCACTTTTGCCCCGGCGAGCGCGAAGCGCCGCGCAACAGCACAACCGACAACGCCCGCGCCTATGATGGCGACGTCGTACAATTCCGGGTGTGGGGTTTGGAGCATCGGCGGCTCCCTTTCATGGTCATGTCTGGAGGCCGGAACGGCACGCGGCAGGGAAGATCGCCCAAATTGGAGGGCGATGTGCTGGCACCCGCGACCACCTGCTCCGCCCCTTCGAGGGCGGAGCGTTCTGGGTTCTACGATGCGCGATCAGCGGTACGGGTACCCGGCCTTCTGCATCGTCTCGCTGTACTTCTTGAAAGCCGCGACGACCTTGCCGGCGCGCGGGCTGGATGAGGCGGTCTCGTCCCAGAAGCTTTCCGCATCCTTGGCCACCTGGTTCCATTCGTCGGCAGGCAGCGAGGTCAGCTCCATCTTTTCGCCCTCGACGCGCAGCTTCGCCTCGCCGCCCCAGTACCAGACATCGCGGTAATAATGCGACTGGTCGATGGTGATGCGGAAAAGTTCCTGCAGATGCGGCGGCACCTTTTCCCAGCTTGCCGTATTGGCGAAATAGCTGCCGAACCACGCGCCGGTGAGGGAGTTGGTGAGCGCGTATTTGCAGACATCGGCCCAGCCCACCTCGTAGGCTTCGGTGAAGCCGCACCATGCGACACCGTCGAGCTCGCCCGTCTGCAGCGACACTTCGACATTGTCCCACGGAATGGTGACCGGCACCAGGCCGTAACGCGAGAGGAACTTGCCGGCGGTCGGCACCCCGAACACGCGCAGGCCCTGCATGTCGGCCAGGCTGCGGATCGGCTTGTCCACGGTAAAGATCTGCAGCGGATCCCAGGCGCCGGCGGAAAGCCAGGTGACGTTGGGAACTTCCGCATAGGCTTCTTCCCAGATCTCCTTCAGGCCGTAGTAGCGGAACAGGGCCGGCACATCGAGACTGTAGCGCGTAGCAAAGGGGAAGTAGCCGCCGAACACGGCGATATCGACCGGCGAGGCCATTGTGGCCTCGTCCGATTGCACGGCGTCGATCGTCCCGCTCTGAAGGGCGCGGAAGAGGTCGGAGGTAGGAACGAGCTGATCGGCGTAATAGAGTTCGATCTCCATCTCGCCGTTGGCGGCCTTGTTGAAGGCATCGATTTGCGGCTTGATGACATGTGCGCCGAGCGGTGCTCCCGAATAGGTCTGGAGCCGCCACTTGATCGGACCGCTCTGGGCGTTGACATAAGGCGCGGCGAGCGTCGAGCCCGCCACCGCAGCGCCTACGCCCAGCCCTGCGTTGGTCAGGAAATGACGGCGCGTGGAAAGTATCTTCTGGGAAGCACTTTGTTTTTTCGTTTCTTCGGTCACTTTGTTCTCCTCTGGTTTTTTAAGGACACTCCTGGCCGACTTGGCGATCAGCCTTTCACTCTCATTTGTTCCGGAAGCCATAGCGCGAGCCCGGGGAAGATCATCACCAGTGCGATGGTGAGCATCATGATCAGGGCGAAGGGCCAGATGGACTTGTAGATGTCGATCAGGGTGATTTCCTTCGGCGCCAGCGAGCGCATCAGGAACAAATTGTACCCGAAGGGCGGGGTGATGTAGGCGATCTGGCAGGTGATCGTGTAAAGCACGCCGAACCAGATCAGCTGGTTGTCGAAGCCGAGGTCGAGCAGCTTTACCAGCGGGATATAGAGGGGTGCCACGATGACCAGCATGGCTGTGTCGTCGAGGAACATCCCCATGATGATGAAGCTGACCTGCATCATGATGATGATGGTCCAGGGATTGAGGTCCCACTGGTGAATGAAGACGCTTTCGATCGCCTTCACCGCACCCAGGCCGTCGAACACCGCGCCGAAGGCGAGGGCGGCGAGGATGAGCCACAGGAACATGCAGGAGACGGCGAGGGTTTTCATCGACGTCTCGCGCACCAGCCGCCAGGTGAACCGGCCTTTGAGAATGGCCGCCAGCGTGGCCGCCGACGCGCCGACCGCGGAGCTTTCGACCAGGCTGGTGTAGCCGAACACGAACAGCCCGGTCATGAAGAAGAAGATGGCAAAGGGGACGATGCCCGCCCGCGCCAGCTTGAGCTTCTCGCCAAGCGGCATGTTCAGCTCTTCGTCGGCGACAGTCGGGGCAAGCTTCGGGTTGAGCCTGGCGCGGATGACGACATAGAGGACGAAAAGTCCGGCCATGAGCAGGCCCGGGATAAGCCCGGCGAACCACAGCTTCGACACCGGCTGACGGGCGATCATGCCGTAAAGCACCATCACGACCGATGGCGGAATCAGGATGCCGAGGGACGACCCACCCTGTATGACGCCGGAAATCAGCACCTTGTCGTAGCCGCGCCGCAACATCTCCGGCAGCGCGATCGTGGCGCCGATTGCCATGCCGGCGACCGAGAGCCCGTTCATCGCCGAGATGATCACCATCAGGAAGATCGTGCCGATGGCCAGGCCGCCGCGCAAGCGCCCGAACCAGACGTGCAGCATCTTGTAGAGGTCTTCGGCGATGCCGGACTCCGACAAGATGTAGCCCATGTAGATGAACATGGGCAGCGTCAGCATCGCGTACCAGTTGAACAGCTTGAACACCTGGTTGAACGGCAGGTCGGCAGCACCTGGACCATAAAGCAGCAACGCCGCGCCGGCCGCCACGAAACCGATGGCGGCAAAGACACGCTGCCCGGATACGAGCAGGATCACCATCGACGCGAACATGAGAAGTGCGATCATCTCGTAGCTCATCGCAGGTCCTCTCCGCGCAGGGTGGCGATGTGCTTGAAGACAAGCGATACCGCCTGCATCAGCATCAGCACGAGACAGACCACCATCAGCGACTTGATGGGAATCACCGAAGGATTCCAGATCGAGAAGCGCCGCTCATTGGTGGTTAGCGCGTATTGCAGGCTGGAGATGGAGCCCGCGAGCAACACGCCGAGATAGAAGATCATGCAGCCGATGGTGGCGAGATCGACCTTGGCCTTGCCGCGTTCGGAGAGCCCCGAATACCAGAGGTCCATGCGGACGTGATCGTTGTTCTTGAGCGTGATCGGGCCGCCCATGAAATAATAGGCAGCAAGGGTGAACTGCGTGAGTTCTACCGCCCAGTGAACGGGCATCTTGAGGAGATTGCGGGTGATTGCATCGAAGATCAGCGTACCGCCCATGAAAAAGATGAGCGACGCGGCGAGGTAGCCGACATAATCGGATATCCGATCCGTCCAGCGGACATAACCGGCAATCAGCGGATGCAATGGCGTTCTCCCATCGGCTGTTTCATGTTCTTTGGTTTCATGTCCACTCCGTTCCCCGCTTTGCGAACGCTGCCCCGTCGGCTTTGCCAATGGCCCTATCGGCGGAAGCCAGCCATAGATCTGGGCGCAAAAAATCATTCGGAGCCGGCCAGGCCGAGTCCGTTCAATTCACCCGATGGTTTGCCGACAAACGTGCAGCCGCACTTGGGTGCGATGCAGTATCCCGCCGGCTAAGCGCCGCTACGGCAATACGAAGCGTTTCTGAAAAGCAGTCATTGTTGTTCCCCTTGCATCGCCCTCAACGACAGATGCGCGCGAGTTTGCCTCTTTCTCGCATCTGCGAGCACTCTAGCCGGTTTTTGAGGGAAGTGAAGACCAAACTTTCAAAAATATGACCGAACGATCGATATTTTCTTCCAAATTTGACCGAACAGTCACGCTGTGTCGGAAATATTGACCGAACGGTCTCTTCGCTATATCGCTGTTTGTGTAGCAGATTGCGGCTTCGCCTCGATTCGCGCTGACAGAAGGCACCAAAATGCAGCCATCCGAACGCCAGGATCAAATCGTTGCGATGCTTGGCCGCGCAAGTGAAATGACGGTGGACGAACTGGCGGAGGCGCTGGCGGTTTCGCGCGAGACGATCCGCCGTGACCTTACCCGTCTCGACGCACGAGGTAAGGTCCGAAAATTTCATGGCGGCGCGCGTGTGATGACCATATCCACATCGGCCATGGAAATGGAGGGGCCATACGCCCTGCGGCTGGCGCAGAATGCCGAAGCCAAGAGAAAGATCGCTCAGGCAGCAGCCCGTCTCTTCCAGGCTGATGACTCGCTCTTTATCGACACGGGCAGCACCACGGTTGCGATGGCCGAGGCGCTGGTGGGGCTCGAGGCGCTCGTCATCATCACAAATTCACCACGGATCGCGGCGACGGCGGCAAGCAACCCCAGCCACAAGGTCTTTCTGATCGGCGGCGCCTACGGCTCGGATGCCGGCGAAAGCCTCGGCCCTCTCGCCCTTGAGCAGATCGGCAAGTTCCGTGTCCGCCATGCAGTCATCACAATCGGCGCGATCGACGCAAACTGCGTCATGGATTTCGACCTGCAGGAGGCCGAAGTGGCAAAAGCCATGATCGAGCGGGCTGACCGTGTGACGGTGCTTGCCGACCACAGCAAGTTCGATCGCCGCGCAGTCTTCGAGGTCGTGCCGCTTGCCCGCATAAACACTCTCGTGACCGATGTCCCTCCTGGCGACACGATACAGGCTGCTCTTTCCGCTGCCGGTATCGATGTGATCGTTTCAGGGTGAGAGCAATCCAGGCGATTTAGCTATGGAACAATGCTGCCTGCAGCCGGGTTGTCCTTCGACATGAATGGAGAAAACCATGGCAGGACCGAAACGGCCAAACGACGACGAAGAATTGCCGAACCCGATGCCGGCACAGCCCCCGATAGAGGAGCCGGAGCCAGACAGGTTGCCCGACGAGGAGCCGCTACCGAATCCCGACGAGGTGAGGGTGCCACCGAGACAAGCAGCAACACCGCCGCGGCCAGTGCCTGACCCGATGCCCCCGACGCCACCGGGACCAATGCCCGATCCGGGGCCAGATCCACAGCCAATACCGACAAGATGAGAGCGCCGATCACAGGTTGTTTTCTAGACTTGCCGGCACTCGGTGATAGACTTCGCGCAGAACATACGTGGAGTATCGCAAATGCAATGGCTTTCGATCTGCACAACGCTCGCAATTGGCTTCTTTGTTTCTGGCTGCCAATCGAGTTCTTCCGAGCAAACCGCCAGGCAATTTTGTGCGATTAAGGCGGTGGAATCTGGCGGATGCCGATCCGCACGCTCGATTGCTCCGCTCGAGCCTCTGGTGAGATAGCTAGAGCATCATCAATCCCCGGCTCGTGCGCAGCCAGTAGTTCGGCGGCATAATCTGGGGCATCTCCTTCGCGTAGCCAACGGCGATCTGAGACGTAGAACGATCATTCAGGGTCGAGTTCGAAGATAACGAAGCCTTTCCCGCGCTCCACTTCCCTGAATCCGAGAATGCGGAACCACTTCGCGACTTCCGGCCGGTCCGACCAGCTGTAGGAATGGATTGGAAGGTTCCCGCAGAGTGCCTGGATGCGCCTGATGTGTTTTTTGCAGAAGCGGACTGAAGACCTGGAAAAGAAGCTCTCGTGGGCTGCAAAAGCCGTTTGAGCTGCGTGATTGATCTCCCGCCACGCGATTATTGCGACCGGTTTCCCATCCTCGAGCAAGGTATGGCCGCGGCCCTCTCTCAGGGCCATCATGAATTCGTCCTTCACCTCGTCGATATTCAGGCCGGCCGTCGCATACTGGTCAGCCATTCGATTGGCGAGGTCTCGAAAGATGGCGGTAAGGTCGGCGGTAGTGGCTGTTCGATAATCCATGCTTCACTCCGTGAGGGCGGCAAGGTAACCGCCGAAACGCCGTCATGCAAATTCACGACGCTGCAACCGCTGCGGGGCCCGGCGATATCTGCGGCGGCACTCACTGCGGAGAGGAAAGCGTGCGCCGCCGCTGAATTGTAGTGAGCGCGTATTAAAATCATATGACAAGTAATTGAAAACATTACGGATTGTTAATGCTGGTGTTCATATCCGGTTCACCCTTCGACACGTAGAAGTCAGGCGTGAATGAGAAGGACCCCTCCCAATGAAACGAATTGTTCTCGCAGCAGTGGCGATCTCCATGCTTGCAGTTCCGATGGCTCAGGCACAGCAGTACCATCGGCCTCCGCAGGGCATGCAGCAGCAAAGTGGACCGTCGCATTTCAACAAGAAGCACGAGGCGCGCAAGCCGTTCGCCGGGAAGCAGCGGTGGTCGAAGGGCAGCCGAATGAGCGACTGGAAGCGAAAGCAGCATGTCCGCGATTATCACCGCTACGGATTGAAGCGTCCTGGCAGGGGTCAGCAGTGGGTGAAGGTCGACAACGACTATCTGCTGATCTCAATGGCGACCGGTATCATCGCAGGCATCGCCGCCGGTCGCTAACACCGGACGGCAGGTCAATCGAGCAAAGGGCGGTTCTGAGGAGCCGCCTTTTCATGGAGTGGCTTTATCGGCGAATTACCGGCGAGGGAGTGGCCGTCCTGGCCAGGAATTCGTGAAGCCGGATTGCGATCACCAGAAACGGAAGTGCTGCCAGCCAGCTCAACTCGGCGATTAGAGAGGTTTTGTCCACGGACTTCCTCCTGAAGGTTTCAGCTCACTTGGTCAGGGCGCAGTATCTCACGATATTAGTACCTGCTTCTGGACGCGGAAACTCCCAGATGGGTGGACTCTATCTTTGCCGAATTGTGCTCGTGACGATCGGGTCCGGTTTGCCGGCAAATCGCTCTTGGCTGGTAGACAGCCCCACCAGCACGCCCAGCGCGATCGCGATGGGGGCGAACAAAATCGCGACGTGAACCAAGCATAGTACCGTCGCGCGCCAATCAGAGGCTGTTTTCTGCTCGTCATCCATGAACGAGATATGAAGGCCAAGAGTCAATCGAAGGTTAAAGTGCGGTCCTGTGCGGCGACCTTGGCACTCAACCTTTGTTACAGCCTGCAATGCAAGGCCGGGAAATTCGATCTACGCTTCTATCCGGTCAAATAGTGACGCCCGGGTGTCGAACACGGGCGCCGTCATTTGCCGTCAGGTCGCTTCCAGCACCATGTTGAGTGGGGTCTGGGCCGCCCGCCGGACATGCGTGAAACCACCTGACCGGATCACCTCGGCCAGCCGTTTTTCACCCGCTTGCGCGCCAAGCGCGAGCCCCGTCTCCTGCGCCAGCGAGGTGGGAACGCAGATCATCGTCGATGCCGAGTAATAGAGCCTTCCAACCGGATTGATGTTGTCTTCCAGCGTATCGCCGGCCATGGGCTCGACCACCATCCACGTGCCGCCCTGTTTCAACGCCTTTCTGATGTGCGCTGCCGCGGTCTTGGGATCGCCCATGTCGTGCAGGCAGTCGAAGCAGGTGATCAGATCGAAGTCACGCCCTGCGAAGTCCTGCGCCCGGCCAACCTCGAAGTGCAGGTTCGTCATGCCGTGCGCTCGGGCGTGCGCGGTCGCGGCGGCAATAGACGCCGGATGGAAGTCGTAGCCGGTAAACCGGGAATTTGGGAACGCCTGCGCCATCAGGACCGTCGACAGTCCGTGGCCACACCCTACGTCGGCCACCGTGGCACCGGCCTTCAACTTGTCGATCACTCCATCGAGCGCCGGCAGCCATTCCTGCACCAGGGCATTCACGTAGCCGGGCCGGAACAGCCGCGCCACGGCGCAGAACATGCAGCCGGCCTGATCACCCCAGGCAACGCCGCGGCCGGTCTTGAAGGCCGCCTGCACCTTCCGCTGGTTCTCGACCATCGCAGCAGCGGTATCGAACGCGCCGATCAGATTAACCGGGCTGTCGGGCTCTGCAAACACGAACGACTGCTCGGGCGTCAGCGAGAACCGTCCGTTCTCGTAGTGCACATAGCCCGAGGCCGCCTGCGCTGACAGCCACTCGCGCACGTAGCGGGTCGCGCATCCCGCGGCATCGGCAAGCTCGTCGGCATTGGCCGGCCCGATCTCCTTCAGGGTCTTGTACAGGTCGAGCGCGTCTCCGATCCTCACCAGCGGCACGCTGACTGCTCCGCCAAGGTCGCCAAGGACGCGGCCCACGAGTTCATTGAGGGTGGTTTCGTTGAGTTGTGTCATGGTTCCTCCTTCGGACGGCATGTTGCCCCTCCGTCAGTGCAAGGATGAGACCAGTCGTGCCGGTGAGCATGAGGCGGCTGTCCCGAACAGGTGAGGAAATCAGGCAACGGAGAGGACAGATGTCCCGATCCGTGCCGGGAAAGGGCGGGAGACCGCTGCGATCCGTCGGCTACTTAGACAGCGTCATGACGATCGCTTGCGAGCGGCTGTGCACGCCAAGTTTGCTGAAGATCACCGACAACTGGTTGCGCACGGTCTTCACGCTCTTGCCGAGACGTTCTGCGATCGCACGGTTGTCGAGCCCCTCTGCAACGAGGTCGAGAAGCGCTGCCTCGGCGGGCGTGAGACCAGCCTCACGGACCGCGCGCGGCGGCGATGGCCGATCCTGCCCGAGAAACGCAGCAAGTTCGGCCTGGAACACAGCCCAGGCCGGCTCGTCCGGCAAAAGCACATGGTTCTTGCTCTCAAGCGGAACGAAGCGCGCGCCCAGGATCGCGGCCGCCAGCTTGCAGCCTTCGTTGAACGGCACACGCATGTCGCCGCGGCTATGCGCAATCAATGTCGGGACGCGGATCTTCGCTGCAAGGTCCAGCACGTCGATCCCCTGCATCTGCGAAAGCAGTTGTGCTGCGACGTCGGCGGTTGCCGTTACGCGCTCAAGATCGCCCCACCAGCGATGCTGTTCGGGCGTCCCGTCGGGTATGAAGAGGTTGGTGAAGAACTGGCAGAACGCGGGACTGTCGCGACCCCAGCCGATGCGAATGAAGTTGACAAGGGTCTCTGCCTCCAGCCGCTCGGCTTCCGTCTGCGCTCGAACCCGCCCGCCTTGACCATAGGCGTTCAGCAGCACCAGATGCGACACGCGCTCGGGATGCCTTAGTGCATATGCGATGCCGAGGGCGCCGCCCTGCGAAAGACCGAGGAGGACGAAGCGCGGCTCCTCGATCGATGCGGCTACGGACTCCAGATCCGCATGCCACGCTTCAATCGACAGATCGGCGACATGCCTGTCCGACAGGCCGCAGCCGCGTGGATCGTAACGCACAAACCGGTTGCGGGCCGAAAGCGCCTGGAGCCATGGCCGCCACACGGGGCTTTCGAGATCGTAGTCGACATGGCTCAGCCAGTGCGCCGCCCGCAGGATCACCGGTCCCTCTCCACACGACGCGACGGCAATCCGAGTGCCGTCGACAGAGGTGCAGAACCGTATGCTCTGGCTGAGTTTCATCCTCCAAGGATACCGCAGCGGAAAGTCGGGCAACAGGCCCGATCTCATAGCCCTGATCGATCAGCCGTCTACGCCGAAAGGGTGGCGGGGCTTTTTGCGCAAGGGTCAGCGCCGGCGGGTGGCTGCCGTGGCAGTTAAACGCAACGGCCGCCGTCGACGTTAATGACCGCACCCGTGACGAGCCTGGCGAGGTCCGATGCCAGGTAGAGTGCTGCACCAGCCACATCGCTCGGCCGGATGATCTCGCCCATCGGAATCTGGCTGGCGAAGCTGCCGACGACCTCATGCACCTGCTGCCCATGGGTGAAACCCGAAAGCATCGGCGTTTCGGTGGCGCCGGGATTGATGCCGTTCACACGGATGCCGTCCTTGGCCAGTTCGAGCGCAAGCGACTGGGTGGTCGCGATGGCTGCGGCCTTCGAGGCGCTATAGGCCGCGAGGCCAGCCTTCGGCCGCACGCCGACGACCGAGCAGATGTTGACGATCGCCGCGTTTCCGCCCGTCTTGAGCAAGGGCAGGAAATGTTTCGTGGTGAGGAAAAGCGAACGCACATTGACGTTCATGATGCGATCCCAGCCGTCGACCGTCATCGTGTCGATCGGGGTCGCTGACTGCGGAACGCCGGCGCAATTGACCAGCAGGTCGAGCTTCTTTTCCGCGCGCGCAATGCGCTCGGCCAGCACCGCCACGCTTGCTTCATCAGAGACGTCGCAGCGCCAGCCCGGACCCACTCCGCAATCGGCGGGCGCATCGCTCTCGGGCAGGGAGAGATCAGCAATGATGACCTTCGCGCCGCTTGCCGCAAACAGCGAGGCGATGGCCTGGCCGATGCCGGAGACGCCGCCGGTGACTAGCGCAGTCTTGCCGGCGAGAAGGGATGGAGTCAGGTTGGTCGGAAAATCAGGCAGAGCCATCGTCACACCTTGTGAAAATTCATCGCGTGGATCTCGGTGAATTCGGCCAGGCCGAGTTCCGAGTTTTCGGTGCCGATGCCGCTCTGCTTGATGCCGCCGAACGGCATGTGCCGACGACCGAGGCGTGATTGAGCGTTCTTGTTGATGAAGGTCATGCCGGCCTCAAGCCGCCGCCCAAAAGCGACGCCGCGCTCGAAATTCGATGTCCACACCGAAGAACCGAGGCCGTAGTCGGTGCCATTGGCCAGTTCCACCACGGCGTCCTCGTCCGTGTAGCGCATAACCGGCAGGACAGGTCCGAACTGCTCGCAGGTGACGATGTCGAAATCGGGGCCGGGATCCTTCACCAGAACCGGGCGCAGATAGTTGCCTTCGTCCCAGGTCTCAGGAGAGACGGGCGTGCCAAGCTCGATCAGTTCGCCGCCCGCTTGCTTCGTCTTTTCGATAAGGCCCTTGAGATAGCTCAGTTGAGCCCCATTGTTGATCGGGCCGAAGGTCGTCTCGGGATGCAGCGGATGGCCGATGCGCACCTTGTCGAGATGGGCGGCGAGCTTGTCGAAGAACGCGTCATAGATCGAATCCGGCACATAGAGCCGCTTGATGGCGAAGCAGAACTGGCCCGACCGGTGGAATGCGCCGGCCGCAAGCGTCGGGATTTGCCCGTCCAGGTCGAAATCGTCGAGCACGATTGCCGCGTCGTTGCCGCCGAGTTCGAACTGTACGTTCTTCAGCGTCTCGGCAGCGGTCTTCATGATGGCCTTGGCGGCCACGCCGCCGCCGGTGAAGGACACCAGGCGAACCTTGGGATGGGCGGCCAGTGCGGCACCCGTTTCCGCGCCTCCATGCACCACGTTGATGACACCCTCGGGGAAGAGCGGTGCAAGCTTTTCCATCAGCAGCGCGATACCTGCTGGCGCGGTCGGCGGCGTCTTGATGACCAGCGTGTCGCCGGCAACCAATGCCGGCGCGAATTTGCGGATCAGCAGCACGATGGGCGCGTTCCACGGCACGATTGCCGCCACCACGCCGATGGGCTTGTGCTCGATGCGCACGATCGAGGCTTCGTCCTCGATGATCCTGGGTTCAAGCGCGATCCTGGCGGCCTCGACATTGTCGCGGGATGCGAAGGCGGCACCGCGGAACTCCATCGTGATCTCTGCCGGCAGCATGCCGGTTTCGCGAACCACAACGCCGACGAGACCGTCGAGACCTTTGCCGGCCTCAGCCTCGATCAGGTCGGCGGCGCGCAGCACGGCTTCGGCGCGCTCTGCGACGGAAACGTTGGACCAGGGCTTGAGGGCGGCATGTGCTGCATTCACCGCGCGGTCGACCGCGCCTGCGTCGGCGACGGCAACAGTTGCGACGATGTCGGCGGTGCGGCCGGGATCGCGGACTTCGAAGCGGTCAGCGCCGCCTTCCCATTTGCCGGCGATGAAATTGTCGATGGTGAGGGTTTTCGTAGAGGTCATCGCGCAGTCCTCACTTGTGATAGTTGAGGGCGTGGTATTCGACATATTCGCGAAGCCCGATGGGTGAGCTTTCGCGTCCGATGCCGCTCTGCTTGACGCCGCCGAAGGGGATGTTCTTCTGGCCGAGCCGCGATGTCCCGACATTGTTGATGAAGGTCATCCCGGCTTCGATACGGCGCGCGATCTTCAGCGCCTCGTCGAAGTCGCGCGTCCACAGGCTTGAGCCGAGACCCAGTTCGCCCGCATTCACGCTCTCGATGACCTCGTCGAGGGAATCGTATTTCACCACCGGCAGGATTGGACCGAACTGCTCGATCTGGACCAGTTCCGCATCCATGGCGATGTCGGAGACGATCGCGGGGCGCATGTAATAGCCGTTGTCCCAGCCCGCCGGATCGGCAACCGTGCCGAGTTCCCGAACTGTCGCACCGCTGGCGCGCGTGCGTTCGAGCAAGCCCTTGAGGAAGTCGAACTGGCCGCGATTGTTTATCGGGCCGAAGGTCACGCCCTGATCGAGCGGATGGCCGATGCGGAACTTGTCGGTTTCGGCCTCAAGGCGCGCAACGACATCGGCATAGGCCTCCGAAGGAACGTAGACGCGCTTCACTGCGAAGCAGAATTGTCCCGAACGGCGGAACGCCCCGCCAAGGATTTTTGGAATGGCGTCGTCGAAATTTGCGTCCGGCAACAGGATGGAGGGATCGTTGCCTCCCAGCTCGAACTGCACGCCCTTGAGGCCATCGGCCGCCGCCTTCATGATCTGCCGTGCAACGGCTCCACCGCCGGTGAAGGAAACCTTGCGCACCAGCGGATGGACGGAGAGCGTATGCCCGACATCGCCACCGCCATGCACGACGTTGATCACGCCGGCAGGGAAGAGCGCGGCCATTTTCTTGAGCAGCATGGTCAGGCCGATGGGGGCCGTCGGCGCGGGCTTGATCACGACCGTGTTGCCGCAGACCAGTGCCGGCGCAACCTTGCGCATGGTCAGGATGATCGGCGCATTCCAGGGAACGATGTCGGCAATCACGCCGATGGGGCGCTTCTCGACGCTGACCCAGCTTTCGGCGTCCGACACTTCCATCGGCTTGAGAAATTCTTCACCCGCCTCGGCATTGTCGCGCACGATATTCGCCGCCATGCCGATCTCGGCCTTGTTGGTGCCGACCAGCATGCCGGACTCGCGCGCCATGATCTCGACGACCGCGTTAGCCTCTACCTCAAGCAGGTCGGCGGCGGCGCGCAGAAGTGCGGCGCGTTCCTCATAGCTCGTCTTCTTCCAGCTCTGGAAGGCCTCGTGCGCGGCGCGAACGGCTGCGTCGACGGTCGCCGCATCCCCCTGCGCGATCAGGCCGACGATATCGGTGAGCCGTCCCGGGTCGCGCAGTTCGGCATAGGAGGACGAGGTCACATCCTTGTTGCCGATCAGGTGGTCGAGGGTGATTGGGGAGGAAGTCTGCATGGTCGTCTCGTCCTTCGCCATCAGTCGATGGTGCGTTCGATTTCGTAGGTCGGGAGCGGGGAGAGGTCGGAAATCCTCTGCCGCAGTTCCGGGGTCATGGCAAAATTCACCGCCTCGACATAGTTGCCGACCTGCTCGACGCTTTCGGCGCCGATAATGGGAACGGTGACGGCCGGGTGCGAGGCAGCCCAGGCGACCGCCAGCATGGCGGGATCGACCCCCACCTCATCCGCGATCGCGCAGAATTCGGCGGCGATCTCGAAATTGCGCTGGTCCTCGTAGCGCTTGAGATAGCGGGCTTCGGCAAGCCGGCCGCTGCGCTGGCCGGATGTATTGGCGTTCGCGCGGGTCAGAAGGCCGGAGGCGAGGGGCGAGAACACCATGACGGAGAGGCCCATGACCTGGGCGAGCGGAAACAGCTCGAACTCGGCCTGGCGCTTCACCAGATTGTACATCGGCTGCACGACGTCGAACCGCGCCAGCGCCTCGCGCCGGGAGATGCCGATGGCGTCGGCTATGCGCCAGGCGGCCCAATTGGAAACGCCGGCATAAATGATCTTGCCCTGGCGCTGCAGGTCGTCGAAGGCGCGCAGGGTCTCTTCGGGCGGTGTGTAAGGGTCATAGTGATGAGCGAAATAGACGTCGATGCGGTCGGTCTTCAGGCGGCGCAGGCTGTTTTCGACCTCCTGCATGATGTGACGCCGCGACAGGCCGGACCCGTTGGTGTCCTGCGACATTGGCCGGCAGACCTTGGTGGTGATGACCACGCGGTCGCGATCGGAGCCTAGCAGGTCGCCGAGAATGGCTTCTGCCTTGCCGCCTCCGGCATAGGAATTAGCGCAATCGAAGAAGTTGATGCCGAGTTCCCGGCAGTGGTCGTACATCGCCCTGGCTGTGGATGCGTCGCTGTAGGAGCCGAACGACATCGTGCCGAAGCAGATGTTCGAGACGCGCGTACCGGTGCGGCCCAACTGAACGTATTGCAAGCTCTTCTCCTCCCGCCGGCCATGCGCAGGCGACGACGGCATCGCATGCGAAACCCTATAAGTCAATAATATATGTTTTTATACTTTACGTCACCGGAGCTTGAAATCGATGCGCACCCGGTCGCCTCGATAGGTGCCGTCGGCGACGAGAACCAGCTCTCCGTTGCTGTCCACCGCACAGCGCTCCACCCGTGCCACCGGGTTGCTGATGGGGATGTCGAGCTTCTCGGAGATATAGAGATCCGCACTGTCGATGGTGAGCGTCTGGGTTGCGTCGGTGATGACCAGCCCGGGCACGTCGGCAACGAGCCTCAGGGCTGTCTTGGTGCTGTAGTCGTCTTCGGGAATCTGGGATGCAATACGCTCGGCGACATAAACATCGGCGAGCAGGAAGGCCTCGCCGTCGCGCGTGTGGCGACGCTGGAGATGCCGGTAGGCAGGCGCCGGCTTGCCGATCTTGAAACTGCGTGCCGGCAGGGAAACATTGCGCTCGTCGGACAGTACTTCGATTTTGGCATTCTCGCGTGCAAGCAGCATGCCGCTCCAGTCTGTCTGGACCTGGCACCACATGTCGTTGACCGGACGCTGCTTCACGAACGTGCCCTTGGCACGATATCGCTCGATCATGCCGTCAGCTTCGAGGATGTTGAGCGCATGGCGGATCGTCATGGCCGCAACGCCGCATTCCTTCGCCAGCATCTCAACGGTCGGAATTTGCCCGCCAACCGCCCACTCACCGGTCTCGATACGCCGCTTGAACAGGGAAGCGAGCTGGATATACCGCGAAATCGCACTCTTTTTCAGCGCTTCGGCTGTGTTTCCCTGGGTAGAAGCAGACAAAGACGTTCTCCTTCGCTGGGCCCTTCGAGCCGAGTGAAAATGCTATATGCTAGCATATGTCTGTTTTTGTCCGCCTTTCCAAGTCCTCGGCCTCATGCATCCACGAGTTGTGGGATCGGGCTTAGGCCTTCGGGCGGGGTGCCTCCGCCAAGCAGGTCCGGCCGTATCGAAGCGGGCAGAGGGATGCGATGCACGTTGAGCGTCAGCGCCACCATGCAGTAGTAGCCCACCAATGCGGTAAGCTCGACCGTTCCGGCCTCGTCCCAACGCGCCAGTACCGCCTCATAGACACGGTCGGAGACGGTGCCTGTCGAGAGCATGTCCGCGGCGAAGCGATAGACTTCGCAGTCTTCTTCCTTGATCAGGCGCGGAGCCTTGCCGTCGCGGATGGCGTCGATGATGTCGGCTTCCAGCCCGGCCGCCTCTGCCGCACGGCGGTGAATGGTCCATTCGAGTTCGCTGTTCCAGACGCGCGCAGTCACCAGCACTGCCAGTTCGGAGAGGCGAGGCGGGAGGCGCGTGCAGTAACGCAGCGTTTCGCCCAGCTTGCTCCACCGTTCAGCAAGCTCCGGATTGTGGAGTGCCGCGCGCAAAGGTCCCACGAGTTCGCCGCGGCGTCCGGTGACGATGCCGTCGAAGACGCGGCGCTGCTCCGGCGTCATGCCGTCGGTGTCGGGAAGCGAAATCCGTGCGGCCGATGTGTTCTGGGTATGCTGGGACATCAGGTCGTTGCTCCGTCGGTCAGGCCCAAACAGGCGAGGATTTCGTCGGTATGCTGCCCCAGAAGCGGGGGCGGCCGATCGAAGGAAAGGGGTGCTTCGGTAAAGCGCATCGGGCTCACCACCTGCTTGACGGAACCCGCCAGCGGATGAGGCAGTTCCCTCAGCATTTCGCGGTGCTGCACCTGCGGCTCTTCGAAAACCATAGGGATGGTGTTGATGGGGCCGCAAGGAACCTTCGCCGCGCCAAGCTTAGCCAGCCAGTGTTGCAGAGGCTCGCGCGCGAAACGCTCGCAGATCATCGGATGCAGGATCGACAGATTGGTCACCCGCGCGGCGTTGGTCGCAAAGCGCTCGTCGTCGGCCCACTCCGGCGCGCCAAGGACGGAGGCGAAGCGTCGGAACTGCTCGTCATTGCCGACGGCAAGCACGATGTGGCCGTCGGCCACCGCAAAGACATCCTGCGGCTGGATGTTCGGATGCCGGTTTCCGCCACGCTTTGGCGTTTTGCCTGACACCAGGAAATTCATCGCCTGGTTGGCCAGCATCGCCACCGAGACGTCCAGCATGGAAACGTCGATATAGTCGCCCTTGCCGGTCTGGTCGCGGTTGGCGAGTGCCGCAAGAACGGCGACCGTCGTGTACATGCCGGTCATGATGTCGATGATCGGGATGCCGACCTTCTGCGGGCCGCCGCCCGGCAGATCGTCGCGCTCGCCGGTCACGCTCATCAACCCGCCCATGGCCTGGACCATGAAGTCGTAGGCGACATCCTCACGCTTGGGCCCGGTGGTGCCGAAACCGGTGATGGAGGCATAGATGATGCGCGGATTCTCGGCCTTGAGATGCTCGTAACCCAGGCCGTAACGATCGAGCGTGCCCGACTTGAAATTCTCCAGAACGATGTCGGAAGTCTTGGCGATCTCGCGGATGACCGCCTGACCCTGTTCGGTCGAGATATCCACTTCGACGGAACGCTTGCCGCGATTGACGGACAGGTAATAGCCCGACTCCTTCGTCGGCTTTCCATCGCTGCCGGTCAGATAGGGCGGCCCCCATTTGCGGGTGTCGTCGCCTTCGCTGGTGCGTTCCACCTTGATGACGTCAGCACCCAGGTCGGCCAGGATCTGACCAGACCAGGGCCCTGCCATGATGCGGCTCAAATCGAGCACGCGGATATGTGAAAGTGGTCCGGCCAAAGGTCAGTCCTCTCCGAAAGTAAGATTCATGATGGGGCCTTCGTCCGCCCCCTGGTCGTTGACGATGACGGTGGCGGCGACTGACGGCCGGTCGGCTTGCAGTTCGCTCCACGCCGTCAGTTTCGGGTGCGCGCCACGCCACCTGCTTTGCGAAAAGCGGAAGTCGAGTTGGCCGAGCGCGCAGAGGATGGCGATCTGGCCGATGCCGAATGACGCGGAGGCGAGATCGCCTGCTTCATTTTCCAGCGCGGCAAGGGCTGCCCGCACCTTCGCGCGATAGGATGCAATCACCTCGGCATCGCCGCCGTCTGCTCCTAGGCACTCGATGCGCCAGAGCAGCAGATTCTCGGTCAACCCGTCGCCCAATGCCTGCCAGCGCAGTTGCCTGAGCCTCGGTTCGCCGGCGCGCGGGATCAGTCTTTCGCCGTCGGCGGAAAGGTTCGCGAGCCAATCGCAGATGACGGCGGAATCGAAGATCGGCGGCAGGCCCGGCACCAGAAGCGTCGGGATTTTTCCGAGCGGGTTTTCTTTCAGGATGACGGGATTTGGCTCGCCGCGCGGCATCGCGACAGCGCGCACCAACTCGATCCTGTCCACCAGCCCGAGTTCGTGGATGACGATCATGACCTTGCGGACGAAAGGCGATTTCGGCGACCAGAGAAGCTTCATTCGGGCGTCCTCATCGCAACGCCGCAGCGAGCGCGGCGTTGAACTCCGCCGGCTTCTCGAAGTTGGGCACGTGGCCGGCATCCGGTAGGGCTTCGACCGCAGCGTCTGCAATCTGCCCGGCCATCGTTTTCATCGTTGCCGGCATGGCGCCGTCCTCGGCGCCGGCAATCAGCCGAACGGGAATGTCGAGCCGCGGCAGCACGGCGGACTGGTCGTACTCTCGCAGGGCAGAGGCACAGGCCACAAAACCCTCAAGCGGGGTGGTGGCGATCATGTCCTGGAGCCGTTCAGCCTGCGCGGAGGCATGACGCGCCGGCCGAAGCCAGCGCTTCACCGTCTGCTCGGCAAGTGCTGCCATGCCGTGCTCGCGCGCAAAGGCGATCCGCTCTTCCCAAAAAGCGCGTCCGGTTGCCGCGCTGCGAGCCTGGCCGTCGATCAGAATGAGGCGTTCGAAAAGAGCAGGGCGCGCGCCGACGGCGGTAAGCCCGGTCGGAACGCCCATGGAGAGCCCGACATAGGTGCAGCGCCCGATACCGACGAAGTCGATCAGCGCAAGCAGATCCTCAGCCAGCGTCGGGATATCGAGAGCCGCCTGCGGCACGCCGGATCGGCCATGCCCGCGCTGGTCGTAACGCAGGATGTTCCATGCGCTCGCAAGCGCCGCCACTTGTTCGTCCCAGATCGACAGGTCGGTCATCAGCGAGTTGCCGAACACGAGCCAGGGCGCCGCCGGATCGGCCTTGTCGATCCGGTAGTTCAGCGCCACGCCGTCGCGGACGAATGTGCCTTCCATGATCAGCGGCCTACCCATACCGGCGGACGCTTCTCGACCACGGCGCGCGTGGCTTCGCGTGCGTCGTCGGTCGCCATCAATGTGGTGGAATAGCTCTGTTCGAGCTGATAGCCGTCCTCGGTCTGCATGAATTCGACCTTGTTGAGGGCTTCTTTCGCCATGCGCAGGCCGATCGGCGCCTTGGCGGCAATGACCTCAGCGAGCGCGCGAGCTGTCTTGGCGAGGTCTTCGAAGGGCACGACCTTCTGGATGAAACCGCATTGCAAAGCTTCGGCGGCACTGATCGGCAGGCCGGTGAAATACATCTGGCGCAGCAGGCCTTGCGGCAGGTGGCGCATCATGTGTGCGGCACCGCCGCAGCGGCCGACATTGATCTCGGGCATGCCGAACCGCGCATTCTCGGAAGCGATGCGGATGTCGCAGACCGAGGCCAGCACCGTTCCTGCACCGAGTGCGGGGCCATTGATCGCGCCGATGACGGGAACGGCGGCATGGCGTACGGCCGCAAAACAGCGGCGCACGATCCTTGCCCGGGCGGGGTCCTGTTCCAGCGTGGCTGCAAGGAATTCGTTGAGGTCCAGCCCGGCGCAGAATGCCTTGCTGCCGGTGGCGGTGAAGATGATGCAGTTGATGTCGGCCCAGTCCTTAGCCGCCTCGAAGGTGTCGGCAATCTCGGCATAGTCGGCGATCGATATCGCGTTGACCGGCGGACAATCGATGGAGATCGTCGCGATCATGTCGGCCTTTTCGATGATGATTGCCATGGCTGCGTTCCTCGTTTCGGCGTGCGTTGTTATTGCTTGTGAGCGGAGATCAGGGCGTCGACGTCTCCGGCGCGGAATAGCGGCCCTTCGGCGGCAGCGACCTGCACCAGAATGCTCTTCAACTGATCATCGGGCAGATTCGCGGACCACCAGACCGGCCCGCCGGTCCAGCGCGGGAAGCCATAACCGTGCACCATGGCGACATCGATGTCGGATGGTCGCTGGGCGACGCCCTCCGCGAACAAGAGAGCTGCTTCATTGACCATGGAGCCCAGACAGCGTGCGCGAATCTCTTCATCGCCGATGGTTCGTGGCGTGATGCCTGCCGCCTGCCGCGATGCAGCGATGAAGGCTTCCACAGCGAGATCGGCCTGAGCCTTCCCCGCGGAATAGTCGTAATAGCCGGCCCCTGTCTTGCGTCCGAGCCGTCCTGCCTCGCAGAGGCGGTCGGGAATGTCGACATAGCGTGCCGAGGGATCACGCGTTGCGGCCTGCGCCTTGCGCATACGCCATGCAATATCGAGTGCTGAAAGGTCGGCAACCGCAAACGGTCCCATGGCCATGCCAAAACCGGTCATCGCGCGGTCGACGGCTTCGGGCGTCGCGCCGTCCTGAATCAGGAACTCCGCGTGACGGCGGTAGGCGGCGTAGATGCGGTTGCCGATGAAGCCGTAGGCGTTCTTGGCCACCACCGGCTGCTTGCCGAGCCGCTTTGCCACCGAAAGGGCTGTCGCCAATGTCTCATCACTGGTTGCCGAGGCGCGCACGATCTCCAGAAGCTTCATCACATGGGCGGGCGAGAAAAAGTGCAGTCCGAGCAACCGCTTGAGCTGCGGGAAACCTTCGGCCATCGCGTCGATATCGAGATAGGAGGTGTTGGTCGCAACGATGGTTTCGCGGCTGACGATGGAGCCGAGGCGCGCGAGCAGGTCGCGTTTGACGCCCATGTCCTCGAACACGGCCTCGATGACCAGATCGGCATCCTTGGCCGCATCGAGGGCGGCGATTGCAGTCAAGGCGTTTGCCTGCGCTTGCTTCGCGGCTTCGGAAATGCGGCCGCGTTTGAAATCCTCGTCGCGCAAGCCGGCGATGCGCGTTACACCGGCGGCCAGTAACGGCTCATCCCTTTCGATCAGGATGACCTGATATCCGGAGGACAGAAACGCGTGCGCGATGCCAGCGCCCATTGTGCCTGCGCCGATCACGGCGACGTGCGAAATTTTCGTGCCGCTCGCTGCGGCAGTGTCGAGCCGCGCGGCGTCGCGCTCAGCAAAGAAGAGATGGCGATAGGCGAAGGCCTCGGGCGAGATACGGATCGCCTGGAAGACGGCGCGCTCCTCGGCCAGCGCCTCGCGGAACGGCTTTTCGGAAGCGCTGAGGATTAGTTGCGCTGCCTGTTGCGCGGCGGGTCGGCCTTTTGCGCGGGCAACGGCCTTGTCGCACACCGCTTTCGCCTCAGTGGGATCGAAAGCTGGAACCGGCATGTCGGCAAGGCGGCGCTTGCCGGCAAGCTGGCGAAGTGCGGATATCGTGTCTTCCAGCAGATCGCCGGTGCTTACAAGATCGATCATGCCGAGCGACTGTGCCTCCGGGACAGAAACCCGCCGTGCGGAAAGGATGAGTTCGATGGCGGCGGGCACGCCCATCAGGCGCGGCAGCCGTTGCGTGCCACCGGCACCGGGAACGAGCCCAAGGCTGACTTCGGGAAGTCCGACAACCGCCTTCTCCTCGGCTACACGCAGGTCGCACCCGAGCGCGAGTTCATACCCACCGCCAAGCGCAGCGCCGCGAATGGCTGCGGCGACAGGTATGGACAGTGATTCAATGGCGTCGATGACCGCCGGCAGTTGCGGATCGGCGAGCGGCTGGCCGAACTCGCGAATGTCCGACCCGGCGATAAAGGTCTTGCCGGCGCCGATGAGAATCACGCCTTTAATTTCGGGTTGGGTGGCAATCTCGGCGAGCGCGGCCACGAGACCGGAGCGCACGGCATGCGAACCGGCATTGACCGGCGGGTTGTCTATGGTGACAACCGCAATATCCGCATGTCTGGCCCAACCGATCACGATAATTCTCTTGTTATGATAAAAAGCTAGTTTTATATATTTTACTGATGTTCCGCCTGTCAATCGCTGGGCGGAATGGCTTTGCAGAGGAGCAGCCATGACCGACCACGCCGACAACGACGACCTGCGAATCCTGCCGACCCGCGACGGGCAGGTCGGCTACAGGATTGGCGGCGAGGGGCCATTGGTGCTGCTGATCGCGTCCACTGGCCGCTGCTGCGCGGAACTGTGGCCGTTGGCCAAAGCGCTGCAAGGTCATGGTTTTCGTGTCGCCCGTGTCGAACCGCGCGGCATCCTGCCGTCCTTTGGGCTCATGCAAAACGTGAGCTTCCACGACTTCGCTGCGGATTTTGCGACCGTGCTTTCCGCCGAGCTCGCTGTGGGCGAACGCGCCATCGTGGCCGGCCATGCCTATGGCACATGGGTTGCCCGCACGGTTGCTGCGGACCATCCGGATCTCGTTGCCGGCGTTGTCCTGCTTGCGTCGGGCGCGAAGCAATGGCCGCAGCATCTGAGCGCGGCCATCACCGCCATCAACGCGGCGGAGACCTCGGATGCCGAGCGTCTCGCTGCCCTGCGTCTGGGCTTCTTCGCCGAAGGTAACGATGCCGGCGAATGGCTTAGCGGCTGGCATCCTGAAGTGGTGGCGAGCCAGCGTGCTGCGCGCGCGCTTACGCCGCAATCGGACTGGTGGGGAACCGGCACCGCGCCCGTCCTCGATTTGATGGGCGGTGCTGACCCGTTCCGGCCGGCTGGGAGCGAGGACGAGCTTGTTCGCGAGTTTGGAGACAGGGTGACGGCTGAAGCCATCCCCAATGCCAGCCATGCGATGCCGGCGGAAAAGCCGCGCGAGGCCGCCGCGGCAATCGCGCGCTGGTGGGGCGGTCTCAAGTCTTAGGGCTGACATCGTCGCCGCGCCGTTCAGCTGACTTCCAGCCATGTCCGGCGCACCGCGTCGTCGGCCTGGAAGTCGGCAACGCTGCCGGAAAACACGATCTCGCCGCGTCCCATTACAAAGACGCGGTCGGTCAGGCGCATGACCATCGCCAGCTTCTGCTCGAGCAGCAGCAGGGCCAGTCCGCGCCGCTTCATTTCGAGAATGACTTCGGCGAGCGCCTCCACCACTTTCGGAGCAAGTCCTTCCGTCGGCTCGTCTATGAGCATCACGTCGGGATTGGTCAGCAGAGTGCGGAACAAGGTGAGCATCTGCTGTTCGCCGCCGGAAAGGAAGCCAGCCTTGATATGGCGCCGCTCGCGCAGGCGCGGAAAAACGTCGAGCAATTCGTCCACGGTCCAGGCGGCGCGGCCGGCCTTTGCCGGCTGAATGCCGATCTTGAAATTTTCCTCGACGGAGAGGTTCTTGAACACCTGCCGGTCTTCGGGGACGTAGCCAATGCCCGCGCGCGAAATCTCATGCGCTGGCAGGCCTGCGAGTTCCTTCCCTTTCAGCGTTACCTGGCCTCTCATCGGCGGCAGCAAGCCCATCACCGCCTTGCAGGTGGAAGAGCGCCCCGAGCCGTTACGGCCCAGGATCGTGGCGATCGAGCCGCCGGGGACGGAGAGCGTCACCCCGTTCAGAACCTTGATGTTGCCGTAGGCGGCATGCAGATCCGTAACATTCAGCATCAGTGTTCTCCGTCACCGAGATAGGCTTCACGCACGCGAGCGTCGGAGCGGATTTCAGAAGGCGTGCCCGTGACCAGGATGCGGCCGTTGACCAGAACAGAGACACGGTCGGCCAGATTGAAGACGACATCCATGTCGTGCTCGACCATCACCAGCGTGCGGCCTTCGGTAATCCGACGGATGAAGGTGATGATGTGTGCCGTCTCCTCGCGCGACATGCCGGCGGTCGGCTCATCGAGCAGGATCACCTCGGCACCGGTGCCGACGGTCATGCAGATCTCTACGGCCCGCTGCTCGGAATATGCCAGGTCGCCGGCGTTGGTTTCCGACTGCGGCGACAGATTGGCGCCCGAGATCAAGGCATCTGTCTCGCGATCGATCTCGTCCCACACCGCCCCGCGGCGCAGGAAGCTCCAGCGTTTGCCGAAGCGGCCCATGACCGCGAGCCGGATGTTCTCGCGAACAGTCAGCTTGTCGAATACATGCGTGATCTGGAACGAGCGGCCAAGGCCGGCCCGGTTGAGCTTGTGCGGAACCAGCCCGGCAACAGAGGCGCCATTCAGCTGGATGCTGCCGGAGGTTGGCGCGAAAGCTCCCGAAATCAGGTTGAACAGGGTCGATTTGCCCGCACCGTTCGGTCCGATCAGCGCATGCCGCTCGCCCTTGGCGATGTCGAGGTCGATCGCCTCGAGCACGCGGACCATGGCGAAGCTTTTCTGGACGGACGAAAGGCTGAGAGTGGTCGCGCTCATTTTCCTGCCTCGGCTTTTGTGGTGACGAGATCGAGAAGCCGCGGGCGTCTAAGATGCGGTTGGGCAACAACGATCGCGATGCCTGCGCCAAGAGACAGGAGGCCTATCAGCCAGGGCAGCGGCGAAAGCGGATTGAAATCGTAGCCAAGCAGTCTGACCGGCGGCCATACCCCCTTCGCGGACGCGATGCCGGCGCGATACTGCTCCGAGCAGATCGTTCCGGTTATCTCGATCAGGAATATCAGGCCGAGGAAGGTGAGGGCGAAAGCAACGATTCCTATCAGGTCGCCTGTACCGAAAGCTGCCTTCTCACCGGCCCTCACGGCACGCGCGCGCTGAGCGATCGCGCCGCCGATGCCCTGCGGCGCATACATGACCGTCACCACGAAGGCGATGCCGAGATACAGCATCCAGAAATGGGAAAGGTTCGCGCCGAAATAGGCGAAGCTTGTTGTGAGTGCTGCGCCGATGACCGGCCCGAGGAATACACCGGCACCGCCGATCACGGTGTTCAGCACCACGAAGGCCGATCCTGAACCCTGGAACAGCACCATCGAGGCGGATTCGTCGGAGATTGCCAGAAGTCCGCCCGCAAGCCCGGAAACGGCGGCGGAAATGGCAAACACGAGCGTCTTTACGCGATGGGTATCGTAGCCGAGAAACCGCACGCGCAACTCGCGCTCGCGGATGCCGCGCACCACCAGGCCGAAAGGACTGCGCTGCAGGCCGAACAGGAAAGCCATGACCAGAAGCATCCAGACAAGCGTCAGCCAGTAGACGGAGGTCGTGGACTGGAAGCCGAACGGTCCCCAGTCCGTGCGGATCGAGCGAATGCCGGCCTCGCCGCCAAACAATCCTTCCCACTTCAGCGCGATGGCCGAGACGAGTTCGGCAAGCGCCACCGTGATCATGGCGAAATAGACGCCTGAGCGGATGGTGGCGAACCAGCCCGCGACAAGTCCGAAGGCGAAGCCGGCACCGGCACCAACCAATGGCAGCAACGGGGTGGGGAACCAGCCGCCACGATCGATGGCGTTCATCATGTAGATCGTCGCAAAAGTGCCGATGCCGTAGTAGGCGGCATGGCCGAAGGACGGCAGGCCGGCCTGGCCCCAGAGCAGGTTGAAGCCGAGCGCGAAAATCGCAGCGATCATGATCTTGATCACCAGGTTCATGGTGCCGAGATCGCCGAAGATGGGCAGCGCCAGCAGGGCCGCCGCGACAATGGCGGCACCGATGTAAGGAACGGTTTTCATCGATCAGGCCCTTTCGTCGCCGGCGATACCCTGGGGACGGAACATCAGCACAAGAAGCATGAGCAGGAACGGCAGCACGCCCGCGGCACTGGATAGCGGCACATCGAGCGTCGACCGCGCGACTTCGTCGGAGACGAGGCCGACAGCGGAGAGAATTTGCCCGAAAGTGACGTCGACATAGACGATGGCGCTGACCAGTACGCCGATGAGCAGCGAGGCGATCAGCGCGCCGCCAAGCGAGCCCAACCCACCGACAACGACGACGACAAAGACGATCACGCCCAGTTCCGTCGCCATGTTTGGGTTTGTCGTGTAATAGGCGCCGCCCATCGCGCCGGCGAGGCCAGCCAATCCGGCACCGACAGCGAACATGGCCGAGAAGATGACGGACACGTTGTAGCCCAGCGCCTGCACCATCGTCGGATTGAGCACGGCTGCACGCACCACCAGCCCGATCCGGGTGAAGCGGAGCAGGCAGAAAATGGCGGCGAACATGACGATGGCCGTCAGGCCGATCAGGACGCGGAAGAACGGATAAGACACCTCGCCGATGTGGAAGGCGGTGAAACGCAGTGACTCAGGCACGGAATAGGCCACCGCATAGGGTCCGTAGAACAGCTTGACGACTTCCTCGAAAGCGAAGAACAGGCCGAACGTGAGCAACAGTTCCTGGACATGGCCGAAGCGCCTGACATGACGAAGCAGGTAACGTTCACAAACGAAGCCGATCAGCGCCACGCCGAGCGTGCCGAAGACTACGCCGCCCCAGAAGCCGAACATATGGATGGCCGTGAACGCCAGATAGGCGCCGAGCATGTAGAAAGAGGCATGGGCGAAGTTCAGAATGCCCATCATGCCGAAGATGAGCGTCAGGCCCGAGCTGATCATAAAGAGCAGGAGCCCGTAGATCAGCCCGTTCAGCAGGGCTACAAGGAGCGTTTCCATGGATGTCGTCCGGGATGAAATAAGAGGGGCTCAGGCCCAACACGGGTGCCTATAGCGCAAAGCGGATGGGAGTAAGAGCTCCCATCCGCAGGTTCTTGCGATGGATCAGGGCCGCTTCATCTTGCACTCGGCGCTGACCGGAACCGAGGTTTCCTCGGCGCTCAGCACCTTGACCGGCTTGAAGCCCATATCCGTCCCGTCGATCTTGTCCTTGGCATCCTTGGACACCATGGAGATGACCAGCGGCAGCTGGACCTGATGGTCGTCTGCGCGCATCGAAAGCGTGCCGAGCGGCCAGTCGACCTTTACGGTCTCAAGCGACTTGACCAGATCGTTGACTGCGACCTTGTCCGCCTTCGGAAGGGCTGACACGGCTGCACCCAGCATGTTCAGCGTCAGAACGCTGTTGTTCATGAAGGCAACAGGATCGCGGCCGGCTGCGGCATTGAAGGCCGCGCGGTATTTTTCGCCAGCCTCTCCGCCTGCTTCGGCGTTGAAGATCTGGGCGTCGTAGTTGTGAAGTGCTGCTTCGCCTGCCGCTGCAAGATTGCCCGGCTCGTCGAGGAACATGCCGGCAAAACGCGCCTTCAGGCCCGACGACGATGCCGCCTGGAGAATAAGCTGGAGATCGCTGCCGCTGCTGGCGGTGAAGACGGTGTTGGGAACCTCGGAGCGGGCCTTCTCGATGAAGGGCGAGAAGTCCTTGATCTTGAAGACGTCGTGTCGCGTGGTGCCGGCCACCTTGTAGCCGTAGGTCTCGGCATTGTGGGTGGTGGCTGCTTCCATCTCGCGGCCCATCGTGTAGTCGGGCTGGAGCGAGTAGACCTTTTCGCCCAGCGAGCCATCCTCCTTCATGACTTTCGCCAGCGCGTTCTGGCGGATGAAGGGCGTGGTGGTGAAATGGAAGGAGTAGAAGCTGCAATCGGCTCCGATGAAGTTGGAGCCTTCGGCGCCCACGATCAGAAGCATTGCCGGGTCTTCGGCGTTGCGCTGGTTCCAGCGCTGGATGTCTGCAAGGTTCTGCGCGGCGAGTGGCGAGGTACCGGCGCCGACGAAAACGCGTGCGCCATCTGCAATAGCCTGCTTGAACCGGTCCGCCGCACCTTGCGTGGTTCCGGAATCGTCGTAAACGGTGATGTCGATCTTGTTCCCGGTTTCGCCGGCAGCTTCATTGAAGGGCTGCTGCACGAAATTGATCGTGGGATCGTACATGGCGCCGATAAAGGCCAGCGGCCCGGTCTTCGGCGTCAGAAAGGCTATTTTCACGGGCTCTGCGGCAACTGTACCGATGCCTAGGGCAAGGGTTGATACCGCCGCGGAGAACGCGAGGCGCAAGGATGTCATGGGATTCCTCCACTGGGTCAAACAAGCCAGGCCGGCTGCGCCGCTGTTTCAGCCGGCAACTACCATCAGCGTGTCCTCAACTTTGCCGACCGGTCTTAGCTCGGCGGCAAGCTATGCAGAGGAGGGCTATATGTCAATAGACTATCTTTTAGGTGTAATGGGGCTGTTTCGTTGAAGCGACCGGATTTGAGCTGGTAGCCGGATCGCGATTTTGGGTTGCTCATTTTCTTCCGGCGCGCGGCCTATATGAGCGCCGCCGCGCTACGAACCAACGGCGATTGTCGAGGTGTTTATGTGCATCGGGCAACTGATCTGCCGGGATCGTTATTCCCTTAAGGAACAACGATCTCGCCGGCGAAATAATCTCTCTTACAGCCGGTAATAGCTCGTGAGGGCGGTTTACTTTCGCTATCGATTCATTGTTATATCCGCGTGGATATATTGATGGGGTGACCGTTCGACCATCCGCGATATGACAGAATTCAACCCGAACCGGGAGTAGAGATCATGTTCACACGCAGACGTTTTGGATTGGCGCTTGCCGTCGGCGGCTTGGCCGCCATGTTCTTCGCGGCGGCACCCGCCGCGCAAGCTGCGGACAATGTTACTGTTTTCGCCGCGGCGAGCCTCAAGAACGCGCTCGACAACATCAACACCGCCTGGCAGGCCGATGCCGGCAAGCAGGCGACCATTTCCTATGCGTCGAGCTCGGCGCTGGCCAAGCAGATCGAGGAAGGCGCGCCGGCTGATGTGTTCATCTCAGCCGACCTCGACTGGATGAAATATCTCTCCGACAAGAAGCTGACCAAGCCCGACACCGAGCTGAAACTGCTCGGCAACCGCATCGTGCTGGTCGCGCCTAAAGATTCCACTGCCGAGGCAACCATCGCTCCGAACTTCGATCTCGCCGCACTCCTCGGCGACGGCAAGCTCGCCATGGGCGACGTGAAGGCCGTTCCTGCCGGCAAATACGGCAAGGCCGCACTTGAAAAGCTCGGCGTCTGGGCCTCGGTCGAAGGCAAGGTCGCGCAGGCGGAAAATGTACGCGCAGCGCTCAAGCTGGTCTCGACCGGCGAGGCCGCTCTCGGCATCGTCTATGCAACGGACGCCGTTGCTGAGCCGGATGTGAAGGTCGTCGGAACTTTCCCGGAAGACTCGCACGCGCCGATCGTCTATCCCGTTGGGCTGACAGCGGAATCGAAGAATGCAGACGCCGAGGGCTTCGTGAAATATCTCCAGTCGGCCAAGGCCAAGGAGCTTTTCGAGGCGCAGGGTTTTACCTTCCTCGCACCGGTCGCATCGAACTAAAGGGCTCTTCGTAAAGCATGGAATGGCTGGACCTCAGTCCCGAAGAATGGAATGCGGTCCGGCTTTCCATCAAGGTCGCCACCTGGGCCATGGTGGCGAGCCTGCCACCCGGGATCCTGATCGCGCTGCTTCTGGCGCGCGGTAAATTCTGGGGCAAGTCGATCGTCAACGGCATCGTCCATCTGCCGTTGATCCTGCCGCCGGTGGTCACGGGCTATTTGCTGCTTTTGACCTTCGGGCGCCGCGGCCCGGCTGGCGCCTTTCTGGCCGAGCATTTCGGCATCGTCTTTTCCTTCCGCTGGACAGGTGCGGCACTTGCCTGCGCCATCATGGGCTTTCCGCTGATGGTGCGTGCCATTCGTCTTTCGATCGAGGCGGTCGATCGCAGGCTCGAGGCGGCGGCGGGTACGCTGGGCGCAAATCCAATCTGGGTTTTCCTGACGATCACGCTGCCGTTGACGCTGCCGGGGGTTATCGCCGGCATGATCCTCTCCTTCGCCAAGGCGATGGGAGAGTTCGGTGCGACAATCACCTTCGTTTCCAACATTCCCGGCGAGACGCAGACGCTGCCGTCTGCCATCTATACCTTCACGCAGGTGCCCGGAGGCGATGCCGGCGCACTGCGCCTGACGCTGGTTTCCATCGTCATTTCCATGGCTGCGCTGATCGCTTCCGAAGCGCTGTCGCGCCGGCTTGGCCGCAGGATGGATCTCGAATGACGGTCGCGGTGGATGTCAAAAATCGCCTCGGCGATTTCCTGCTGGAAGCGCGTTTCGAAAGCGCGGGGCGGCTGACGGCGCTGTTCGGGCCTTCCGGTTCGGGCAAGACCTCTCTCGTGAACCTGATCGGCGGGCTTCTGCGTCCAGACCAGGGACGCATCGCAGCCGAGGGGCGGGTTTTCGTCGACACACAGGCAGGCGTGTTCGTTCCCAAGCACAAGCGGCGCATCGGCTATGTCTTTCAGGAGCCGCGGCTTTTTCCGCATCTCAATGTGCGCAGCAATTTGTCCTATGGCCGCTGGTTTACGCCGAAGGGCGAGCGGCATGACGATATGGGCCGCGTGGTGGAACTGCTCGGCATAGGGCATCTGCTCGACCGGCGCCCGAGCCATCTTTCTGGTGGTGAGAAGCAGCGCGTCGCAATCGGCCGGGCGCTGCTGGCAAGCCCCAGGTTGCTTTTGATGGACGAGCCGCTGGCGGCACTCGATGACGCGCGCAAGGCCGAGATCATGCCCTATATCGAGCGGCTGCGCGACGAGACGAAAACGCCGATCGTCTATGTCAGCCACTCGATTGCCGAGGTGGCGCGGCTGGCAAGCGATGTCGTCGTCATGGCAGGCGGCAAGGTGGCGGCGCACGGTCCTACGGCCGAGATCATGCAGCGGCTCGACCTGCTCTCCGAGGAGGAGATCGGCGAGGGCGGCTCCGTGGTCGATATGACCGTGTCTGCCCATGATGAAAGCTTCGGCATGGCCGTGCTGCATTCGGCTGCCGGCGAAATTCGCGTTTCCGGGCTCGGGACGCCCGTCGGCGCGTCGGTTCGCGTTCGGATCAGGGCGCGCGACGTGATCATCGCGACGGAGCGTCCTCGGGGCTTGAGCGCACTCAACATCCTGTCGGGTAAGATCGCCGGTATCAATTCCGGCAACGGAACGCTGGCGGATGTGCTGATCGATTGCAGCGGCCAGACCATTCTGGCGCGCATCACCCGGCAATCTTGCCACGCTCTGGCGCTTCAGCCGGGCAAGCCGGTCTTTGCCGTGGTGAAAACCGTCAGTTTCGACCGGGCGAATACGATGTCCAGCGTCAAGCCGGCGTGAATTACGGGAAACGGCTATGTTCGCAATGACATAGCGATGTGGGCAGGCTAGAACATTGCAAGTGAGGCGCGCGACGCGCGTGAGCATCAGGAACGAAGACCATGCCATCGCTCAGCCTGCGGATAAACCTCGATCCCGACGGCCGCATCGGACCCGGCAAGATCGAATTGCTGGAGCAGATCGCCGCCTTCGGATCGATCTCGGCGGCGGCGCGCGGCATGAAGATGTCCTACAAGCACGCCTGGGATCTGGTCGAAGAGATGAACAAGCTGTTCGGCAAGCAGGTCGTCTCGGCTCAGACCGGCGGAAAACGCGGCGGCGGTGCGCAATTGACGCCTGTGGGCCTTGCAGTGGTGAGCCGGTTCCGCGCCATCGAGCGGGCCGCGACAGCGGCGGCGCAACAACACATGGTTGCCTTGCAGGCTGAGATTGAGGCCGGCTGACTGCTCCCGACCGAGCGCCGGCTCCAGCCCGACATATCTTCGTCCAGTGATTTCGTGCCGGCAGAGCGAATGTTGCCCACCGGCGCGGGCAGAGGTTTGTTTTCCTCTCTTCGTCAGCTATTCATTCCGTCAGGCGTTCCAGCGGATGCCTGCGGGAGGTGAACGGTGAGCGTGGAGGCAACGCGAAAACTGTCGGATATGAAGCGCGACCCGGAGTTCGGGCCGTGGCTGGCGCAGGCGTCGATCCTGATCGTCGATGACGAGCCGGGCATGCGCAACTTTCTGGCCCGCACCATCGGCCCCCGCTGCAAGCGCCTGGAAGAGGCGGCCAACACCGACGAGGCGTCGAAAAAGCTCGACGCGCATCATTTCGATGTCGTCATCCTCGACAACATCATGCCGGGCAAGAACGGCGTCGACTGGCTGGCCGAGCAACGCGCTATCGGCTTCTTCGCCGATGCGATCCTGATGACGGCCTTCGCCGATCTCGAAACCGCTATCCAGGCGCTGCGGGCAGGCGCGGTGGATTTCGTCCTGAAGCCGTTCCGCTCGAACCAGATACTCAATGCGGTGGCGCGCTGCCTCGACCGGGTGCGGCTGCAGCGCGAAAACAACGTGCTACGCTATGAGCTGCGCTCGGCTTCCGACCACATGCTGCTGCGCGACAAGCTGATCGGCGAGTCGCCGGCAATCGCGCGGGTGCGCGACACCATCGCCCGCGTCGCGCCGCTGCCGACCTCCGTGCTGCTCACCGGCCAGTCCGGCACCGGCAAGGAGGTTGCGGCGCGCTCGCTGCATTCGCTCTCCGACCGGGCCGACAAGCCTTTCGTGCCGGTGAATTGCGCAGCCATTGCCCCGGATATGATAGAGAGCGAATTGTTCGGGCACCTGAAGGGCGCCTTCACCAGCGCGGAGACGGCGCGCGAAGGCCTGTTCATGCATGCGCAGGGCGGGACGCTGTTCCTCGATGAGATAGGCGAGATGCCGCTGGCCACGCAAAGCAAGCTGCTGCGGGTGATCGAGGACCGCCGCGTGCGGCCGGTAGGCGCCGAGCGCGAGGTGCCCGTCGATCTGCGCTTCATCTTCGCGACCAATGCCGACCTTGAAAAAGAGGTCGAGAAAGGCCGCTTCCGCCCCGACCTGTTCTACCGCATCAATGTGATGCAGCTGCATCTGCCGCCGCTGCGCGACCGGGGTGACGATGTGCAGGACCTGGCGACGCTGTTCATGCGCAAGCTTTCGCAACAACTCGGGATGCCGCCGGTGCCGATCGATGCGTCGGTGCGAACGGCACTCGGGCGCTACGATTGGCCGGGAAACGTGCGCGAGTTGCGCAACCTGATCGAGCGCTCGCTTATCCTTGGCAGCTTTCCGCAGGATTTCCGCGGCCAGCGAAGCGCCCATGCGGGAATATCGAACGAGACGCTGGAAGAGGTCGAGCGGCGTCATATCCTCGGCGTGCTGGAGGAAACCGGCGGCAACCGCGACGAGGCGGCGCGCAAGCTGGGCATCTCGCGCAAGACCATCGACCGCAAATGCGCGCTGTGGAATGCCTGAGGCGGAAGGAACCTTCGCAAGGTTGCGGCCGGGGCGTTCGGTCCGCTTCCGGCTGCTGGCGATCGCGCTGCTGCCGACGCTGGTTATCCTGCCGCTGCTGCTCGGCGTCACCATCATTCGCTGGAACGCGAAGTTCGATGCGCTGCTGATCTCCAAGGTGAATGGCGACCTGACGATCGCCCATCAATATCTGTCGCGCATCCTGGAAAATACCGGCGAACAGATCCATGCGCTAGGCGCTTCGGCGCGGTTTCGCGATATCGCCGGGGAGAGCGACCGGACGGCGCTGTCGCGGTTTCTTGAAGAGCAGCGAAACGCGCTGGGGCTGGATTTCCTGTTCCTTGTCGAAGGCACGAGCGACGTTTCCGCTTCCGCGCCGCCGCTTGCTGCTTCGGTGAAAATGGATTGGCCGGTCGTGAAGACGGCGCTGGCCGGCGCCGACTCCACTGCGATCGATATCTTCCAGAACGAGGATCTCGCGGCAATCTCGCCGGCACTTGCCCTGCGGGCCAATCTGGAATTGGTGTCGACGCCCAACGCCGTCCCCACCGAGCGCAACACCGAGACGCGGGGCATGGTCGTGCATTCGGCAAGCCCGGTTGCATTTCGCGACGGTCGTGCGGCAGCCCTTGTCGGTGGCACGCTGCTCAACCAGAACCTCGTCTTCATCGATACGATCAACGACCTCGTCTATCGCGAGGCGAGCCTTCCCGAAGGCAGTCAGGGCACGGCCACGCTGTTTCTCGACGATGTCCGCATCAGTACCAATGTCCGCCTGTTCGAAGACAAGCGGGCGCTCGGTACGCGCGTGTCGGCAGCCGTGCGTTCGGCTGTGCTGGGGCAGGGGCAAACCTGGCTCGACAGCGCCTTTGTCGTCAATGACTGGTACATTTCCGCTTATGAGCCGATCACCGACAGCTTCGGCAAGCGCGTCGGCATGCTCTATGTTGGCTTCCTCGAAAAGCCGTTCACCGCCGCCAAATACCAGACACTTGCCACGATCGTGCTGGCCTTTCTGGCGATAACGGCGGCCAGCGTGCCGATTTTCCTGCGCTGGGCCAGCGGTATCTTCAAGCCGCTGGAGCGGATGACCGACACGATTGCGGAGGTGGAAGGCGGCGACCTCGGCGCGCGAACGGGCATAACCGGCGTAAACGACGAGATCGGGCATGTCGCGCTGCATCTCGACGATCTGCTCGACCGGGTACAGCAGCGCGAGCGCGAGCTTCGCGAATGGAACGAGGAATTGAACAATCGCGTCGAGGAGCGCACGCGCGAGCTTCGCGTCGCCAACCAGCAGCTTGAAGCGACGACCAAGCAGCTCATCATGTCGGAAAAGCTGGCGGCGATCGGCGAGATCACCGCCGGCGTCGCCCATGAGATCAACAACCCCATCGCCGTCATCCAGGGCAATCTGGAAGTGGTCCGCAATATCGTCGGCGACAGGGCAGAAGCGGCGCGAACCGAATTCCGGCTGATCGACGAGCAGGTGCACCGCATCAGCCAGATCGTGACCAAGCTGCTGCAATTCGCCAAGCCCGAGGAATATGCCGGCTATGTCGAGCGACATGCGCCGGCGACGGTCATTTCCGACTGCCTGCCGCTGGTCCAGCACCTGCTCGCCAAGGCGAATATCGCCGTGGTGAGGGATGACGCCGCCACGCGTCTCGTCCTGATGAACCGCACCGAGCTGCAGCAGGTGATCGTCAATCTCGTCGTCAACGCGATCCACGCCATGCCTGACGGCGGAAAGCTGACCATTCGCAGTTTCGACCAAGATTTCGATGGCAGGGCCGGGCTGACAATCGAAGTGGCGGATACGGGCGTCGGCATGTCGCCTGAACTGGTGCAGAAGGTGTTCGACCCGTTCTTCACCACCAAGCGCCAGCAGGGAACCGGGCTCGGCCTGCCGATCAGCCAGACGCTGGTCACGCGACAGGGTGGCAAGATCTCGGTCGTCAGCACGCCGGGAAAAGGGACGACGTTCAGCATCTGGCTTCCCCAGGCCGAGTGACGGACATTTTGTCCTGACCTCACGGACAACCTGTCCATAGAAGTTCCCGATCAATCGATAAGTATTTGGAATCAAACGCCCGGCCAACTGGCACGGGTGTTGCGTAACTATTGTCGCAACCGAAGGGGAGGTCGGCCGTGCACATGCCCGTAAAAACGCTCGGCACCCAAAGCAAAGCAGAAACGCAATGAACGACCGCCAAAGGGGATTTGGCGGTACGGAGGAGATTTCATGTCCACATCGACAGACACATTTACCGGCAGCCCGGGAGAGATCGGCATCCTCGATCGCGAGAGGATCGTCGCAAAACCCGGCTTCAACCGGTGGCTAGTGCCGCCGGCGGCCCTCGCCATCCATCTTTGCATCGGCATGGCATACGGCTTCAGCGTGTTCTGGCTGCCGCTTTCGCGCGCCATCGGCATCGATCAGCCTGTGGCCTGCGCCGACCTGACGCTGGTTTCTTCGCTATTCACGACAAGCTGTGACTGGCGCGTCGCCGATCTCGGCTGGATCTACACGCTGTTCTTCGTGCTTCTCGGCTGCTCGGCGGCAATCTGGGGCGGCTGGCTGGAGCGCGCCGGCCCCCGCAAGGCGGGCGTCGTTTCGGCGCTCTGCTGGTGCGGCGGGATGGTGATCGCGGCCTTCGGTGTCATGACCCACCAGCTTTGGGTGATGTGGCTCGGAGCTGGCGTCATCGGCGGCATCGGCCTCGGCCTGGGTTACATCTCGCCGGTATCGACGCTGATCAAATGGTTTCCCGACCGGCGCGGCATGGCGACGGGCATGGCCATCATGGGCTTCGGCGGCGGCGCCATGATCGGCGCGCCGCTGGCCGACATGCTGATGAACACCTTCAAGACCTCCACCTCCGTTGGCGTCTGGCAGACCTTCCTTGTCATGGCGGCGATCTACTTCGTGTTCATGATGTGCGGTGCTTTCGGCTATCGCATCCCGCCGGCGGGCTGGCGCCCGGAAGGCTGGACGCCGCCGGCTGCAGCGCAGACGGGCATGATCACTACGCGGCACGTTCATCTGCGCGATGCGCACAAGACCAAGCAGTTCTGGCTGATCTGGGCAGTGCTGTGCCTCAACGTCTCGGCGGGTATCGGCGTGCTCGGCATGGCCTCGCCGATGCTGCAGGAAATCTTTGGTGGACGGCTGCTCGGCCAGCCGGAGCTGGGCTTCACGCAGCTTGATCCCTCGCAGAAGACGGCGATTGCGGCAATTGCGGCAGGCTTTGCCGGTCTGCTTTCGCTGTTCAACATCGGCGGGCGGTTCTTCTGGGCGTCGCTCTCCGACAAGATCGGCCGCAAGAACACCTATTATGCGTTCTTCCTGATCGGCATCGTGCTTTATGCGCTCGCACCCACCGCCGCGCATATGGGCAGCCAGGTCGCCTTCGTGCTGATGTTCGGCATCATCCTGTCCATGTATGGCGGCGGTTTCGCCACCATTCCCGCCTATCTCGCTGATATCTTCGGAACCCAGTTCGTCGGCGCGATCCATGGCCGCCTGCTGACTGCCTGGGCAACGGCGGGCATTATCGGCCCGGTCGTGGTCAACTATATCCGCGAGTTCCAGATCAACGCCGGCATCCCGCGCGAGCAGGTCTACAACTTCACCATGTACATCCTGGCCGGGATGCTGGTTCTCGGCCTGATCGCCAACATGCTGGTGAAGCCGCTTTCCGACAAATGGTTCATGCCGGAAGCGGAAGTGGCCAAGCTGCAGGCGAAGTCGGCCGCCGCGCAGGCAGGTCCGACCGGTTCCTTCGGCATCGGCAAGGGCGGCCTCGACGCCAAGGCGGCACTGGCTTGGCTGGCTGTCGGCATTCCGATCCTGTGGGGCGTGTGGGTCACGCTGCAAAAGACGGCGGTGCTGTTCGGGTAGTTTGAGAAAGGCTCTGCGGTTCTATCGCCGCAGAGCCATCCCGTTTCAAATATGCAGGGCGTGGCCGAGCGCCTTGAGCGCTGCCTCCTGAAAACCTTCGCCCTGTGTCGGGTGGGCGTGGATGGTGCCGGCGATGTCTTCCAGCCGCGCGCCCATTTCGATCGCCAGCCCGAAGGCTGTCGACAGTTCCGACACACCATGGCCCACTGCCTGAATGCCGAGCACCAGATGATTGTCGGCGCGGGCCACCACACGTACGAAACCTTCCTCGCCGAGCATCGTCATGGCGCGGCCATTGGCAGCGAAGGGGAACTGGCCGATCTTGATCTCGCGGCCCTGGGCGCGCGCTTCCTCCGGCGAGAGGCCGGCGGTGACGATTTCAGGATCGGTGAAGCAGACGGCGGGAATGCAGCGCTTGTCCCATGAACGCTTGTTGCCGGCGACGATCTCGGCGACCATTTCGCCCTGCGCCATGGCCCGGTGCGCCAGCATCGGCTCGCCGGTGACGTCGCCGATTGCATAGACGCCGCGCATGGAGGTGCGGCACTGGTCGTCGATGCGCAGGAATTTGCCGGCGCGGTCGAGGTCGATTTCTTCCAGCCCCCAGCCTTCCATGACCGGCCTGCGCCCGACCGTGACGAGGATCTTGTCCGCAGGCAGTTTTTGCTCTTCGCCGCCTGATGTCTCGATGAGCAGCGCGTCGCCTTTGGAAGAAAGGCCCTTGGCCTTCGCGCCCGTCAGCACGGTGACGCCGAGTTCGCCGAGCCGCTTGGAAACGGGCCGCGTCAGTTCGGAATCATATTGCGGCAGGATGCGGGCTTCAGCCTCGACCACCGTGACCTTCGAGCCGAGCTTGGCGAAGGCGATGCCGAGTTCCAGCCCGATATAGCCGCCGCCGACCGTGACGAGTCTTTCCGGCAGCCTGGTCAGAGCGAGCGCGTCGGTGGAGGAAATGACCGGGCCGCCGAAGGGAAGGAACGGCAGTTCGACCGGAGCCGAACCTGTCGCGATCACCACCGTCTCGGCGCGGATGATCTGCGTGCCGGTTTCGGTCTCGACCTCGACCGTCTTGCCGTCGCGGAATTTCGCGCGGCCATGCACGATCTTGACCTTGGCCTTTTTCAGGAGGCCGGAAACGCCGCTGTTGAGGCGGCCGACGATGCCGTTCTTCCAGGCGATGGTCTTGGCGAGATCGAGCTTTGGCGCTTCGACCGTGATGCCGAGCGGGCTTTTCGCGCCCGCCATGTGGGACACTTTCTCGAACTCCTCGGCGGCGTGGATCAGCGCCTTGGACGGGATGCAGCCGACATTGAGGCAGGTACCGCCGGGCTTTTCTGCCTCGACGATGACCGTGTCGACGCCGAGCTGGCCGGCGCGGATGGCGCAGACATAGCCGCCCGGCCCCGCGCCGATGACCAGAAGCTTGCAGGAAATGTCTTTCATTTGCTCAGCTTTCGATAAAGATCATGGCAGGCGTCTCCAGCAGCGTCTTGATGCGCTGGATGAAGACGGCGGCGTCCCAGCCGTCGACGACGCGATGGTCGAAGCTGGATGACAGGTTCATCATCTTGCGCGGCAGGAACTGCGTGCCGTCCCACATCGGGCGGACCATGATCTTGTTGACACCGACGATGGCCACTTCCGGGTGGTTGATGACTGGCGTGGTGGCAACGCCGCCCATGGCGCCGAGCGAGGTGATGGTGATGGTCGAGCCGGAAAGCTCCTCACGGGTGGCCGTGCCGGATTTGGCGGCGTCGGCAAGGCGGTTCACCTCAGTCCCGCAATCCCAGATGTCGCGGGCTTCGGCATGGCGCACCACCGGCACCATCAGGCCGCCGGGCGTCTGTGCAGCGATGCCGATATGGACGCCGCCATATTGATGCACGATGCCGGCTTCGTCGTCGAAGATGGCGTTGACGTTGGGCTGGTCGGCGATGGCCTTGACCATCGCCCGCATCAGGAAGGGCAGCAGCGTCAGCTTCGGCTGGTCGGGACGCTTGGCCTTGTTGAGGGCGGCGCGCAAATCTTCCAGCGCGGTAACGTCGATTTCCTCGACATAGGTGATGTGCGGGATGCGCGATTTCGCGACCGACATCTTCTCCGCGATTTTTCTGCGCAGGCCGACGATCTTGATATCCTCGACCGAAGTGTTCTGCGCGAGCCCGTGTGCGGCGGCAGTCGCGGTTTGCGGGCCGCGAACGATGAAAGCGTCGATATCCTCGTGGCTGATACGGCCGGCGGGGCCGGTGCCGGATATCTGGCGTAGATCGAGCCCGGCTTCCTTGGCGCGCAATCGCACGGCAGGTGAGGCGATCGGTCTTTCGCCTTCGGCGCGCGGTGCGCCGGAGGACATTGGTCGAGCCGGAGAGGGAGCGGAAGCTTTGGTGGGCGGGGCGGAAGCAGCCGGCTTTGCGGGTGTGCTCGCGGCCTTTTCCGCCGGCTTTTCAGCTTTTGAAGCGTCCGCCGAAACGGGCTCGGGCTGCTTCGGCTCGGGCTTGGCGGCGGTGTCCGCTTCGTCGTTGGCCTTATCTGCGCCCCCCTCTACCTTCAGCCGTATCAGCGGCGATCCAACCGCCACGACATCGCCGATCTCAGCACCCAGCCAGATGATCTCGCCATCGACAGGCGAGGGGATTTCGACCGTTGCCTTGTCGGTCATGACGGCGGCGAGCAGCGTATCCTCGCGCACGAGGTCGCCGATCTTGACGTGCCATTCGACAAGCTCGGCCTCGGCCACACCTTCGCCGACATCGGGAAGCTTGATGACATGTTCACCCATGATCAGGCCTCCATGGTTTCGCGAAGGGCCTGCCCGAGACGGGCGGGGCCGGGGAAATAATCCCATTCCTGCGCATGCGGGTAGGGCGTATCCCAGCCGGTGACGCGGGCAACGGGTGCTTCGAGGTGGTAGAAACAATGCTGCTGGACGAGGGCTGCCAGTTCCGCGCCGAAGCCGGAGGTCAGCGTCGCCTCATGCACGACGACACAGCGGCCGGTCTTTTTCACCGAAGCGACGATGGTGTCGAGATCGAGCGGCAAGAGCGTGCGCAGGTCGATGATCTCGGCATCGATGCCGGTCTCTTCCGCTGCGGCTTCGGCGACATAAACCATGGTGCCGTAAGCGAGGATTGTCACTGCGGAGCCTTCGCGCCGGATCGATGCCTTGCCGAGCGGCACGGTGAAATGCCCCTCGGGCACTTCGCCGAGCGGGTGCTTCGACCAGGGCGTTACCGGGCGCTCGTGATGGCCGTCGAAGGGGCCGTTGTAGAGGCGCTTCGGCTCCAGGAAGATCACCGGGTCCGGGTCTTCGATGGACGCGATCAGCAGCCCCTTGGCGTCATGCGGGTTCGACGGCACCACGACCTTCAGGCCGGAGACGTGGGTGAACAGCGCTTCCGGGCTCTGGCTGTGGGTCTGGCCACCGAAAATGCCGCCGCCGGTCGGCATGCGGATGACGATCGGGCAGGTGAACTCGCCGTTGGAGCGATAACGCAGGCGCGCAGCTTCGGAGACGATCTGGTCATAGGCCGGGTAGACATAGTCGGCGAACTGCACTTCGACGCATGGTTTCAGGCCGTAGGCGGCCATGCCGATGGCCGCGCCGACGATGCCGAGTTCGCTGATTGGCGCATCGAAGCAGCGGGTGCGGCCATATTTCTGCTGGAGGCCCTGCGTGCAGCGGAAGACGCCGCCGAAATAGCCGACATCCTCGCCGAAGACGACGACATCGTCGTCCTTGTCCATCGACACGTCCATGGCGCCGCGGATGGCTTCGATCATGGTCATTCTGGGCATGATCAGACCCCCGCCTGCTGGCGCTGGCGCCTGAGATGCGGCGGCATCTCGGCATAGACGCCTTCGAACATGTCGCGCGTTGAAGGCTTGCCGCCGGCATGGAGCGTGCCGTGGCTTTCGGCTTCCTTCTGCGCGGTGATGACAGTGTCGAGAATTTCGGCCTCGGCCTGCTTGTGGCGCTCGTCCGACCATACTCCGCGCAGGATGAGATGGTTCTTCAGCCTTATCACCGGGTCGCCGAGCGGCCACGCGTCGGACTCGGTCTTGGGCCGGTAGGCGGAAGGATCGTCGGAGGTTGAATGCGCGCCGACGCGGTAGGTGACATATTCGACCAGCGTCGGCCCGAGGTTGCGGCGGGCGCGTTCGGTCGCCCATTTGGCCACCGCATGGACGGCTAGATAGTCATTGCCATCGACGCGCAGTGCCGGAATGCCGAAGCCGAGACCGCGCGCAGCAAAGGTGCCGGAGCCGCCGCGGGCAATGCCTTGGAAGGTCGAGATCGCCCACTGGTTATTGACGATATTGAGCACGACCGGCGCCTTGTAGGTCGAGGCAAAGACGAGGGCGGCGTGGAAGTCGCTTTCGGCGGTGGCGCCGTCGCCGACCCATGCGGCAGCGATCTTGGTGTCATTCTTGATGGCCGAGGCCATCGCCCAGCCGACTGCCTGAATATATTGCGTCGTCAGATTGCCGGAGATGGAGAAGAAACCATGCTCCTTCGAGGCATACATGACCGGCAGCTGCCGGCCCTTCAGCGGGTCGCGCTCGTTGGAATAGATCTGGTTCATCATGTCGACCATGGGATAGCCGCCGGCGATCAGCAGGCCGGCCTGGCGATAGGTCGGGAAATTCATGTCGCCCTGGTTGAGCGCCTTGCGGAAGGCGCAGCTCACCGCTTCCTCGCCCATATGCTGCATATAGAAGGAGGTCTTGCCCTGCCGTTGCGCCATCTGCATGCGGGTATCGAAGGCGCGCAGCGTCATCATGTGGCGCAGGCCTTCGGCAAGTTCCTCGTCGGTCAGCGTGCCGGCCCATGGCCCGACGGCCTCGCCTTCGCGGTTCAGCACACGGATGATCGAGTATGCGAGGTCGCGGATCGACTTCGGATCGGCATCCACCTCCGGGCGCGGCACGGAGCCGGCCTTGGGTATCGGCACATTGGAGAAGTCTGGCGTGCCGCCGGGGCGTACTTCCGGCTCGGGCACATGCAGGCTAAGCGGGCTGCCTTCGGTCATGCTTTCCTCCCGGCTTCGATCCGAAGCCAATTACATTCGGTAGCCATGGTCAAGTTCGCGAACATGCCGTGGCTCGGTTGCGTCATAGCGGCAGCGCCGTCGTCGACTTGATCTCGGAAAGCGAGACGATGGAGTTCACTTCCTGGATACCGGGCAGGCTGCTGAGTTTTTCGAAGAAGAAAGTTTGATAGGCATCGTTGTCGGCGGCGACGACGCGGATCAGGAAATCGAACGTGCCCATCAGCACGTGGCATTCCAATACCTCGTCATAGGAGCGGATGGCGTTGGCGAAATCCTCGAGGTTCTGCCGGCCGTGCATGGTCAGCTTCACCAGCGCGAAGATCTGCGCATTAAGCCCGACCTTGCGGCGGTCGATGATGGCAACCTGCCGGGTGATATAGCCCTCGTCCTTCAGCCGCTGGATGCGCCGCCAGCACGGCGACTGCGACATGCCGACCATGTCGGCGATCTCGGCTGTGGAACGCGAGGCGTCCTCCTGCATAAGCAACAGGATGCGACGGTCGAGCGGGTCGAGATCATTCGGCATAGATCACCCGTATGTTTGGGCTTGTTAAGCATTATTAATGCCACAATTTTTCATAATAGCAATATATTAGGCAGAAAATTCCCGATCGGCGCAGCTATTATTCTTCCGATGAGAATTGGGAGGTTCAAATGACCGAGACTTTCACCACAGGCAACGCGCCGGCCGAAAAGGTCAGCTTCTTCGACGATCCGGCAACCGGGTTGCGCGCCATCATCGTCATTCATTCGACCGCACTCGGGCCTGCCGCCGGCGGTTGCCGCTTCTGGTCCTATGCACAGAAGGACGATGCCGTGGCGGATGCGCAGCGTCTGGCCGAGGGCATGACCTACAAGAACGCGCTGGCCGGCCTGCCGTTTGGTGGCGGCAAGGCCGTCATCATGCGGCCGGAAGGCGAGTTCGACCGTGAGGCTCTTTTCAAGGCATTCGGTAGGGCAGTGGATAGCCTCGGCGGAAACTACATCACGGCCGAGGATGTCGGCACGCATGTCTCCGACATGCAGGCGGTGCGCAGCGTGACCCGCCATGTCGCCGGCCTGCCATCGGATGGCAGCCAGGCCGGCGGCGATCCTTCGCCATGGACTGCGCTTGGTGTGTTTCTTTCGCTGCGCCATGCGGTCGAGCGCCGGTTGGGTGGAAAGCTCGCCGGCAGGACGGTCGCCGTTCAGGGCGTCGGCAATGTCGGCATGGAGCTTTGCCGCTTGCTGCATCAGGACGGCGCGCATCTCGTCGTGGCCGATGGCTCGGCCGAGCGTGCAGCCAGGGCTGCGCATCTCTACGGGGCTGTGGTCGTTTCGCCGGACGAAGTGCTTTCAGCAGATGTCGATGTTGTCGCTCCCTGCGCGCTTGGCGCGGTGTTGAACGCGCAATCCATTGAAAGCCTGAAGGCCAAGGTGGTCTGCGGCGCAGCCAACAACCAGCTTGCGGTGCCGGAAGATGGCAGGCGGCTGGCTGCGCGCGGCATCCTCTATGCGCCAGACTATCTGGTGAATGCCGGTGGCATCATCAATGTCGTGGCCGAGAAGATGGGTGAGGCGAGTGCTGCGGTCGATGAGCGCGTGCACCGCATTCCCGAGCGGCTGGCTGCGGTTCTCGACGCGGCCGAGGCCAGCGGCGAAGGGCCGAACTTCGTAGCCGACGCCATGGCGCGCGCGATCGTCGCCGAGGCCCGGCCGCAGGCAAGGCGGGTCGCGTAAGCGCGGACGCCTGCCGCCTTTACTGGATTAGCGTTCGAAGACCTGCCGGCCGAACAGGCTGGCGATCAATTCGACGACGAGCAGGGCGCTCTTGCCGCGGTCGTCGAGGAAGGGGTTGAGTTCGACAAGGTCGAGCGAGGTCGTCACGCCACGATCGGCCAGCATCTCCATGACCAGATGGGCCTCGCGATAGGTGACGCCGCCGCGCACGGCAGTGCCGACGCCGGGCGCAAGGTCAGAATCGAGGAAATCGACGTCGAAACTGACATGCAGCATGGCGTCTTCGGCTTCGACGCGGCCGAGAATGTCGCGCATGATGCTGCCGGTGCCGCGCTCGTCGATGACGCGCATGTCGAAGACATTGACGCCGGCTTCGCGCAGCGCCTTGCGTTCGTCATGATCGATCGAACGGGCGCCGTAGATCGAAACGTCCTGCGGCCTGACCAGCGGCCGGTCATTGGGAAGAATGCCCTCCATACCGGGACGGCCGCAGAAAAAGGCAACCGGCATGCCGTGCATGTTGCCGGACGGCGAGGTCAGCGGCGTGTTGAAATCGGAATGGGCGTCTAGCCACAACACATGAAGCGGCCGGCCGGCTTCCGCTGCGAAGCGGGCGGCACCTGACACCGAGCCCATCGACAGGCTGTGGTCGCCGCCGAGGAAGATCGGCAACTGTCCCGCTGCCAGCGCGCCATGGGCGGCCTTGTCGAGCGTGCGCGTCCAGCCGGTTATGATTTCGGGGTGGAGCGCAGCGCCGGGGATTGTGAGGCCGGTGACGATTTCGTGTGCCAGATCACCGTGGTCCGTCACGGTATGGCCGAGGCTCGCCAGTTCCTTGGGCAGGTCGGCGACGCGAAGGGCGTCCGGGCCCATCTTGCAGCCAAGTTTGCCTGCGCCTTCCTGGACGGGCGCGCCGAACAGGGCGATATTGCGGGGCAGTCTGTCGAGCGCCCGCAATGCGCCGGACTGCACGATGGAAAGGTCTTTTGGCTGATGAAGCATGATCGAAATCCCAAGCCGGGGAAGCTTTTGTTGTTCTGGCTCAACGACCCGGTTTGGTGAAATTACGGTCAGGCAGTATCAAAGAATATGCTAGACATGTGTATATTTGCATAGTCATTTGGGCAAAATGCCAGATGCTTTGTTCAATCGATCATCGGAACGAATATGGACGACCTTGATCGCCGCCTGATTTCCGCCTTGCGTATAGACGGGCGTGCGCCGCTTTCGAAGCTGGCGACTGTTCTCGGCGTTTCGCGCGGCACCGTGCAGAACAGGCTCGACCGTCTGGTCGAGACCAAGGAGATTGCCGGCTTCACCGTTCGGGTCCGCTCGGATCTTTCCGGCGACCGGGTTTCTGCGGTGATGATGATCGAAGTGGAGGGCAAGAATACGCGCCGCGTGGTGCAGTCGCTCAAGGCGATGCCCGGCATCAAGACGCTCTACAGCACCAATGGCGCGTTCGATCTGGTGGCGGAGGTTGAGGTTGCGACGCTGCTCGACTTCGACAGGGTGCTCTACGATGTACGCATGATCGACGGCATTTCGAGGACGGAAACGAGCCTGTTGCTCGCGCCGGCATAGTCAAAGCATGAAGCGAATTTGCTCAGGCATGGTTGTGATGGGGAGCATCGAAGAAGGCCGGCTCGTCTCGGCGCTTTCCGATTTTTTCGCAGTGAGCGACAGGGATGTCTTCTTTTCGAACAAACCGGAGGAGGCAGACGGCTTTTACAATTCGATCGGCAAGAGAAATCTGGCTTTGGTTCATTCCGTTTCACAGCCCGATCATTGGCGGTTTTCCGTTGATCTCGATTTCGTCGAGCCGATTCCGGTGCGAGCGTTCCAGATGCTTGCTGAGGCTTTTGACTTAACGATCGCGGTCTCACGGGAAGACCTGTTTCCGGACGAAGCCGGCACTGCTGCCGGCTATGGCGAGGTTATCTTTTCGAAGGCCGCGTCACCCGTTTCCGGCTTGGTCTTGTTTCGGGACGATCAGGAGGCTGGAGCTTCAAGCCAAGCCTGGAAGGTTTGGAACGAACCGCTGCGTCCACTGCCGGCTTTAATCGTCGTTTGAGGCGTTCAGGTCTTCCGGTCGCAGGCCGTCATCCGTGTCGCGGTCGTAGAGCGTGGCGCGAACGAAGATCGTGTTGGCGGCACCCGGCTCGATCGAGAAGACACCGAACTGCGGATCGTCCGGGCCTCTGGCAGGGATGTGCAGGGCGATACCGCCTTGCGGCCGCTCGGCGGCCGAGATCAGGAATGTCACGCCGTTGGGTAGTGCGACTTCGATTTGATCGGCGTCGATTGTCGTTGCCTTGCCGTTTTGGCGTGCGCGAAAGGCAATGCCGCCCTGCCTGTTGCCTGCTTCTGTCATGCTGCGTCTTTCAATTTCTGCGGTACGGATCGATATGCGAGACGATGCTACCAAGAATTTTGCCTGACAAGTAAAATTGGAAGCGACGTATTTCGTCGGAGAAATCTCAATAAAAATAAATAATTTGACTATTCGGTTGAAGAAGTTTAGAAGGTTTTCATCGATATTTGTTAGATCGATTTTTGTTTTTGCGCACGCTTAGCGCGCTCCAGGCGAACTTCCCTTCAAAATCGAGATGTGAAAATCATCGCGCATTCGTGCGGTGAATGATTAATATTTTCCGTGAAAGGGTTCGTTATGAGCACCGGAACAGTAAAGTGGTTCAATTCGACTAAGGGCTTCGGTTTCATCCAGCCTGATGATGGCGGCCAGGACGTTTTCGTCCATATCTCCGCAGTCGAGCGCGCTGGTATGCGCGACATCGTCGAAGGCCAGAAGATCAGCTACGAGATGGTGCGGGACAACAAGTCCGGCAAGATGTCGGCTGACCAGCTTCAGGCTGCATAAACACCATTCGTCCAGCCGGTGACCACGGATGTACTGGCACCGTTGGCAGGACGAATGACAAGGAAGGGTCAGGCAATTGCCTGGCCTTTTTTGTTTCAGCACCAGCCGCGCTTACAGCCGCGCGGCGGATGACACGTTTCAGTGCTGTGTAATTTTTGTTTTCGCATTCTTCGAAGGCCGATCCCGTTTCGAAGCGATGCTTGGTTGCTCCAGGAGGCAAACCATGGCCGACAATTCCCAGAAGACCCGCGAGCAGGCCGAGCTTGCCTTCAGCAAGGCGCAAACCCAATCGCTTGCCCGCAATCGCATTGTCGACGAGCATGACGCGATCGGCAACGAACGCGAAGCCAAGACTGCAAGGTTGCGTGAGCTGCGCTTGCAGAAAGAGGCCGAAGATCTGGCCCGCGCCGCCGCCAATCCGGTCGCGCCGAAGCGCAAGGCCGGCGGCTCCAAGGCCTGATAGCAGGCGACTGCCTCCGGCAATTACCGGGCTGTGCAAGCCTTGGGCTAACCGGTGGCTATTACGCTTCCTGATGAATGATGTAGAGCTTCCGCGTCTTTTCGTGGATCGTCCATTCGCCGTGCCAGCCCTTCGGCAGAACCAGCATTTCACCGGCGTTAACTTCCTGGCTGCGGCCATCCGGACCATGCAGCGAAACGCGGCCCGAAACGATGTGGCAGGTTTCCGAATTGGTGTCGCGCGCTGCCGTGAAGCGTCCTGGCGTGCATTCCCACACACCCACTTCCAGCTTTCCGTCCGGCGAAGACCACAGCGTCTTTGCGGCCTCGACCTGATCGCCGGTGATGGAAGTTGGCTTCGGCGCGGGTTTGCCGAGATCGATGGAAGCGAGGTGGGCGAAGGTCTGGAAGTCGGTCATGATGTTATCCAAAGTTATGCGAGAATAGGCTCTGCTGGCGTTTCGATGAGGGTCACGCGCCGAATTGGCGCGCATGAGTCGATTCAGCGGTGCTTGAGTTTTCTCAGTGCCCCGTGATGCGATCGGCGATGGCTGCCAGCTTCGAAGTGTGATCGAGGCCGGCTTCTTCCCGTTCGTCGGCCATGCGGTAGAGCTGATACATCGAATGCACGCCGAGCCAGCGCATCGGCTCAGGCTCCCACTTGCTGACCTGGCGATTGACCCAGGGCAGGCGGGTCAGTTCGGTGTCGCGGCGCAGGATGAGGTCACGCAGCGTGCGGCCCGAGAGGTTCGAGCTCGATACGCCCAATCCAACATAGCCGCCGGCCCAGCCGATCCCGGTTTCCGGGTCGAGGCCAGCGGTCGTGCACCAGTCGCGGGGCACGCCGAGCACACCGCACCAGGCGTGGTCGATGCGCAGGTTCTTGGTCTGCGGCAGAAGGCGAACGAGGATCGCGTGGAGCTTTTCGATCGTCAACTGCTGGGTCTGGCCGCGCACGTCCGTTTGCGAACCGTAGCGATAGGGCACGCCGCGCCCGCCCATGGTGATGCGTCCCTCGCGGGTGCGCTGGGCGTAGCAATAGGCGTGGGCCGCGTCGCCCAACAGTTCATGGCCTTTCCAGCCGATCTCATCCCAGAGGGCATCCGAAACCGGCTCGGTGATGATCTGCGCGCTGTTGAGCGGCAGCCAGAGCCTTTCATTGCCGGGAATGCCGGCAGTAAAACCTTCCGTGGCGCGGATGATGATGGGCGCGCGCACCGTGCCGCGATTGGTGGTGACCTTGCCCTTTTCGATGGCGGTCACGGTCGTCTGCTCATAGATCGGCACACCGAGGCGCTCGACGGCGCCGGAGAGGCCGCGAACCAGCTTTGCCGGCTGCACGCGCGCCATGCCGCGCAGCACATAGGCGCCCTGCACATTGTGGATGGCGATGCGGGCACGTGCATCAGCCGCGCTCAGGAATTCGATGCGGTCGGCGGGCATTTCCCATGCCTTGGCCTCTTCATACTCGGCACGAGCGCGGTCGAGCTGTGGTTTGTTGGTGGCAACGGTGATGTTGTCCGTGCGCAGGATGTCGGCGTCGATGCCTTCGGCCTCGGTGACCGAAATCACCTCATCGACCGTGCCATACATGGCCCGCTGCATGTCGATGACGGCGCCGCGCGTCGAGGTCTTCAGGTATTTTTCGCGCGACCAGCCGAAGCCGCCGGACAGCCAGCCGCCATTGCGGCCGGAAGCGCCGAAGCCGGCGAATTCCTTTTCCACGATGGCGATGCGGATCGAGGGGTCGGCCTTCTTCAGATAGTAGGCCGTCCACAGGCCGGTGTAGCCCGCGCCAACGATGCAGACGTCGGCTTCGAGATCGCCGGGAAGCGGTGCGCGAAAGGCCGGCAGGCCGATATCGGCATACCAGAAGGAGACGTTGCCATTGACTTTGGCGTCCATGTTCAAAAAATCCTGCGGGGGTAAGGAGGGGATCAGGTCAGCGTCATGTCGGCGCGGTCATCATCGGCGAGCAGCTTGGAATCCTCGACCGACCAGCGCAGATCGACCTCGTCGCCGATGGCGAAGGGCTTTGCCTCCAGCGACGAGCGCACGACGGCAATCGAGCCGTCGCGCAGCACGACCTGGTATTTCGAGCCCGAGCCGAGATAGATCGCCTCGCTGACCTGGCCGGCAAGGCTGTTCTGCCCGTTGGTGACGGGTGCCTTGGCGGCTGCGAGCGACAGTTTTTCAGGACGCAGCAGGATCACCGGCGTCTCGCCGCCGGCGAGCTTTTCCTTTGCCACGATCTTCTGGCCGGCAATCGTCAAGCCGGTTTCGCCGCCTGATATTTCGGCCTTGCCGCGCAAGGTCGTGGATTCGCCGATGAACTTGCCGACGAACAGCGTCGCCGGCTCGTCGTAGAGCTGGCGGCCGGTGCCGATCTGCTCGATGCGGCCCTGGTTGAAGACAGCGATGCGGTCGGACAGCACCAGGGCTTCTTCCTGGTCATGCGTGACATAGACGAAGGTGGTGCCGAGTTCGCGGTGGATGCGCTTGATCTCGAGCTGCAGCCATTCGCGCAGCTTCTTGTCGAGCGCGCCGAGCGGCTCGTCCATCAGGAGCAGCGGCGGATCGAAGACGATGGCGCGAGCAAGTGCTACGCGCTGCTGCTGGCCGCCGGAAAGCTCGCTCGGGTAGCGATGGGCGAAGTCGGCCATCTTGACCATGTCGAGCGCTGCCTTGACGCGGCGCTCGCGCTCGCCCTTTTCGACGCCGCGCAGCGTCAGCGGGTAGGCGACGTTCTTGCCGACCGTCATGTGCGGGAACAGCGCGTAGTGCTGGAACACGACGCCGATATTGCGCTTGTGGGCCGGCACGCCGACGATGCTTTCGCCGCCGACCGAAAGGTCTCCAGCGGTGAGGTCGGTGAAGCCGGCGACCACATTCAGCGTCGTCGTCTTGCCCGAACCGGAGGGCCCGAGCAGCGTCATGAACTCGCCCGGCTCGATATGCAGGCTGACATTGTCGAGCGCGGTGAACTTGCCGTAGCGCTTCGTGGCATCCCGGATATCGATCGCTGCGCCGCGTTCTCTGGTCTTAGACGTGGACATGTCAGCTCCTTTTGGATTTCGAGCCGATGATCAGCCCTGCGGCGATCACGAGTGAAGTGGCGAAGAAGATGATGGTTCCGACGGCAGCGACAGTCGGGTCGGCGTCGCGGGTGATGCTGGTGAAGATCTGCACTGGCAGTGTCTTCAGATAGGGGCTGGTGATGAACAACGCGACGATGATCTCGTCGAAGGATGTCACGAAGGCAAACAGCAGGCCGGACAACATTCCGGGCGCGATCAGCGGCAGCGTGATGGTGCGGAATGCGGTGAAGCGGTTAGCGCCGAGGCTCGCTGCAGCCGTTTCCAGCCGCACGTCGAACACTTCGAGGCTGGCCGAGACCGCGATGATGACGAAAGGGATCGCCAGCATCGTATGGGCCAGAACGAAGCCAAATGTGGTGCCGACGAGCTGGTAGTTGAGATAGACGGCATAGATGCCGATCGCCAGCACGACGCCCGGCACGACCATCGGCGTGATGAGGATGGCGCGCAATATGCCGGCGCCGGAATGCTTCATGCGGCTGAGGCCCAACGCGGCCAGCGTGCCGATGAAGGTGGCGACGACCGCGACGATGCTTGCGACCTTCAGCGAGTTGAGAAGGCTGTTCGACCATTCAGGATTGGTGAAGAAGTTGGCGTACCACTGCCAGGAGAAGCCGGACGGCGGGAAGGCCAGCGACTTCTTGTCGTTGAACGACATCGGGATGACGACGAGCGTCGGCATGATGAGCCAGACGGCGACCAGCAGGCAGAACAGGCCGAGGATGATGCGGAATGGTTTCATCGTCAGCTCCTCGATGCCTGCTTATGGCGTTGGCGCATCAAGGGCGCGGCGACCGCCAGAAGCACGAAGGTCGAGACCAGCAGCACGACGCCCATGGTGCCGCCGCGGCCCCAGTTGAGCAGGCTCAGCACCTGGCTTTGCACCAGCGTCGACAGCATGGTGCTGCGCGGGCCGCCGAGCAGGGCAGGCGTGATGTAGAAGCCGAGCGACAGGATGAAGACGATGATCGCGCCGGCGAACACGCCCGGCAGCGACAGCGGCAGATAGACCTGCAGGAAGGCAAGGGCAGGGCGTGCGCCGAGGCTGCGCGCCGCCTGCACCAGCCGCAGGTCGATGCCGCGCATGACCGAATAGAGCGGCAGGATCATGAACGGCAGAAGCACCTGCGCCATGCCGATGACGACGCCGGTCTGGGTGCGGATAAGCCTGATCGAGCTGAAGCCGATTGCTTTCAGCGTTGAATTGATGACGCCGGAATCCTGCAGCAGGATCACCCAGGCGAGCGTGCGCACCACGCCGCTGACCCAGAAAGGCACCAGCACGCACATGATGAGGACGAGGCGCATGCGCGGGCCGACTGTCGTCATCAGGTAGGCGTAAGGATAGGCCGCGATCACGCAGACGATGGTGACCCAGGCGGAAATGGAAAAAGTGCGAGCAAGAACAGTGAGGTTGACGGGCGTGGAGAAGAACCAGACGTAGTTCTGCAAACCCCACTCGGGCTCGGAAAAGCTGCGCAGCACGATCGTCAGCAGCGGATAGGCCATGGCCGCTATGAGCAGCAGGATCGCCGGAACCGTCAGCAGCGACGGATAGTCCGCCAGCCGCCAGCGGCGCGGCTCGGATGCTGCGCGGCCTGCTGGCCGGGGATCGGAACCCCCGGCCGTTGTCGTGTCGATTGTCTGGTTCACGCTTTACTGTTCCAGGCTTGCACGGGCTGGCTTAGTTGCCGGCCATGAGTGCGGTCCACTTTTCGGACGCGGCGTCGAAGTTGGCGACCCAGAACTTGATGTTCTGCTGGTAGCCCTGCTTGACGCGATCCGGCGTGTTGGTGAGGAAGGCAGCGACGGAATCGTCGACCTTCGGCTGTGCCTCGTCGTTGATCGGCGAGTAGGAGGTCTGCTCGGTGAGGATTTCCTGCGCCTGCTTGCCGAGATAGGCATTGATCAGGGCGTAGGCGGCATCCGTATCCTTGACGCCGACCGGGATGGTGAGCTGGTCCATCACGACCATCCAGTCGTTCCAGACCGGCGTGTAGGCGGCACCGTTCTTGACTGCGGTCATCGCGCGGCCGGTCCACATCATGACCATGTCGGCTTCGCCGGACTCGGCGAGCTGCTGCGATTCAGCGCCGGTCTTCCAAAAGATCGTGTCCGGGCCGAGCGCCTTGATCTTGGCGATGCCCTTGTCGATGTCGGCCGGCGTCATGTTCTCGACGGAGCCGCCATCGGCGATGATGCCCTGCTCGATCAGCGCGCCGATCGGATCGCCGCTGCCGTCGATGGCGCGGATGCCGGGGAACTTCTCGGTATCGAAGAAGTCCTTCCAGCTCTTCGGCGGGTTATCCTTGTAGGCATCGTTCTTGTACATCAGGACCATGCCGTAGTTCATCGCCGGAACGCTGCATTCGCCGACCTGGCCGGCCGGGATGTGCGAGACGTCGATCTTGGTCAGGTCGAGCTTCTGGAACAGCTTGCCGCAATGCACGTAGGGTGGCAGGTCGGCGGTGTCGACCACGTCCCAGGTGACGTTGCCGGATTCGACCTGCGCCTGCAGCTTGGCAATCTCGGTCGGGCCGTCATTGAGCAGGGTGACGCCGGACTTTTCGACGAATTCCTTCAGCGCCGCGACCTGGCCGTCCTGATAGATGCCACCGTAGGAAACGAAGGTCAGCGTCTTGCCCTTGAGCGAGCCGTCCACGATGGTGCCGGCGGCGGGCGCTTCCTGTGCGTGAGCGACGGCGGCAATAACGGCAAGCGCGGTCGCGCCGGCGATGCCGGCAAATGTCGATCTATATCCCATTTTATTCATTCTCCGATGACCCGCTGTTTGGTTTTGGCGCCCCGGGTGCGAGCTTTTTCCGGGGCACGTATTCATCGAGCTCGACTGCGCCGCTTGTCGGGGGCGCAATGATCCACAGAACCTCGGCCGCCACATTGCCGACATTGACCGTCTTGTGCGGGGTCGAGGTCGCGTATTCGATGCTGTCGCCTTCTTCGAGGATGAAGGTTTCGTCGCCGAGCGTCAGTTGCAGCCTGCCGCGCAGGACGAGGAACATCTCATGCGCGTTGCCGTGGGTGTAGGGCAGGTCGCCGGTGGAGCCGCCGACCGCGAATTCGCCCGAATAGACTTCGACATCGTGAATGGGCCGGCGCGACAGCAGCGTCTTGCGATAACCTTCGCTGACCGGCAGCGCCGGGCGCTCGGCGCGCGTCAGCACCTTGTGCGTCGATACCTCGGAGTCTTCGAAAAGATCTGCAACGCTGATGCCCAATGCGTTGGCGATCGACATCAGGGTCGACGTGTTGGCGCCGGAGAGACCGCGTTCGAGCTGGCTGAGAAAGCTTGCCGTGGTGCTGGTCAGGTCGCCAAGCTGGCGCAAGGTCAGGCGGCGTGCGGTGCGGAATGCCTTGACGCGATCCCCGAGCATTGTCGAGCGGCGAGCCTCCGTCCCGGACGTGGCACCATCTGCCGGGCTTTGATCATCGATCAGCTTCATCCGTCTCCTCACGGTTCACTTTACAAGCTATTAAGTGAATCTCTGGATGGCAAGCGGGATTCGTATGCCGGCGAAAAATCCTTGTTGAGCAGGCCACAAAAGGGAAACAGCGCAAGCGTTTCCTTCGCTTGCGCCAGTTCATTTTTTCCTGATTTTCTGGATATTTAGGCGGCGATCGTCGCGCGCGCATTGAGGATCTGGAAACAGGCGTTGGCGGCCTCGTTTCCCTTCACCTTGAAGTGGTCGAAGAAGAATTTGCGGTGCTCTTCGCTGTCGTGGAAGTGGTGCGGCGTGAGCACCGCCGACAGGACAGGGACGTTGGTAGCAAGCTGGACGTTCATCATTCCGTCGAGCACCGTGCGTGCCACGAAGTCGTGCCGGTAGATGCCGCCATCGACCACGAAAGCAGTGCCGAGAATGGCATCGAACCGGCCGGTTTCGGCAAGCAGCTTGGCGTGAAGCGGGATCTCGAGCGCGCCGGGTACGTCGAAGACCTCAACGACCGTCTTGCCGTTCGAAAGCGCCTGCGTGGCGCTGACGAAGGAATCGACGCATTGATCGACGATTTCCGAATGCCAGCGCGCACGGATGACGGCGACGCGGCGGGTTTCGAATTCACGAGGGGATATCTGATTCATGGGTCCTTACTCCGTTCAATGACCAGAATCAGGACGCACGAGACAGGACTTCGTCCGCAGTTAAGCGGCATGATCCCGTTCGTTCTCTTCCATCCGGACTATGACCGTCGGCTCCGGAATTAAACCGGATCTGCTGACCTTCCCGGAAATCCGGGAAGCGCTCGCGGGCTCAAGTTTTCACTCTTACCGCCGGTGGGGAGTTACACCCCGCCCTGAGAACTTAACGCAATCTGTATGGCGCGAAATCCCTGTGGTCGTCAATCCGCCGGATGGCGGGGTCAGGCATTTTCAGCCATGTGTTTTTTCTTGCGGAGTGTTTTCGTTTTGCGCTCGTTTCGATTGCGAAAAAGTTCAAAATTGGGTAGTGGGGAACTGAAGAGAATGCGGCGACCAGCCGGAGAAAATCGTGACCGAACCCTCGACCTACGACATCTTCATCATCGGCGGCGGTATCAATGGGTGCGGAATCGCCCGCGACGCGGTCGGTCGCGGCTATTCGGTGTGCCTTGCCGAGATGAACGACCTTGCCAGTGGCACGTCGTCGGGATCGACCAAGCTTATCCACGGCGGCCTGCGCTATCTCGAACATTATGAGTTCCGGCTGGTGCGGGAATCGCTGATGGAGCGCGAGGTGCTGTGGAAGATGGCACCGCACATCATCTGGCCGATGCGTTTCGTGCTGCCTTATGCCAAGGGCCTGCGCCCGGCATGGCTGATCCGGCTCGGCCTGTTCCTCTACGATCATATTGGTGGGCGCAAACTGCTGCCGGCGACTAAAACGCTCGACATGCGCAGCGACCCGGCAGGAAAGCCACTGAAGCCGTTGTTTTCCAAGGCGTTCGAATATTCCGACGGCTGGGTCAACGATGCCCGCCTCGTCGTGCTGAACGCCCGCGACGCTGCCGATCGCGGCGCCGATATCCGCACCCGGACAAAGGTCGTCAGTGCGCGGCGCGAGGGCGATCACTGGGTCGTCCACCTGGAGAACCAGCGGACGGGTGAAACGCAGGAGGTGAGGGCGCGGCTGATCGTCAATGCCGGCGGTCCCTGGGTCGATGCCGTGCTCGCGGGTGCGGTCGGGCGCAACGATGTCCACAATGTGCGGCTGGTGCAGGGCAGCCACATCGTCATCCGCAAGAAGTTCGACGATCCGCGAGCCTATTTCTTCCAGAACAAGGACGGGCGCATCATCTTCGCCATTCCCTATGAGGATGATTTCACCCTCATCGGCACCACCGACCGGGATTTCGACGGCGACCCGCACGATGTGAAGATCAGCGAGGCGGAGACCGATTATCTCTGCAGTGCTGCAAGCGAGTATTTTGCGGCACCCGTCAGGCGCGAAGACATCGTCTGGACCTACTCGGCGGTGCGGCCGCTCTACGACGATGGCGCCTCGATGGCGCAGGAAGCGACGCGCGACTACGTGCTGAAATCCGACACCAGCGACGGTCCGCCGCTCGTCAACGTCTTCGGCGGCAAGATCACCACCTATCGTCGGCTTGCCCAGTCGATGCTGGAAAAGATCGAGGCGCATCTCGGCAAGCGCGGTGCGCCCTGGACGGCGGGCGCGCCGCTGCCGGGTGGCGATTTCTTTGCCACGGGTTTTGACGCGCAGGTCAGGAAATTGATGGCGGCCTATCCCTTCCTCGATGCGGGCCACGCCCGTCGGCTGACACGGCTTTACGGCACGCTGGCGTCGAAGCTTCTCGGTTCTGCGATTTCGCCCGGCGATCTCGGCCGGAATTTCGGCGCCGATCTCTATGAGGCGGAAGTGCGCTACCTCATGGCGCATGAGTGGGCGGTGACGGCCGAGGACGTGCTGTGGCGGCGCACCAAGCGCGGCCTGCACATGAACGAGGCGCAGCGCCAGGCACTCGACGATTTCATGCGTGACGCCAACGCCTCGAAGAACGCGGCTGCCGAATAGCCGCGCCGATTTTCCGCCAACTGAACCACGTCCGCCAAAATCTCGTGCCAGCCTAGTGACGTGGCCGAAGCTTTGCGCTATGACAACCGTACCCGCGGGTACGGTTGCTGTGTGAGAGGCTGAAATTTGGCGCCTCTCGCTATCAAAACGTTGCCTGCGGGTGAGGCTGCGGCTGTTCACAAATTGAATCGGCTGTATCCTGCAAGTGTTTGTTTTATCGCGCGATCCCGGCTGAAAAATCAGGGATCACTGGCTTAGCTTAGGAAGAATCCGATGCCCGCTTATCACTCCCGCACAACCACCCACGGCCGCAACATGGCAGGCGCTCGCGGCCTGTGGCGCGCCACCGGCATGAAGGACTCGGATTTCGGCAAGCCGATTATCGCGGTGGTAAACTCGTTTACGCAGTTCGTGCCGGGGCATGTGCACCTCAAGGATCTCGGCCAGCTCGTGGCGCGCGAGATCGAGAAGGCGGGCGGTGTTGCCAAGGAATTCAACACCATCGCCGTCGATGACGGCATCGCCATGGGCCATGACGGCATGCTCTATTCGCTGCCGTCGCGCGAACTGATCGCCGACTCGGTCGAATACATGGTCAACGCGCACTGCGCCGACGCCATGGTCTGCATCTCCAATTGCGACAAGATCACGCCCGGCATGCTGATGGCCTCGCTGCGGCTCAACATCCCGACCGTCTTCGTTTCGGGCGGGCCGATGGAAGCCGGTAAGGTCGTGCTTTCCGATGGCAAGATCCACGCGCTCGATCTGGTCGATGCGATGGTCGCTGCCGCCGATGACAAGATGTCCGACGAAGACGTCCAGACCATCGAGCGTTCGGCTTGCCCGACCTGCGGTTCGTGCTCCGGCATGTTCACCGCAAATTCGATGAACTGCCTGACCGAAGCGCTCGGCCTGTCGCTTCCCGGCAACGGCTCGACGCTGGCAACCCACTCGGATCGTGAAAAGCTGTTCCTTGAGGCTGGCCGCAGGATCGTCGCTCTGGCAAAGCGCTATTACGAGGGCGACGATGAAACCGCGCTGCCGCGCACCATTGCCTCGAAGGGTGCCTTCGAGAACGCCATGGCGCTCGACATTGCCATGGGCGGTTCGACCAACACGGTTCTGCACATTCTCGCCGCCGCGCATGAAGGCGAAGTCGATTTCACGATGGACGACATCGACCGTCTGTCGCGCAAGGTTCCGTGTCTTTCCAAGGTCGCGCCGGCAAAGTCCGACGTTCACATGGAAGATGTGCACCGGGCAGGCGGCATCATGGCGATCCTCGGCGAACTGAACCGCGCCGGTCTGCTCAATGCGGACTTGCCAACCGTGCATGAGAAGACGCTGGGCGACGCCTTGTCGAAATGGGACATCGCCGTCACCGACAATCCGGCAGCACTCGAACTTTTCAGCGCCGCTCCCGGCGGCGTGCCGACGCAGGTCGCATTCAGCCAGAGTGCGCGCTGGAAGGAACTGGATATCGACCGCGAAAACGGCGTCATCCGCGATGCGCAGCATCCGTTCTCTAGGGATGGCGGGCTTGCGGTTCTAAAAGGAAATATCGCGCTCAACGGCTGCATCGTGAAGACGGCGGGCGTCGATGAATCGATCCTGAAGTTCTCCGGCCCGGCGCGCGTTTTCGAAAGCCAGGATTCGTCCGTCAAGGCGATCCTTGCCAATGAGGTCAAGGCCGGCGACGTCGTCGTCATTCGCTATGAAGGCCCGAAGGGCGGACCGGGCATGCAGGAAATGCTCTATCCGACCAGCTATCTGAAGTCGAAGGGCCTCGGCAAGGCCTGCGCTTTGATCACGGATGGCCGCTTCTCCGGCGGCACGTCGGGCCTCTCCATCGGCCACGTCTCGCCGGAAGCCGCCAATGGCGGCCTTATCGGCATCGTGCGAGAAGGCGACATGATCGACATCGACATCCCGAACCGCACCATCTCGCTGCGCGTCGACGAGGCCGAAATCGCCGCCCGCCGCGCCGAGCAGGACGCCAAAGGCTGGAAGCCGACCGAGCAGCGCAAGCGCAAGGTGACTACCGCACTCAAAGCCTATGCGGCCTTCGCAACCTCTGCCGACCGAGGTGCTGTGCGCGACCTCGGCGAGAACTGAACAAAGAATCCAGATGGCGATCTGCCCCATGGGAAGATCGCCGTCTGACCTAAGACGCAACCCACAACCGGGTTTATGAGACGTTTGCAGGCGCTGCGCCTGTAGGCGCCGGCTGTACTCGGCTGGCCAAATGCAGGATCACTATCGTGACTGATACTTCAGCGACCGCAGGCCGCATCCAAGCAGACAACACCGTTTACGCCATCCTTCTGGCCGTGAGCTTCTGCCACATGCTCAACGATGTGATGCAGTCGCTTCTCGCCGCCCTGTACCCGATGCTGAAGGAAAGCTATGGCCTCGATTTCTGGCAGATCGGCCTCCTGACTTTCACGTTCCAGGTCACCGCCTCGCTGCTCCAGCCACTCGTCGGCATGTATACGGACAAGCGGCCGATGCCTTATTCGCTGCCGATGGGCATGACCTCGACCATGATCGGCCTCATCGTGCTGGCCTATGCCGGCAATTACGGCGTGCTGCTGGTTGGCGCGGCGCTGGTGGGCATCGGTTCGTCGGTCTTTCACCCCGAGTCTTCGCGCGTCGCACGCATGGCTTCCGGTGGACGCTACGGGCTTGCGCAGTCGCTGTTCCAGGTCGGCGGTAATTTCGGCACCGCGCTTGGGCCGTTGCTCGCAGCCTTCATCGTCGTGCCGAGGGGACAGCATAGCGTTGCATGGTTCGCGATCGCTGCTCTCATCGGCATCATCGTGCTGCGGCAGGTCAGCGGCTGGTACGGCCGCTACCGCATTGCAAATGCCAAGCGCCCTGTGCATTCCCAGGCCATTTCGCTGCCGCGCCGCAAGGTCGTCGTGGCGCTGATCGTGCTGGCGACGCTGGTCTGCACCAAGAACATCTACATGGCGAGCCTGTCGAGCTACTACACTTTCTACGTCATTCATAAGTTCGGCGTGTCGGTGCAGGAAGCGCAGATACTGCTGTTCATCTTCCTCGGCGCGGTGGCTGCGGGCACGCTGGCGGGCGGGCCGATCGGCGACCGCTTTGGGCGCAAATTCGTCATCTGGTTCTCGATCCTAGGCGTGTTGCCGTTCACGCTGGCATTGCCCTATGCGGACCTTTTCTGGACGCGCATCCTGACCGTGATCATCGGCCTTGTGCTGGCGTCGGCCTTCTCGGCCATCGTCGTCTTCGCGCAGGAACTGGTGCCGGGCCGCGTCGGCATGATCGCCGGCGTCTTCTTCGGCTTCGCCTTCGGCATGGGTGGATTGGCGGCTGCCGTGCTCGGTGTCGTCGCCGACATCAAGGGCATCGACTACGTCTATATGATCTGCTCGTTCCTGCCGCTGCTCGGCCTTCTGACGGTCTTGCTGCCGTCGACGAAGGAAATGCGCGCCACAGCCGCGTAGCGCAAATATTCCAGACTTGCCGATGGCGATGAGAATATTCTTTTCATCGCCATCGTTCCGGGGCACGTTTGAGCGAAACAATTTCGCGTGCCGTGCGTTTCCTGTCACCGCGTCTCGCGGACGGGGACGATACCAGCATGACCTTCGAACAGATCCTGGCATTCGTCGTCATCGCCCTGATGATGGCCGCTTTCGTGTGTGGGCGGTTCCGCTACGATCTGGTCGCGGCGGGATCGCTGCTTGCGGCGTTGGCTGTCGGCGTGGTGCCTTATGATGCCGCATTCAGCGGTTTCAGCGACGATATCGTCATCATCGTCGGCAGTGCGCTTCTGGTCAGCGCCGGCGTGGCGCGATCCGGCATCATGGAATATGCGATCAAGCGCTACCTGCCCGACGTGTCGTCGGTGCGGGCGCAGATGTTCCTACTGGTCGCGACTGTCACCGTGCTTTCGGCCTTCGTGAAGAACATCGGCGCGCTGGCGATCATGATCCCCATCGCCATCCAGTTCGCCCGCCGTTCCAATGTATCGCCCTCGGTGTTCCTGATGCCGATGGCTTTCGGTTCGCTGCTGGGCGGGCTGATGACGCAGATCGGCACATCGCCCAACATCGTCGTGTCGCGCGTTCGGGAGGAACTCACCGGCACGTCCTTCAGCATGTTCGACTTCACGCCGGTGGGAGCGGTGCTGGCGCTCGCCGGCATCATCTTTCTCGTGCTGTTCTACAAGCTGCTGCCCGAACGCACGCGTTCCAGTTCCTCGCTGCACGAGGCGATCGACATCAAGAACTACGTCTCCGAAGCGGTCGTGGTCAGCGGCTCGTCCGTTCTCGGCAAGCCGGTTTCCGACCTGATGAAGCTTGCCGAGGGCGATGTCGATGTTACGTCGATCATCCGCTCGCGCGGCGTGCGCATCACGCCGCTTCCCGACGCGCTGCTGAGGGAAGGCGACATCGTGCTGATGGAGGGCGATCCCGAAGCGCTCGACCGGCTGGTGGCGCAGGCCAGGCTCAGCGTGACCGGTGGCCGCGAAGGCGCTGACACCGGCAGCGGTGAGATCGACGCGGTGGAAGCCGTGATCGGCGAAAACTCCATGCTGATCGGCTGGTCGGCGCAGCGCCTCGGCCTCTACGATCGGTTCAACGTCAATCTGCTGGCGGTCAGCCGCAAGGGCGAGCGGCTGACCCAGCGCCTCGGCGCCATCACACTGCGGCTTGGAGACGTCATCCTGCTGCGCGGCAATCGCCAGGCGTTCCCGGAAATCCTGCGCGAGTTCGGCCTTCTGCCGTTGGCCGAGCGGCCGATCCTGTTAGGCAGCGTCAGGCGCGGCGTCGTCCCGGTCCTGATCCTGCTTGCCGCGATGGGCGCAACCGCGGTTGGCCTGTTGCCGGTGGCGATCGCGTTCTTTGCCGCTGCCGTTGCGATGGTGCTGTTCAAGGTCATTCCTGTCCGCGAAGTCTACTCCGCGATTGATGGCCCCATACTGGTGATGCTGGCGGCGCTCATCCCGGTAAGCGACTCGTTGAGGCGCACAGGCGCCACGGACGTCATCGCGGGCTGGCTGGCCCAGCTTGGGGCCACGCTGCCGCCTTATGGCGCGCTTGCGCTCATTCTCGTAACGGCAATGGCGATCACGCCGTTCCTCAACAATGCCGCGACCGTGCTCGTTATGGCGCCGATCGCGGCGGGGTTTGCGGCAAGCCTCAGCTATCGGCCGGAAGCGTTCCTGATGGCGGTTGCAATCGGGGCCGGCTGCGATTTCCTGACGCCGATCGGCCACCAGTGCAACACGCTGGTCATGGGGCCGGGCGGTTACAGGTTCAGCGATTACCCACGGCTCGGGCTGCCGCTGTCCTTCATCGTCCTTCTGGTGGCGGTGCCGGCGCTGATGCTGGTCTGGCCGTTGAAATGAAAACGGCGCCCGAGGGCGCCGTTCAATCTTGTCGTCAGGGAGTTTTTCAGCCCTTGGCGGCAACCGCCTTCGACGCTGTAAGCTCGCGATCCGGATGCGTCCGCTTCCACCAGTCGCCGAGGAACAGCAGGATCGGTGCGGCGATGAAGATCGATGAGGTCGTCGCGACGATAACACCGAACACCATCGGAATGGCGAAGTTCTCGACCGCACTGCCGCCCCAGATCGCCATTGGCAGCATCGAGAGCAGGATCGCGACCGAGGTGTAGATACAGCGCGCGAACACCTGGTTGATGCTCATGTCGATGATTTCGCGCAGCGGCATCTTCTTGTAGAGGCGCAGATTTTCGCGCATCCGGTCATAGACCACGACCTTGTCGTTCACCGAATAGCCGATGATCGTCAGGAGCGCGGCGATGGCCGTCAGGTTGAAATCCAGTCCCAGCAGAGCGAAGAAGCCGATGGTCTTGGTCGTGTCGAGGATAAGTGTCGCAATCGCGCCGATGGCGAAGTTCCATTCGAACCGCCACCAGATATAGGCGAGCATGGCGATCGCGGCCAGAACCACTGCGAGCACGCCGGAGCGCGCCAGCTCGCCGCTGACCTTGGGTCCGACGACTTCCGTACGTTCGAACTTCACGCTCGGATCGAGCTTCTGCACCGCGGCCTTGACCTCGTTGACAGCGGCCGTCTGGGCCGTCTCGCCACCCTCCTGCCGCTGGACGCGGATCAGGACGTTGTTCTCGCCGCCGATGTTCTGGAGTGCAATTTCGCCGAGGTTGAGGTCGCTGAGCGTGCTTCTGAGCTGGGCGAGATCGGCCGGCTGGGACGTCGTGATCTCGACCTGGATGCCGCCCTTGAAGTCGATGCCGTAGTTCAGGCCCGGCTTGAAGAACAGTCCGATGGAAGCCAGCGACAGCAGCACCGAAACCAGGATGCCGAAATAGCGGGCGTTCATGAAGTTGATCGAGGTCTTGTCCGGGAAGAAGCGGATAAGCGGCTCGATGGTGATCGTCTTCATTTTGCGGCGGCGTACCACTGACGCCATGATGACGCGCACGATGGCCACGGCGGTGAACATCGAGATACAGGTGCCGAGCATCATGGTGATGGCAAAGCCACGCACCGGGCCCGAGCCGAACATGAACAGCAGGCTGGTGGCGATCAGCGACGTGACGTTGGCGTCGACGATGGTCGAGTAGGCCCGCTTGAAGCCGTGGTCGAGAGCCGCGAAGGCGCTCATGCCTTTCTTGGTTTCTTCCCTTATTCGCTCGTTGATGAGAATGTTGGCATCCACGCCGAAGCCGATGCCGAGGATGATGCCGGCGATGCCGGGCAAGGTCAGCGTCGCGCCGATCATGGCGAGGGCACCGATGGTCAGTACGAGGTGCAGGAGCAGGGCGAAATTGGCGATCATGCCCCACGCCCCGTAGAGCGCGACGATGAAGATCACGACCAGCAGGAAGCCGGCGATGCCGGTGTAGACGCCCATGCGGATGATGTCGCCGCCGAGATCGGGACCGACGGTGCGTTCCTCGATGACGGTGAGCGGTGCGGGCAGGGCACCGGCGCGCAGCAGGGCGGAGAGCACGGTCGTGTCCTCCACGGTGAAGCTGCCGCTGATCTGGCCCGAACCGCCGGTGATCGGCTCACGGATGACCGGTGCGCTGAGCACCTTGCCGTCGAGCACGATGGCGAAGGGGCGGTTGACGTTGGCGGTGGTTATTTCGGCGAACTGGCGCGCGCCGACGCTGTCGAAGCGGAAGGAGACGATCGGCTCCTGCGTGCGCTGGTCGAAGCCGGCGCGGGCATCCGTCAGGCGCTCGCCGCTGAGGGCGACGCGATCTTCGATCGGATATTGCTGGCTGGTCTTGGCGTCCGGCAGCATGGTCACGCCGGGAGGCAGGGGTTGGCCCTGCTCGACATTGTTGGCGACCATGTGGAATTCCATCTTGGCCGTGCTGCCCAGCAGTTCGCGCAGGCGTGTCGGGTCCTGAAGGCCCGGAAGCTGCACGAGCATGCGGTCGGAGCCGACGCGCTGGATGGTAGGCTCGGCAACGCCGACCTGGTCGACGCGCTGGCGCACGATTTCCAGGCTCTGCTGGAGGGCAGCATCGAGGCGATCGCGCAGACCGGCCTCGGTCAGCTTCATCGTGATCTGGTTCTGCGCCGAAGCTACATCGATGTCGGCAGTGCCGCCGCCGAAACCGGTCGCGCTGACGGGCACCGCAAGCTTCTGCAGGACCTCCAGCGCCTTGGCACGCTGCGTGTCGTCTGTGATGGTGAGAACAACTGCATCGCCGGCAACGCGGGCCGACTGCGTGGCGATGCGCTCGTTACGCAACGCACCGCGCGCATCGTCAAGCAGGGAGCGTAGACGGTCGGTCTTCAGGGCATTGGCGTCCACTTCGAGAACGAGGTGGGAGCCGCCCTGAAGATCAAGGCCGAGGGTGATCTGCTGCTTGGGCAGCCAGTTCGGCAGCTTGGCGAGCTGTGCCGGCGTAAACATGTTCGGAAGGGCGGCGATGACGCCGATGAGGACGATAAAGGTATAGGCCCCTATCACCCATTTTGATGTTCTCATTGTTCTGGTCCTGTCTGCGCGCAATGCCGGCTTTGAATTGACCGGGCAAAACGCGATCGCGTTCGGAAATTCGTTTCGGAGCGGAAGGCGTCTGCCTTACGCGGCCAGCGGTGGCGCTCGTGCGCGAAGGACTGTCGTGGCAGTCCCGCGAAAACTCTCCGGGATGCGATCCAGGAGGCCAGTATGCAGGCTGGCGGTGACCTGCCATTGCATGGCAGGCAATATGGCCGGGCCGGTGTCGCTGCCGGCGAGGAAGGATTTCAGCGCAAGGCCGCGCCAGTCGGCAATGGCGACCAGGCGCTGCGGGTTGGCTGCGCCGGACCGGTCACCGCTCGGGGTGCCGGCACCCTGGCCTGATGCAGCCATGCCGTCGGCAAGCAGCCGCGCCGCGCGCACCGGCGAATTTGCGCCGAGAAAACCGTGTGCTGCAGCGAGCGCTACGACAAGCCACAGCAAGGCGGCGGAGGAAAATCCGCGCCTTGGCGATCTGCCGGGCTTGCTAGAGGTCATCGTGCAACGTCATTCTTCGGTGTCTGCGCCGGCAAATTGTATCATCCGACGGCGCCTGCTCCTACACCATTGCGGCAAAACTACCAACCCCGCCCGTTTTAACCGCACAGATAACGCGTTCCGGCTGAATTTCCTTGAAGGCCGGTGAATGAGCCGTCTCAAAGCATGACTGAGACCGCCTGGAACAAGGCCAGCGCCTGCTTGTCCAGCGCGTCATCGACCGGGAATGGCTGCGACGACATCTTGACCACAACGGTTTCGGTCGCCGGGTCGACATAGAGCCACTGTCCATGAATGCCGATGCCGCAGAAGGCACCGTTGTCGTAGCCGGTCTGGTACCATTTGTTGCGGTAGCAGCCATTGGGAAGCAGGAACGCGAAATCGCCCTTGCGCCAGGCTTCGCGGTCGCCGCCGGTCGTCGTGTCCTCGACCCAGCTTTGCGGCAGGATGCGCCGGCCTTCGAATGAGCCGCCGCAGCGCATCATTTCGCCGACTCGGGCAAGGTCGCGCGCCGAGACGGAGACGCCGCCTGCCGCTCGGGCCGTGCCTTCGGCGTCGACCGTGATCTGCCCGCTGAGCTTTGCGCCCAAGGGTGCCCACAGACGGTCACTCATCAGGTCGGTATAGCGCCGGCCCGAAGCGCGCTCGACGATGATGCCGAGGAAATCGGAGCAGGGCGAGCGGTAGCGGAAGACTTCGCCATGCTCCTTGCCGGCGAGTTTGGGGAGGCTGAGCAGGAAGGCCGGCAGCGTCTCCTGAGCGCCCGGCCGTGCGGGATTCCACAGCATGGCGCGGCGATAGCGGGCGAAGGCGCTTTCGGGATCGAGGTAGAGTTCCTCGAAATCGAGCGCCACCGTCATGTCGAGAACATGCTGGACCGTCGCGTCGCCGAAAGCCGAGCCCCTGGCTTCGGGAACGTAGGTCGTGACCGGGGCCGAAGGATCGAGCAGTCCGTCGGCTTGAGCCACGCCGGCGATGATGGCGGTCAGCGACTTGCTGATCGAGAAGATGATGTGGCGGCCCGCCGGCTTCATATGCCGGGCATTGTATTCGCCGACGAATTTGCCGCCCTTCATGACCAGCAAAGCGTCGGTATGCGAGCGCTTGAGGAATGCGGCGATGGTTTCCGTCTCGCCTTCGAGAGTAACTTTCTTGGCCAGCAAATCCTCGAGGTCGCCGATGGGCGCTTCCGGGCCGGCTTCCGCGACTTCGATCTCGGCGCTCGGCACCAGTTCGCCGGCATTCTGGAACGACCAGCGATTGTAGGGCTCGGTGCGCCAGTTCTCCAGCGTCACATCGGGGCGGCGAAAGCCGTATTTGTTTTCGAATGCTGTCGGGGTGGTCATGATGGTCCTTCAGGAATGTTCTTTTGTCTTGCCTCAGGCGAGTGCGGCGGCGATGGCGTGGATGGCCTTCAGCGTCGCGACCGAATAGGCGATGTTGCCGAAATCCGGGTAGGTCGACAGCTTGACGACGACCATGTCGTAATCCCAGTTGATGTAGATGAGCTGCCCGAAGACACCCCGGCACATCAGCGTGCACGACTTGGCATCCTCGAGCCAGAACTGGTTCTTGTAGGAGCCGTTGGGAAGGCTTTCGTTGAATGCGGGGCCGTGGATGGCGGTTCGTGTCGCCTCGATCCAGGCGGGTGGAACGATGCCGCCGCCGTTTTCGAGGATGGCCTGGCCGAAGCGGCCAAAGTCCCTCAGCGTCGCGTTGAAGCCGCCATCCGCCAGCGCGTAGCCGGCGCGGTCGACGGTGAAACAGGCGCTCTCTTCCGCGCCGATCTTCTGCCACAGCTCTTCCGACACCAGTTGTGCCAGGCGTTTGCCGGTAACCCGCTCCATGGTGAAGGCAAGCACGTCGGTCTCGATCGAGCGGTAGACGAACTTTTCGCCGTGCGGACGCTCGGTCTCCTTGAGCCCGAGAATCTGCTCCCAGATATGCGTCGGCCATTTGAATGCAGGATCGCTGCCGGGTGGAATCGGCTTCCAGCCTGCCGCAACGTCCGTCTGGCCCATCTCGGAGTAGCGGTCGGTGTATTCCTCGCTGTAGCGAACACCGGTCGTCATATCGAGAACATGCTGCAGCGCCGCGCCGCGCCAGCCGGTGTTTTCGAGTTCCGGCAGATAGCGGGTAACTGGTGCCGAGGGGTCGATCAAACCGCGTCCGACGAGAATGCCGAATACGCTAGCCGTGACCGACTTCGCCATGGATTGCGACAGATGCAGGGTGCGGGGCGTCATGCCGTTGAAATAACGCTCATAGGCGATCGCGCCGCCCTTGAGCACCAGAAACCCGTCCGTGTATGTCTCGTCGAGATGGCCGGCGAGGGTGGTTGGCGCACCTGTGCTGTCCACTGTCGGCACATCGTCAAGCTCGACCTCATTGCGCGCAAGCTCGCGCACCGGCCCATCGCCGCGCCAGACTTCGACCGTCGGCAGGATCTCGCGGATGTGCTGGAACGCCCAGCGGTTCCATGGCGGGCGGTCCCAGTCGAGCCTTGGCGGCACCATCTGCGGCGGCGAACCCTGCATGATGGCAGGGGCGGGGTCGCTGTTGCGATAGGAAGTCATTGCCTGCTCCACGGAAATGCAACCCCGCAGCATTCCTGCGGGGCCTTTCCAGCTTGGGTGTTCCGATGGTTACAGCTTCGGCCGTTTGGCCTTTTCGCCGTACCAGCCACCGACCGCTTTTTCATAGGCCATGCCGGCGCGGAACACGTCCTCGTCGCAATAGGTGCGGCCGACGATCTGGATGCCGGTCGGCACGCCGTTCTTGGCATGGCCCGACGGCAAGGACAGAACCGGGCAGCGGCTCATCGTGTTGAACGGCGTGGTCATCACCCAGCCGAGCGAGGGATTGACCAGTTTGCCGTTGATCCTGACCTCGTCCTTCGACTGATCGTGGTCGGCCGGAACCGAGGGCAGCGCCGTGGTCGGGCAGATCAGCACATTGTATTTTTCGAGCAGCGGCCCGAGCGTCATATACATGCGGCCGGCCACTTCGAGGCTGTTGACGAAATCGGTCGCCTTGGAACCCGCGCCGTCCTCGGCAAATTTGCGGGCATAGGTGGTCATCTCGTCGGCATGCTCGGGCAGGAGCTTCGACAGGAACGCGCCGAACAGATGGTTCAGATAGGCCATCCCGGCTTCCAGCACCTCCGGCCCCCAGCCTAGATCGACTTCCTCGACCTCTGCGCCGAGCGAGCGGAACACGTCGAGCGCCTTTTTGGTATTCTTCACCACCTCCGGATCGACCTCAAAGCCGCCGAGATTCATCGAATAGGCGATCTTCCAGCCCTTGATCGGTTTGAACTTGGTCGGCAGCGTCAGTTTGGGGCGCAGCGAGGCGATATCGAGCGGGCTCGGGCCGGTCATGACGTTCTGGAGCAGGATCGCGTCTTCCACCGTGCGCGCCAGCGGGCCGGTGTGGCAGTAGAAATCGAGGTTGAAGGGTGGATCGTCCGGGTTGCGGCCATAAGGCGGCTTGTAGCCGACGACGCCGCAGGTCGAGGCCGGGATGCGGATCGAGCCGCCGATGTCGGAGCCGGTGGCGATGGACGACGTGCCCGAGGCGAGCGAAGCGCCGGCGCCGCCCGACGAGCCGCCCGGCGTGAATTTGGTGTTCCATGGATTGCGCGTGACGCCCCACAGCCGCGACCACGTGTAGGCCGCGCAGGAGAATTCGGGCGTTGCCGTGCGCGCATGGACGATGCCGCCGGCCTTTATGACGCGCTCGTTCATGGTCGAGGAGGAGTCGGCGACGAAATCCTTCATGATCAGCGAACCGCCGGTGGTCGGCTTGCCCTTGATGTAGCTCTCGTCCTTGATGCCGATGGGGAGGCCTTCGAGCGCCCCGGTCTTCTTGCCCTTGGCGTACTTGGCTTCTGCCTTTTTGGCCAGATCCATCGCCTCGTCGAAATGCGTGTTGGTGAAGGCGTTGACCTTGTCCTTGGTCGCCTCGGCGCGCTTGATCACCGCTTCCATCAGTTCGACGGGCGAAAGCTTCTTGGCCTTGAAGCGCTTCAGGGCTTCGCTTGCCGGCATGTAGCAAAGGTCGAGATCGCTCATGATAGACACACCTCCTTCGTGTCCATGCCCCATTGCTCGCCGGACGATGTCCGGACGCGGGCTGGTATCGAAAAATCTCTTGGCTTGGTTTTAAAACAGGCCCCGGCGGCTTGCCGCCAGGGCCTTGATCGCACCTACTTCAGAAGATCGGTCCAGATCTTGGTGTACATCGTCTGCACGTCCGGCGGGCAGGCGATATTGAACTCGCCCTTCTCGGCGAATTCGGCCGGGATGTTCACCTCGGGCGCGGTCTTCATGTCTTCCGGCATGAAAGCTTCGGAACCCTTGATGCCGTTGGCATAGCGGGCGAAGGCCGAGATCATGGCCGCATTCTCGGGGGCCATGATGAAGTTCACGAACAGCTTGGCATTTTCGGTGTTCTTGGCGTCCTTGAGAATGGCGACGTTGTCCATCCAGATCGGGTAGCCTTCCTTCGGATAGCCGTAGACGATCTTGTCGTTCTGCAGGCGCGCGCGGAAGGAAGCACCGTTCCAGTTGACGCCGGCCGAAATATCGCCCTTGCCGTAGCGATCGACGTTGCCGTAGTCCATCGACAGCCATTTCGGCTTGGCCGCGACCAGCGTGTCGCGCACCTTCTTCAGCACTTCCTTGTCGCCGGTGCACTGCTTGCCGCCGACATAATGGATGGCGAGCGCCATCACGTCGCTCATCTCGGGCACGACATTGACCTTGCCGACGAGTTCGGCCGGCGGGTCCATGAAGATCGCCGACGTGTTCGGGTCACCCGAATAGACCGAGGTGTTGACCGTCACGCCGGTCGTGCCCCACTGCCACGGCACCGAGTAATGACGGCCCGGATCGAACGGCACGTCGACCCATTTCGGGTCCATGTTCTTGAAGTTCTCCATCTGGTCAGGGCGGCTTTCCAGCAACAGTCCTTCGTCGATCCAGACATTCATCACCGAAGCTGAAGGCACGACGATGTCGAAGCCATGGCCGCCCTGGCGGATCTTGGCCAGCGCGGTGTCGTTGGAATCATAGTCGGTGACGGTAACCTTGACCTTGAATTGCTCTTCGAACTTCTTGATCAGCTCGGGGCTGGTGTAGTTGCCCCAATTGTAGATGTTGAGCTCGCCTTCGGCGCGCGCCATGCCCGCCGAGGCCAGCAACGACAGCCCCACGGCCGTCGCAGTCAGTTTCCAGTTCATGCGTCTTACTCCCATTGTTGGGACCGGCCGTTTTGCGGCTTCAGGTCCGCTTCCTGCTGATGATGAAGAAGATTGTGACGATAGCTACCGACAGCAGCAGGAAGACTGTCGAGATCGCATTGATTTCCGGCGTCACGATGCGCCGGAGCTGGCCGAGCATGTAGGTCGGCAGCGTGTCCTGTCCGCCTGACTTGACGAATTCGGTGATCACCACGTCGTCGAGCGACACGACGAAGGCCAGCATCAGCCCGGCGAGGATGCCCGGCCACAGCAGCGGCAACGTCACATAGCGGAAGGTTTTCCATCCCGTGGCGTAGAGATCGGCTGCAGCCGTTTCCAGCGACAGGTCCATGTTCTCCAGGCGGGCGCGGATCGGCAGGTAGGCGAAGGGAATGCAGAAGGCGGTGTGTGCTGCGATCAGGTAGCCGAGGCCGGAATAGCCGGTCCAGATCTTGATGCGCGAGAAGAACACCAGCAAGGCCACGGCGGTGACGATTTCCGGCACCATCAGCGGCTGGTTGATGAAGGCATATTTGAAGGTCAGGCCCTTGTAGGGCTTGGTTCTGGTCGTGGCGAGTGCCGCCATGGTGGCTGCGACGGTCGCGATCAGGGCAGCCGCGATGGCGATCTGGAACGAGCGGATCGAGGCGTCGATGACCTGGGTGTTGTTCCACGCCGAGTAGAACCAGCGCAGCGAAAACCCTTTCCAGATGGCGACCGAGTCATTGTCGTTGAAGGCGTAGGCCACCAGCGTGACGATCGGCAGATAAAGCAGGAAGAAGCAGATCATCGCTACAGTGGTGAAGCCGGTCTGCTGGCGGATATCGAACGTTGCTCGCTTAGCCATGTCCGGCCCCCGTCTTGCTGGCGTTGCGGACATAGAACATCAGCGTGATCATGACGATCGCCATCAGGGTGATGGACAGCGAGGCGCCCAGCGGCCAGTTGCGGCCCTGGCCGAACTGAAGCTCGATGAGGTTGCCGATCATCAGATTGGTGCCGCCGCCCATGACGCGCGGCGTGACATAGGCGCCGAGCGAGGGGATGAAGACGAGGATCGAGCCAGCGATGATGCCCGGCTTGACCAGCGGCACGATGATGCGGCGCAGCACCTGCATGCGGCTCGCATAGAGATCGTAGCCGGCCTCGACGAGCCGGAAGTCGATCTTTTCCATGCTGGCATAGAGCGGAAGCACCATCAGCGGCAGGTAGACATAGGTCATGCCGACCAGCACCGCGAAGTCGGTGTACATGAACTGGATCGGTGCGGTGGTGAGGCCGAGGAACCGCAGCAGCGAGTTGATCAGGCCCTCGTTGCGCAGCACTTCCATCATCGCGAAGGTACGGATCAGGAGGTTCGTCCAGAACGGGATGGTGATCAGGAACAGCCAGATCTCGCGTCGTCCCTCGGGGCGGGTGGCGATGAAATAGGCGGTCGGAAAGCCGAAGATCAGGGTCAATATCGTCGTCAGCAGCGACAGCGATATCGATCGTGTGAAGATCGACAGGTTCGCCTTAGCGAATGAAAGCGTGTCATCGAAGATGTCGCGCTCGAACAGCACGTTCATCCAGGCATCGGTCGAAAATTGCCATTTCACGTCGCCGTAATTGCCCGGCGCGAGAAAGGAATAGACGAGCACGATGAACAGCGGCCCGATCGCGGCAAAGAAGATGATCAGCAACGCAGGCGCAGACAACAGCCAGCGCGTGCGGATGTCGTCGCTTTCAGCCTTTTCGGCAGTCTCTTGTGCGGTTGCCATGGTTTAATCTTTCAAAACCTGGGCCGCGTCATCCGAGATCGACACGCCGATGCGCTCACCTTCTTCGAAGCCGCAGGATGCGCTGCGGCTGTTCTGCTGGCGCACGGTAAAGAGGTCGCCATCGTCAAGCCGGACAAGGATATGCGTGTCGGTGCCGAAATAGACGATGTTTTCCACCGTTCCCGAAAGCTCGCCCGGGCCTTTGACCGCCTTGGCATGCTCGGGCCGCACGACGATCGTGGCTTCTCCCTTGGGCGTAAAGCCTTCGGCGACAGTCGCGGGGATCGTCTTGCCCGATTTCAGAGTGGCCTTTGCCTTGCCGTTGGCGACGTTGTCGATCTTCGCGGTAAGGAAATTGGTCTCGCCGATGAAGTCGGCGACGAAACGCTCCGCCGGTTTGTCGTAGATGTCCCAGGGCGTGCCGACCTGCAGGATCTTGCCCGCCGACATCACGGCGATGCGGTCGGACATGGTCAGCGCTTCTTCCTGGTCGTGCGTGACGAAGATGAAGGTAATGCCGGTTTCGTTCTGAAGGCGCTTAAGCTCGATCTGCATTTCCTTGCGCAGCTTGTAGTCCAGCGCCGAAAGCGGTTCGTCGAGCAGGAGCACCTTGGGCTGTGGAGCAAGGGCGCGGGCGAGGGCAACGCGTTGCTGCTGGCCGCCGGAAATCTGGCTGGTGCGGCGCTTGGCCAGTGCCTCCATCTTGACCAGCTTGAGCATCTGGCTGACGCGGGCCTCGATCTCGGCTTTCGGCTTGCCCAGCATCTGGAGACCGAAGCCGATATTCTCGGCGACCGTCATATGTGGAAACAGGGCGTAGTTCTGGAAGACGGTGTTGACCGGTCGCTTGAAGGGCGGCAGCGGCGCGATGTCGTTGCCATAAAGCAGGATTTGCCCGTCGGTCGGGAAATCGAAACCGGCAATCAGCCGGAGCAGCGTGGTCTTGCCGCATCCGGATGGGCCGAGGAGGGTGAAAAACTCATTTTCGCGGATCGGTACCGAAACGTTGTCCAGCGCGGCTACCCGCGCCTCACCCGTTCCGAAAATTTTACTGACCCCAATAACTTCAATCGCATTCCTATCCGGTTTGTCCGGCACGATTACGCCTCACTGTTGGCCCCGCTCTTGTCGGCGGAGTACGTCCCCAATTTATTGTGATCACACGGCCGGGACATTGGCAACCCGGAATTGAATCACGGTTCAATTATCGCATTCAGTCTAGCAATCGCCGTGCCAGGCTTACGCCTGATACGTGACCTTGCCGCCGCAGATCGTAGTCACCGGGCGGATGGTATGGAGATTATGCGGGTCGACAGCTTCTAGATCGCCCGAGAGGATCACCAGATCGGCTACATAGCCGGGTTTCAGCGTGCCCTTGCGGTTCTCCATGAATTCCGCATAGGCGCCTTCGACCGTATAGCCGGCGATAGCCTCATGCAGGCTGAAGCTCTGGTCCGGATCTCCGTCTGCCCAAGGTTTGCGCACGACAGCCGCTTGAATGCCCGCTATCGGATCAATCGGCGATACCGGCCAGTCGGACGCAAAGACGACGCGCGCGCCGGCGTTCTTCAGTGTCCGCCATGCGTAGGAGAGCGGCCAGCGTTCCTTGCCGATACGCGAGACGGTCGGCTCCAGCGGCAGGCCCATCGCACCGGGTGGGTGGGGAGGCTGCATGGACGCCAGCACGCCGAGATCGGCGAAACGTGGAATGTCTGCCTCCGTGGTCACCTCGATATGCTCGATGCGGTGGCGGCTGTCGCGCTTGCCGTTGGCCTTTTGCGCCGTCTCATAACCGTCCAGCACGGAGCGCACCGCGCCGTCGCCGATCGCATGTACGGCGATCTGCAGGCCGCGCCGGTCGGCCTCGGTGGCAACCGCGTTGAACTGCTCCTGCGTAAACAGCGGCTCGCCCACCCAGTCCGTGCGGTCGGCATAAGGCTCGACCATGACGGCGGTCCAGCTATCCAGGACGCCGTCCATGAACACCTTGACCATGCCCGACGAAATCCATTCGGACTTGTAGCGCTCGGCCATCAGCGAGGCTTTTTCGAGCGCATCGACGGTCATGAAGTTCTTGTAGTGGAACGGTATCTGCACGCGGCAGAGCAGGCCGCCCTCGGCTTCGATCTCCGAAAGGAGTTCGAGCTGGTGCAGATTGCCGTCCATGTTCTGGATCGAGGTGATGCCGTGCCTGGCGCACCATTCGAGGCCGCTCTTCATGATCGCGCGGTCGGAAGCCTGTTCGGCGGCCGTCGGCTTCGGGTCCGGCTCGCCGCCGGTCGCGAGGCCAAGCCGCACGCGACCCTCTCCTGCAAGCGCAAGCAACGGGCCGAAAGCCTCGCCCTCGCGCAATTCGCCTTCGGCAAGCCCGTCTTCGCCCATGACGATCTCGTTGCCCGGCCCGAGCTTTTTGCCGTGCAGCAGGCCGGCCATCTCAAGCGCCTTGGTGTTGGCCCACATCGTATGATGGTCCGGTGCGGCCATGACGAAGGGCCGGTCGGGCAGGATGCGATCGAGATGGTGGCGGGTGACCCGTTCGGCGGCTGAGAGAATGGTGTAGTCCGCTCCCTGGGCCTGCAGGATGGTCTGGTTGGGCCGCGCTGCGGCATAAGACCGCACCGCCTGCGAAAGCGCATCAAACCCGTGGACGCCCATCAGCTGAAGGTGATCGAGTTCGGCAGCACCGGCGAACAGATGCATGTGCGCTTCGACGAAGCCGGGCAGTACAGAATTGCCCTGCGCGTCGATTATACGGGTGTCCGGGCCTTTCAGTTGCAGAATCGTATCGCGATCTGCGATCGCAATGATTTCGCCGCCCTCGATGGCAATCGCTTCGGCGCGAGGGGTATCTGGATCCATCGTGAGAATACTTGCATTCACAACGATAAGATCGGCCTTTTGCGGCATTCTGTTCACCCATTTTTGCTCAGGCTAGCAGAGTATTGGCATCTGGCAAGCCGTCTCGGTGCTGGCTCACTACAATTCGCGATTGCCCCTTGGCGGCATCAAAACTCTCTGTCACAAAGCAGTCGGTCAAGAAATGACGATACCAACAGGGGTGAACAGAAAGACAAAATGAAGACGATTTTTTCTCCTCTCCACGCCGGTCATGGCGGCCAGATGGAACTTGTCTCGGGCCAGATCGTGCCGGGTTTCGAAAAGCCTTCGCGGGCCGAATTCATCAAGGCGCGGGTCGAATCCGAGAAGCTCGGGCCCATCCTTGCGCCGAAGGAACATTCGCTGGACGCGGCCAAGCGCGTTCATTCCAGCGACTACATCGATTTCCTGCCGACGGTTTGGCCGGAATGGCAGAAGGCCGGCTTTCCCGGTTCTGCCATGGCCTTCACCTGGCCGACGCGCGGCCTGCGCGGCGACGTTCCGCCGAAGCGGATCGACGCACTGCTCGGCTACTATTCCTTCGACGCCGGCGCGACCTTCGTCAAAGGTACATGGGATGCGATCAAGTCTTCCTACGAAGTCGGCCTGACCGCGGCCGAACTGGTCAAGGCCGGTGAACGTGCTGCCTTCGCGCTCTGCCGGCCGCCGGGTCACCATGCCGGTGCGGCCTTCATGGGCGGCTATTGCTTCATCAACAACGCCGCCGTCGTTGCCCAGTGGTATCGCGACCAGGGTGCGGCGCGCGTCGCCATCCTCGATGTCGACTATCATCACGGCAACGGTACGCAGGAAATCTTCTACGAGCGCGACGACGTGCTGATGATCAATCTGCATGGCGACCCGATGACCGAGTATCCGTTCTTCCTCGGCCATGCCGACGAGCGCGGCGCGGGCAAGGGCGAGGGCTTCAACCACAATTATCCAATGGCTCCCGGTACGGCATGGGACAAATGGAGCGCAGCACTTGATGACGCCTGCGCCAAGGTCGCGGCCTACGCGCCGGATGTCGTCGTCGTCTCGCTCGGTGTCGACACGTTCGAGAAGGACCCGATCAGCCAGTTCAAGCTGAAGAGTTCGGATTATCCGAAGATGGGCGAGCGCATCGCCAGGCTCGGCCTGCCGACGCTGTTCGTCATGGAAGGCGGCTATGCTGTCGAGGAAATCGGCATCAATGCCGTTGGCGTGTTAACCGGCTTCGACAATGCCTGACATTCTCTGAGAGGCAGGCGGTTGTCCGCCTCTCGTCATTTCGCGAAACCCCATTTCCAAGTTCGGAGCAGAGAGCATGAGCAATCACCTGAATTTCTACATCGACGGCAAATGGGTTTCGCCGGTGGTCCCGGCTACGCTGGACGTGATCGACCCCTCGACCGAAGAGGCCTATACGGCGATCTCTCTCGGCTCCAAGGCTGATGTCGACAAGGCGGTCGCTGCCGCGCGGGCGGCCTTCGTCCGCTTTTCGCAAACGACGCAGAAAGAGCGCCTGGCGCTGCTGAACAAAATTCTCGAAGTCTATAACAGGCGCTACGAGGACGTGGCGCAGGCAATCTCGCAGGAGATGGGTGCGCCGATCACCTGGGCGCGCGAGGCGCAGGCGGCTGCCGGCCAGGCCCATATGGAATCGACCATCAAGGCGCTGGAAGACTACGAATTCGGCCATCTGCGCGGCTCGACCATGGTGGTTAAGGAGCCGATCGGTGTCTGCGCGCTGATCACGCCATGGAACTGGCCGCTCAACCAGATCGTCTGCAAGGTCGCGCCGGCAATCGCGGCAGGCTGCACCGTGGTGCTGAAGCCTTCCGAGATCGCGCCGATCAGCGGCATCGTATTCGCCGAGATCATGGACGAGGCCGGCGTGCCGAAGGGCGTGTTCAACCTCGTCAACGGCACCGGGCCGGATGTCGGGCAGGTCATGGCCGAGCATCCCGACGTCGACATGGTTTCCTTCACCGGCTCGACGCGCGCTGGCATCATCGTCGCCAAGGCTGCCGCCGACACGGTCAAGCGCGTGGCGCAGGAACTTGGCGGCAAGAGCGCCAACATCATCCTGCCGGACGCCGATTTCGCCCATGCCGTGCGCGAGGGCGTCAATGGTTGCTTCGGCAATAGCGGTCAGTCCTGCGATGCGCCGACGCGCATGCTGGTGCCGGTCGATCGCCACGACGAAGCGCTGGCTGTGGCCAAGGAAGCCGCCGAGGCGCACCGGGTCGGCAATCCGACCTCCGAGGATACGCAACTCGGCCCCGTCGTCAGCCAGCTTCAGTACGACAAGATCCAGCGGCTGATCGAAACCGGCATTTCCGAGGGTGCCACGCTGGTCACCGGCGGGCCCGGCCGGCCGGAAGGGCTCAATCGCGGTTATTACATTCGCCCGACGGTCTTCGGCCATGTCACGCCCGACATGACGATCGCCCGCGAGGAAATTTTTGGGCCGGTTCTCTCCGTCATCTCCTATGAGGACGAGGATGAGGCCGTGCGCATCGCCAACGACACGGTCTATGGCCTTGCCGCCTATATCCAGTCGGAAAATCTCGAACGTGCCCGCCGCGTCGCCGGCAAGATGCGCGCCGGCTCGGTCTATCTCAACTATCCCGCCTGGGACACGCACGCGCCCTTCGGCGGCTACAAGCAGTCCGGCAACGGCCGCGAATATGCCGACTGGGGCATCCACGATTTCCTGGAGACCAAGGGGATCGTGGGGTACGGGAGCTGAGGTTTATCCGCGCGGCGGTGAAGAGTTTCCATCGTCATCCCGGCCAAGGGAGCGAAGCGACTGCGAGCCGGAATCTATTGAGCAGCACGGCCGGTGACGGAAGCGTGGTGAGCCGCGCCAATGCGAAGCGATCACGCCAGGGTGAGAACCGGGCCGTGCTCTATGTTTTTCAGACCAATGGGTTCCGGGTCTTTCCTCCGCTTCGCTCCGGTCGCCCGGAATGACGAAGGCGGTGCGTTTATCGCAAGTCGTCAGCGCTGAGTATGTCGCTGAGGCCGCGTAGGCTGCTGCGAGGATCATCCACAAAAGAAAACACCCGCCGAGGGAGGAGGTTCGGCGGGTGTTCTATGGTTCGGTCGACGATCGGGAGGAGGTGAAGGTCGACCGTATCCGGCATTGCCTGGGAGGAGGTAGGCGCCGCCGAAATCACTCATATAAAATCGGTTTATTTCCTCCTTTTCGCAACCCTCAATAGTGCATGGCTGCCTTGCAAATTGTGCAATGCAGCATTCAATGCTGCGATGCGTCATGACCCAAATTTATCATCCGACGACGCAATTCAACAGATTGTTGATTTTTGTCCAAATATGGACTATATCCATTCATGGACAAGGAAGTGATCATGAGCCAGGCCCTTCGCAAACATACCGAGACCATCGCACCGGAGCCGCAGCGGCTCGATAGCGCGCGCTTTGCGCCGGCCAACAGGCGGCGGCTCAGCGCGCCGGCCTTGCGCACCTTCGTTTCGATCGCCGATCTGTGGGGCCTCAACGAGGAGGAGCGCCGGCTGATCCTTGGCTATCCATCGCGCTCGACCTATCAGAACTGGACGAAGCTTGCCCGCGAACACCGGGAGTTCACGCTGGACGTGGATACGCTGACGCGCATATCGGCCGTGCTCGGCATTCATCAGGCGCTCGGCATTCTCTATGGTGGCGACCGGGAAGGGGTGGCCTGGCTGCGCGGACCGCATGACGGAACCATCTTCAATGGGCGGCCGCCGCTGGCGCTGGTCACCAGCGGCTCGCAGGATGCGCTTCTGACGGTTCGCCGTTTTCTCGATGGCGCGCGCGGCGGCATCTATATGGAACCGAACGCGGTCGATGCGGCCTTTCAGCCCTATGAAGAAACGGATGTCGTTTTCCGGTGACGGAGACGCTTTCGCCCGCGCCGCGGCCGGCGCATCGCCTCATCCCGTCGCAATTCCCGCCCATCGGCCTGTTCGATACCGTCGCGACAGCGGCCGACCTGACGGCGGTCATGGACCTCGTCGGCTGGACGAATGATCGGCTGGTGGCCGATCGCATCAATCGCCTGCCGCAAAGCGAGTGGGTTTATGGCCGGCCGAACGCCAGCATCGTCATGGCCGCTTTCCTGCATGTCCCGCCCACCGGCGCACGGTTCAACGGGCCTGAGCTGGGCGCATGGTATGCGGCGGCCGACCTGACCACAGCCGCCACTGAGGTCGGCCACCATCTGCGCCGCGAGGCGGTCGCGCGGGGACTAACGGAACTGAAGCGGAAATACCGCGCCTACACGGCCCGGCTGGAAGGCGAATATGTCGACATAAGAGGGCTGCAAGCATCGTTGCCAGCGCTTTATGCGCCCCACAGCTATGCCGAATCCCAGCCTTATGGAGAGGGCGTAAGGGCATCGAGGAATGACGGCATTCTCTATGACTCGGTCAGATTGCGTGGCGGTATCTGCGTTGCTGCCTACAGGCCGTCAAAGATCGAAGACGTCGTGCAGGCCGACCATTTCGAGATCACGGTTTGGGCCGACAGGCGCACCATCGACGTGAGGAAACTGAAGTCCGGCAAATAGCGGCTGGATGAATGGGCTCTCATCCAACCGCAGAATTTTTGCGCCATTTCGGCCAAACTTGAAATTTTTTAACTCTACAATATTTGTAGAATTAGCGAGGCTTGTCTCCTGAATGAATATCAGGAGGCCTTTATGGCACATACAGACACTGTGATGTTTCGCGCTTTGGCCGATCTTTTGCGGGCAGGCAGGACCGATGCTTTATGCCGTCCTGTGGAAAAACGGAAAAGCCAAGTGGTTTCAAAGGAGGAGGCGGAGAAGAACCGGCTTCCCGAGCGCGAGGAGGGTTTTTATTGGGCCTGGCAGTATCCCGGGCTTTGGTAAAACCGAAAACTGGTGCTAGGATTGCCCCAGGCCCGAGCCATTTTGCCAGCCAGGGCCGGTTCAGCGCAACACCCCCTCAGCGGGTTTCATGCCCGCCTGTAACCCGTGTTCACTCGCGTTCCCCCAAAGAGGATGAGTTCAGAAGAAGACTGTCGCAACGACCGAAAAAGTGAGGAAACAGATATGCCAACTTTGCTGCCCCCGCTTCATGAAGGCCATGCCCCATTCGTTCTTCATCAGGCTTTCCACGACGCGCTGGATGCTTACGAGGACTGGGCGCTCGATGCACCCGAACCCTTTGTCGAATTCGACCGCAACAATGTCGCCATAAGTGCCGTGTTCGGCCGGATGCGGACCTGCACCGATATCCTGCCGATCCGCACGCTCGATGCCGTTCGTGACGTGGTTGGCGCCAAAGCTGCGCAGGAACTGGCCAGCGACCAGATCACCTATGCGCATGCCGCGCTGTTGCTCCGGGCCCTCTGCGTGGACAGACTCAGAAACTGACGGGCGATTCCGCCCGTTTCGCATTTCCCTGATTTTGTAGAATTTCGTTCGCGAAACTAATGTTTGATAGAAACGTGTTCCTCGTTTCGGCGTAAATTTCGCACTCGACAATGTCTACAAAACTCATAGACTATCTGTAATTACGGAGGTCGTGATGTCTTTAATACAGCAATCTGGAACCAGGCGGCTTTCGCTTCGCGGTTCCGTGACGTCCCGCCCGGCCGGCATTCGTGTCGGTCTTGAAACGTTGATCTTTGCGCTCGCATTCGGCTTCACCGTTGCCGTCGTGCTCGGGCTGATCCCCTGACGGGAGCGAGACAAAATAGAGGCAATCCGCGCGGGGGCGCGGACCTAAAAAACAAGCCTTACAAAACTGAAAATCAGGTTTTGCGCTGAACAGCGCTGCCGGGAACATGATGGAGGAGAATGCCATGCATGTCGAATTCACCAGCCGTATCGAAAGATGGACCGAGGCTGAAGCTGCCCGTTCATCCGATCTGCTCGCCCGCCAGAGCCAGGCGCATCGCCTTGCCCGCGCGGTCGAAGGCGCCGGGCTTGACCGGCTGCTCATCGCAGACAATCAGGGTCTTGCGGACAACGGCCAGCTTGCGTCTTTCGTTCTGCACAACACCTTTAACCTGGGCGTGGTCGTATCCCACAGCGCTGGCGTTCTGGCGCCGCAGGTCGCAGCTCAGCAATTCGCCACGCTCGACCAGTTGAGCGGCGGGCGGCTGTCCATCCGCATCGTGGCCGGTGATAGCGGGCTCGATCATGAGGCGAGCCTTGCCCGCACAGACGAATATCTCGTGCTGCTCAAGCGGCTGTGGGCAAACGACAAGCCTTTCGACCACGAAGGCCCGCATTACAGCCTGAAGCAGGCCTTTGCCGGATCGAAGCCTTTTGGCCGCGCGCAAATTCCCTTCATTCTCGGCGGATTGTCCGGCACGGCGATCAAGATTGCAGCGAAACATGCGGATTTGTTCGAATTGCCCGCCGGCACTGTTGCCGAGGCGCGGCAGATCATTTCGCGGGTGCGCGCTGCTGCTGCCTGTCATGGTCGGACGGACAAGATACGCTTCTCCGTGCCCGTCCGGCCGGTGATCGCCGGCACGCGGGCCGAAGCCTGGGCCAAGGCCGACCGGCTCGGCCATGACGGCGAAGCGATCCGGCTTGTCGGAACCGCGGAGCAGGTGGCGCTGGCCCTGCTTTCCTATTGCGATCTCGGCGTTCGCGAGTTCGTCCTGCACGGCCTCGACCAACCGCACGACCTTGCGACCTTCGGCAGGGACGTGGCCGCGATCGTCAAGCGTTCGGTGGCGCGCCAGGAGTCCGAAGCGCCTCAGCCGGAATTCGGAGAGGCGATTTACCTCCCGTTCCGTAGCCGCGCGTCTTAAGCGAGGTTGAGAGCTAAGCGAGGTTGAGAGCCGGCTCTGGCCCTTACACGGGCCTGGGCCTGCGCGGCTGGCCGATTGAACATTCGAGCGTAGCCACGTCCCATCCGGCCGACTGCGCTGCAGCGCGGTAAGTGCTTTCCAGGAAAACCAGAAGAGCGGCCTCGGGATCTGCTGCCTGGCGAACCGCATCATAAGGCAGCAGGAATTCGCCGAGCGTCTTGTCGAAATAGGCGGCTTCGGGCACCACTTTTGCATTGGCAAACCCCGCTGGTGCCGGATAGGCGTAGGAATAGAATGCCGGAAAATCGACGCCGCCTCCGCCCGGCCAGAAGCCTGCCGACGAAACCTCGTGGCTGTAGGCTTCGCGGGTAACGTCGTCGGGCAATGAAGGTATGCCGCCGGGATGCAGCGGCGCTCGCCTGCCGGAAAAGCGCGTCACGGCGAGATCGAAACTTCCCCAGAAGAGATGAACCGGGCTGACCTTGCCGAGAAAGCCGGTGCGAAAAGTTTGGAACACGCCGGATACCGAGGTCAGGGCCCGGAAGAAGCGGGTGACTGCTTCGGCATCGTAAGGACGCTCCGCCCGGTCCTCGGTAAAGGGTAGGGCGTCGGGGATTTCGTTGGGCGAGCCGTGCAGTTGGGGTGTCCCTCCGAGCGAACGGACAAGATCGATGAACCGCCGGTAGAAGGCCGCGACGGACATCGGTCCGAGCGCGAAACTCGCCTTGCGCCCGTCGGTGGAAGCTCCGACCATCTGGTGGTCGATGAGATCGAAGCTCACCTCGATGCCACCGGACCGGTCAGGCACCAGTCCAGTGGTGAGGCCGCGAGCGTTCGGATAGAGCGTGGCGTGCCATGAATGGTTGACCCATGGCGTCCGGGCGAGCCGGTACTTGCCGACGATCTGGGTGTAGAGGTGAAGCGCGGAGCATGTGTCGCGCCACGGAAGGTAGGGTATTTCAGGCCAGCCTTCACGCATGAGCCGGTTTCCTCCGCCGTTTCAAACAGAAACTGGACGGGATTTTCCGGCGTGTCCATCCCGGCTCGATCACGTTCGAGAGGGTACGGAAATTCAGGCAACCTTCTCCGTCAGGCGTCTGGCCAGTGCCGAACACTGGGTGCGTATGTCGGGGATCGCCTCGATCTCGAAGAAGGTTCCGCGCGTCAGCGGGCCGATGGCGAACAGGCGGGTGGAAGCAGCGCCTTCCGCATTGACGATGGCGCAGCCCGGCGTGACGTCGAGGCCGATGCGCAGCGGGTCAGGCCGGGCAAGGCCACGCTCGATCAGGGAGCGCACGATGGGGTTCGATCCCGTCGACAGGTCGGTGGTGATGCCGGTGCAATCGTAAATCCGCGCTACGTGCAGCGTCACGGCTTCCTGCTTGTGGCGTGGGCGAATGGTGGCGGTGAAACCATCGCCGTCCTTGTGCACACTTTCCAGTTTGCCAGCGAGCAATTCCAGATCGCCTGCCGCCAGGGCGCGCGAGACGCGCTCATGCAGGGCAGGCGGCATGCGGTGGCGGTGAATATCCCACCACGCGCGGGTGTGTTCGATGAAACGCCGCTTCGCGCCCGAAGGCCAGCTCTGCCAGATGCGCTGGTTGAATGGCCTGATGCCGTCAACGACATCGCGCCAGTTGCCGCCGGCGTCTTCGGTCTCGCGCACGAGCTGTCGAAACCAGCGTATGAAATAGGAGAGGTCGGTGCCGAGCGGCACGTCTGCGGCGTCCAGCCTTATCGGTTTGCCGCGCCGGTGGATCGCCGGCAGCAGCCCGCGCCGGGAGAGCGCGACGATCTTGCCGCTGTGTCCACGGTTTTCCAGCGACAGCCAGAGATCGATCATGCTGAGTCCTGTTCCCAGAACCAGAACGGACGCGTCGGCGGGCAGTGGCGTGTCTTCGGTCGATCCGGGCCGGATGGCGCCGCGATGATCTGGCGGCGCCTGCTCCTCATGTCCGACGGCAAGGACAGCGATGTGGCCGACAAGGCTTGTTCCATTGGCAAGCTTGACCTCGACGCCGGAAGGCGTCGTCGTCACCGACTGGCAGGCCTCGTTCAGCGTGTGCAGCCTTCCGGTGCCTTTTTCCTGCTCGTTGAGGCGATCGAGAATCTCGCGAAGATATTCGCCGTAGAGGCTGCGCGGCACGTAGATCTGCGGATTGTCCGGTTCGGCAAGCCCGCGCCCGACCAGCCAGCGGAAGAAGTGCTCGGGATCGTCGGCATAGGCGCTCATGCCGAACGCACTGACGTTCAGCACATGGTCGGGCAGGTTGGTGGAATAGGCGACGCCCTGGCCGAAGGCCTCCCGCTTCTCGATCAGCGTGACGCGGATGTCGGCATCGGGGTCGCGCAACAGATGCGCAGCGAGCACGACGCCGCTGGCGCCGCCGCCGATTATGAGGATCGATTGCCTGCCGGTTGCGCGCTCAGCCATGAGATGGCCTCCGCCCCGTCAGAATATCAGGGCATGTCAGATGTGGTACTTGATGTCCTGCAGCACGTCGTCGTTGTCGGCGTCGCGCATGGCAGCCAGGCTGCGATTGTCCAGCACGTCGGCAACCGCCTGACGTACCTCGAGCATCATGTGCCGGACTTGGCATGTCGCCTCGTCGCAATCTTCGCAGCGCTGATACTGGGTGCGGCTGGCGCAGGGGATCGGGGCCAGCGGGCCGTCGAGAACACGCACGACATGGCCGATCTTGATCTCGGCAGCCGGGCGGGCGAGGCGATAGCCGCCGTCCTTGCCCTTGCGGCTCTGGACGAAGCCGGCATTGCGCAATTCGCCGAGGATGGCGTCGAGGAATTTCTTCGGGATGTTGTTGGCAACCGCGATGTCGTTGACGAACGCCAGCTGGCCGACAGGCATGCCTGAAAGATGAACGAGAGCCTTGAGGCCGTATTTGCCTTTTTTAGTGAGCATGCCCGCAACATTTCATCAGAAGTTCGCCTAAGCCTGTGGCGATCGTTTGTGTGCAAATCATGGCGGATAGCCCCCGCATCGCTGCACCACCCAGACTTAAAATCGAGCGACATGATAAACAAGCTCAAACTCGTTGATTTTTGGTGACTTTTCAGGCTGCTGTGGCCGATTTGATGCAATTTTCGCCGTGTTTAGCCCCGCCGGCCCGCATTGCGGCCAAAAGGATGGCAAGTTGCCGGGCTGCGAGCTCGATCCCGACCAGCGAAGCCGAATCGACCGAATGCAGGGAGAAATGTTTCGTCACGGCGGCCACTCCTCGAAGATAATTCTACAAGAGTAGTAGACATTCAGCTGCTTGGCTTGGAACGACATTGCGCTCCAAACTTATCATCAGCATGAATTTGCCAAGAACCAAGGCAAGTCAGGAATATTGACCGCTGATCGCGCAAACCGCCGAAAGATGCGATCCTGTGCCTTAACCCGCAGCGAAAATGCGTCCGCGCCGGACCGTGACAAAGCCTTCATCGCCGGCCTTGGCCTGGATTTCGGGCGCAACGTCGAGTTCCAGCGTCTCGCCCTGGTCGGTCGCGGCCAGCAGACGCCTGCCGTCGGGCCGGTCGATAACGCGCAGGATTTTTGCCGGCACGCCGTCGCCGTGCTCGGTCCAGTCGAGGTCGCTGGGGCGCACGAAAATCTCCGCCTTGCCGTCGGCCACGCCGGGCGCGGGCAGGGCGGCATTTCCGACCACTGCGCGTCCACCCGACACATTTGCCGGCAGGCGGTTGGTGTCGCCGAGAAAACCCATGACGAAGGGCGAATTGGGTTCGCGGCAGACTTCCTCCGGCGTGCCCTGCTGGACGATCTTGCCGTCCTTGAGGATGACGACGCGGTCGGCGAGGTCGAGCGCCTCTTCCTGATCGTGGGTGACGAACAGGGTGGTGATGGCGAGTTCCTCGTGGATTTCGCGCAGCCAGCGGCGCAGGTCGCGGCGCACATTGGCGTCGAGCGCGCCGAAGGGCTCGTCGAGCAGCAGCACTTTCGGGTCAACGGCGAGCGCGCGGGCGAGCGCAACGCGCTGGCGCTGGCCGCCGGAAATCTGGCCGGGAAAGCGCTGTCCGAGGCCATCGAGCTTCACCAGCCGCAGGAGATCGGCGACGCGGGTGGTAATCTCGGCTTTCGAGCGCTTCACCTTCGACACTTTCATGCCGAAGGCGATGTTTTCCGCCACCGTCATATGCGGGAACAGCGCGTAGTGCTGGAAGACAAAACCGACGCCACGGTCGCGCACCGGAATGTCGGTGGCGTCCTCGTCGCCGAAATAGATCTTGCCGCCATCGGCATATTCGAGGCCGGCGACCATGCGCAATATGGTCGTCTTGCCGGAACCTGACGGCCCGAGCAGCGCCACCAGTTCGCCGCTTTCGATTTCCAACGAAACGCCATGCACGGCGCGGAAGGTGTCGAAGGTTTTTACGACGGTGTCGAGGCGGATTTTCACGTCGTTGTCTCCGGAACGGTTTGGTTTGCGGCCAGTGTCGGACGGCCGCCACGGCCGGCTCCCCGGCGCTCCAGCAGCACTTTGGCAACCAAGGTAACCACGGCCAGCACGGCGAGGATGGAGGCGGCGGCGAAGGCACCGGCGGTCTGGTAGTCGTGGTAGAGCAGTTCGATATGCAGTGGCAGCGTGTTGGTCTGGCCGCGAATATTCCCGGAAACGACCGACACCGCGCCGAACTCGCCCATGACGCGGGCATTGCACAGCACCACGCCGTAAAGTAGCGCCCAGCGGATGTTGGGCAGCGTCACCGAAAAGAAAGTGCGCCAGCCGGATGCGCCGAGCGAGGTCGCGGCTTCTTCCAGATCGCGCCCTTGCGCCTGCATCAGCGGGATCAGCTCGCGGGCGACGAAGGGGGCGGTAACGAACATCGAGGCCAGCACGATGCCGGGGAGCGCAAACAGGATCTTGATGTCGGCCGACTGCAGGGCAGGCCCGAACAGGCCCTGTAGTCCGTAGACGAAGAGATAGGCGACGCCGGCGACGATCGGCGAGATCGAGAAGGGGATTTCGATGACGACCAGCAGGAAACGCCGGCCCCAGAAATCGAATTTGGTGATCGCCCAGGCGGCTGCGACGCCGAAGGCGGTGTTGATCGGCACGGCGATGAGCGCTGTCGTGACGGTCAGGAGAATGGCGTGGAGCGTGTCGGGATCGGCAATTGCTGCGGCATAGACCGCCCAGCCTTGCGAAAACGCCTGCACGCCGATGACGACCAGCGGCGCGACGATGAAGATCGCGGTCACCACCAACACGGCGGCGATCAAGGCACGGCGGAAGCCGGGCTGGTCGCCGACACGCGGTGGTTTTCTGGTTTTGCCAGCCATCGCTCAGCCCCTCGCCGTGTAGCGCAGGGCACGGGCCTGCAGGATGTTGGTGACGGCGAGCATCACGAAAGCGGTGATCAGCAACACCGAGGCGATCGCGGCAGCGGCCTGATAGTCGTATTCCTCAAGCCGGATGAAGGCCAGAAGCGCGGTGATCTCGGTCGAGAAGGGCTGGTTGCCGGCGATGAAGATGATGGCGCCGAACTCTCCGAGGCTGCGGGCGAAGGCAAGCGATACGCCGGCAAGAATCGCGGGCGTCAGCAATGGCAGGATGACGCGCGCAAAGATTGAAGCGTCGGAGCCGCCAAGCGACTGGGCGGCTTCCTCAAGTGCGGGGTCGAGGTCCTCCAGCACAGGCTGGATGGTTCGCACGATGAAGGGCAGGCTGGTGAAGGCCATGGCGATCATGATGCCGAGCGGTGTGTAGGCAACCTGAATGCCGGCTTCGCCGAGGATCGAGCCGAACCAGCCGTTGGGCGCGAAAAGTGCCGTCAGCGCTATGCCGGCGACCGCGGTCGGCAGGGCGAAGGGCAGGTCGACCAGTGCGTCGATGAAGCGGCGGCCGGGAAAGCGATAGCGCACCAGAACCCAGGCGAGCGCGAAGCCGAAGACGAGGTTGAAGGCGGTGGCGGCGAGGGCAGAAAGCGCGGTGACGCGATAACTCGCCAGCGCGCGGCCCGACGAGACGATGCGCCAGTAATCTTCAAAACCGAGGCTCGCCGCCTTGTAGACCAGCGCACTGAGCGGCAGCACGACGATGATCGAGACGTAGACCAGAGTTATTCCGAGCGCCAGGGGCAAACCCGGCAGGACGCGACGAGCCACGGACAAAGCCTTCCGGAAAATCGAAACTCAAAAAAGCGGAAAGCCGGCATGACCGGCTTCCCGCCCTTGAACAGCAATCGAGCTGAAGGGTCAACGCTCGCCGTAGATCTGGTCGAGCAGTGCGCCGGAAGCGAAATGCTCGGCCTGCACCTTGTCCCAGCCGCCGAAGACGTCCTCGACGGTGACGAGGCGGACTTCGGGGAACTTGTCCTTGAACTCGCCGGCGACCTTCTCGTCGTGAACGCGGTTGCCGTTTTCAGCGAGGATCGTCTGGCCTTCCGGCGTGTAGAGGAAGTCGAGATAGTTCTTGGCGAGGTCGCGCGAGCCGCGCTTGTCGACCACCTTGTCGACGATCGCCACCGGGAATTCGGCGAGCAGGCTGACCGGCGGCACGACGGCATCATATTTGTCTTCGCCGAACTCCTTGCGGATGCCGGTGGTCTCCGATTCGAAGGTGATCAGCACGTCGCCGATGCCACGCTCGACGAAAGTCGTGGTGGCGGCGCGGCCGCCGGTGTCGAAGACCGGGACGTTGTCGAAGATCTTGGTGATGAATTTCTTCACCTTGGTCTCGTCGCCCTTGAAGGCTTCCTTGGCGTAGGCGGTAGCAGCGAGATAGGTGTAGCGGGCGTTACCCGAGGTCTTGGGGTTCGGAAAGATCACCTTCACATCGTCACGGGCGAGATCGTTCCAATCCTTGATGTTCTTGGGGTTTCCGGCGCGCACGAGGAAGGAAGGCAGCGAATAGAAGGGCGAAGACTGGTTCGGGAAATCGCTCTTCCAGTCGTCCGAGACGAAGCCGTTCTTGGCGAGGAAATCGATGTCGGTCACCTGGTTGAAGGTCACCACGTCGGCCTCCAGCCCCTCGACGATGGCGCGCGCCTGCTTGGAGGTGCCGGCATGCGACTGGTCGATGGTCACGCCGGGGTGGGCGGCGACATAGGCCTTGTTGACTGCGACGAACAGTTCGCGCGCAACGTCATAGGAGGCGTTCAGGAGCTTGTCGGCGGCAAAAGCCGATACGGGGGCGGCGAGCAGGCCGGCAATTGCCGCGCCAACGAGCAGGAAACGTCTCATTCGGATAACTCCATGATCCCAAAAGTTGTTTTGTGTTTGAGGCTCAACCTAGCCGAAGCGCATGTAACCCCGCGAGGAAGTAGCTGCCTTTCGACGGCGTGGCATGAGAACAGGATTCTAATGATCTCACCTTGTTAGAATTTCATTTCACCGGTGACGCATCGTCTTTTCGTGTGACGGATATTTTTGCCATTTTGGGAAAAATCATCTCTGCGAGAATCCATTTTCGCCGATCGCTGCGAGTGGGCGGAATAGTGTTTTCGATGTCGGCGAAAATTCGCAAAACGCGATCCTCTGTCCGCGCGGCGGCACCTTTAAAATAGAAACATGAATCGGCGGCGACGGGCCGCCAATCCGGCTGGGGCTTCCAGAGGAGTGCAGCATGACCACATTGATACTTCCCGGCCTGAACGGTTCCGGCGAGGACCATTGGCAGCGCCACTGGCTGGTGGACCATGACGATGCGATCCTCGTCCAACAGGAGCATTGGGACAAGCCTGTGCTGGAAGACTGGCTGCATACGCTGGAAAGCGAACTCGTCGCCCATCCCGGCGCTGTTCTCGTCGCGCACAGCCTCGGCTGCATCCTGGCGGCAAAGCTCGCCGGGCGGCCGGCTGCCGAGCATGTCGCCGGTGCGGTGCTGGTCGCGCCGTGCGATATCGACGTGACCAATGCTAGGCATCCCGGCCTGATCGACTTCGGCGCAATGCCGCGCCGCCGGCTTCCGTTTCCGTCGATCTTCGTCGCCAGCCGCAACGACAGCTACATGGATTTCGATATCGCGCAGGAATATGCGGGCGTCTGGGGCAGCGGGCTGGTCGATATCGGCGATGCCGGGCACATCAACGTCGCCAGCGGCTTCGGCCGCTGGGAGGATGGCTATGCGCTGGCTTCGTGCTTCAAGTTTGCGCGGGCGGCTTGAGGCTGTCCTTCGAAGCTGCGTTCCTTCGCGCCCCCTCTGGCCCGCCGGCCATCTCCCCCACAGGCGGGGAGATTAGCTGTGTCTCCCGCCCCGCACTTTTTTCAACGTTGGTGATTGGCGAAAGCCGACCTGAAGGCTGATCTCCCCACCTGTGGGGGAGATGGCCGGCAGGCCAGAGGGGGGCAACGTAGAGCGGTAGCTTCGCCGAGTGGAGGTGGGGAAACGCACTCAACCCTCAGCCAGAAAAACCTTCCACCGCCGTGGCCGGAACGCCACGCGGCTTTTCTGCGCGGCAGGGTGCTCGATCGGCAGTTCGATCTCGACGCGCTGCCTCTCGCCGCCGATCTCCAGTTCGACACGCCGCGTGCCGGCAACGCGCCGGCTGGCCACCACCGTGCCGGCTATGCAGCCGTTGCATTCCTCCAGCAGCTCAACGTCGTGCGGACGAAAATAGAGCTCTGCCTTGCCGTTCGGGGCGTCCGGAACGGAGAGGCCGATGGGGCGGTCGGCGACCCACAATTGGCCGTCCTCGACCTTCACCGGCAAGGAGCTGGATTCGCCGATGAAGCCGTAGACGAAGGGCGAGTTGGGCGTATCGTAGACCTCGTCGGCGGTGCCGACCTGTTCGATGCGGCCCTGGCTCATGACGACGACGCGGTCGGCAAGCTCCAGCGCTTCCTCCTGATCGTGCGTGACGAAGACCGTCGTGTGCCCCGTGGCGTCGTGGATTTCGCGCAGCCAGCGGCGCAATTCGCGGCGCACCTGCGCGTCGAGCGCGCCGAAAGGTTCGTCGAGCAGCAGCACCTTCGGCTCGATCGCCATGGCGCGGGCGAGCGCCACGCGCTGGCGCTGGCCGCCGGAAAGCTGCGCCGGATAGCGCTTTTCAAGGCCCGAAAGCTGGACGAGATCGAGCAGTTCGGAGGCGCGGCGGCGGATTTCGGCTGCGGCGGGCCGGGTTGCGCCCGGACGAACCTTCAGGCCGAAGCCGACATTGTCGGCCACCGTCATGTGCCGGAACAGCGCATAATGCTGGAAGACGAAGCCGACATTGCGCTCCTGGATGGTGCGATGCGATGCGTCCTCCTCGCCGAAATAGATCGCGCCCTTGGTCGGTTTCTCCAGCCCGGCGATCAGGCGCAGCAGCGTCGTCTTGCCCGAACCGGAAGGGCCCAGCAGCGCAATCAGCTCTCCGGACTTGATGTCGAGCGAGACGTCGTGAAGCGCCGGAAACCGGTCGAACTCCTTGCGCACATTGGCGACGCGAACTTCCATAAAACTACCCTTGTTCCCCGAATTCTTCTTGTCAGTGTCCGCGGCTGCCGGCGATGGCGTGGCCGAAGCGGATTTCCAGAATGGTCTTCAAAACGAGCGTGACCAGCGCTAGGCCCGCCAGCAGCGAGGCGACGGCGAAAGCGCCGACAGCGTTGTACTCATTGTAGAGGATTTCGACATGCAGCGGCATGGTGTTGGTCAGGCCGCGAATGTGGCCCGACACGACCGAAACCGCACCGAACTCGCCCATGGCGCGGGCGTTGCAGAGCAGAACGCCGTAAAGCAGCCCCCATTTGATGTTGGGCAGCGTCACATACCAGAAGGCCTGCCAGCCATTGGCGCCGAGCGAAAGGGCTGCTTCCTCGTCGCCGGTGCCCTGTTCCTGCATCAGCGGTATCAATTCGCGCGCGACGAAGGGGAAGGTCACGAACACAGTTGCCAGCACGATGCCCGGAACGGCGAAGAGGATTTCGATGCCGTAGCTTTTCAGCCATGGGCCGAGCACGCTGCTTGCGCCGAACAGAAGCACGTAGACAAGGCCGGAAATCACCGGCGATACCGAGAAGGGCAGGTCGATCAGCGTGATCAGGAAGGCCTTGCCCTTGAACTCGAACTTGGCGATTGCCCAAGCGGCCGCCACGCCGAAGACGAGGTTCAGCGGCACGGAGATCGCCGCCACGAGCAAGGTCAGGCGGATCGCCGCGGTCGTATCACGGTCGACCAGCGCTTCGGTGTAGGGGCCGATGCCGCGCTTGAACGCCTCAGCGAAGACGAGCACCAGCGGCGACAGGAGGAAGATCGCCAGAAAGCCGAAGGCCAGCGCCATCAGCACCCAGCGCGTCGTGCGGCTCTCGTTGATGGCCGAGGCGCGGTTTTCGCGAGCGCGGCTGGATGAGGTTTCGACAAGCTCAGCCATAGCGTTTGCGGCTCCACGACTGGAGGAGGTTGATGACCAGAAGCATGGCGAAGGAGATGACGAGCATGATCGTGGCGATCGCGGTTGCTGCGGCGTAGTTGTATTCCTCGAGCTTGATGACGATCAGCAACGGGGCGATTTCCGAGACATAAGGCATGTTGCCGGCGATGAAGATGACCGAGCCGTATTCGCCGACGCCGCGGGCGAAGGCCAGAGCGAAGCCGGTGACGATGGCCGGTGCGAGGCCGGGAAACAGGATGCGCGTGATGGTCTGGAAGCGGCTGGCGCCAAGCGTGGCGGCGGCCTCCTCGACCTCCTTGTCGATCTCTTCGATGATCGGCTGCACCGTGCGCACGACGAAGGGCAGGCCGATGAAGATCAGGGCTATGACGATGCCGAGCGGCGTATAGGCGACCTTTATGCCGAGCGGCGCCAGAAGGCTGCCGATCCAGCCCTTGGACGCATAGAGCGTGGTCAGCGCGATGCCTGCCACTGCCGTCGGCAGGGCGAAAGGCAGGTCGACCATGGCATCGATGACGCGGCGGCCGGGAAAGCGGTAGCGCACCAGAACCCAGGCGACGATGGTGCCGAAGACGACATTGACGGCAGCCGCGATCAGCGCCGTGCCGAAGCTGATCTCCAGTGCCTTGACCGTGCGGCGGTCGGTGGCGATTGCCCAGAAATCGGTCCAGCCAAGTGACGCCGAACGCCAGACGAGACCCGTCAGCGGGATGAGGATGATGAGCGTGAGGTAGGCAAGCGAGAAGCCGAGCGTCAATCCGAAACCCGGAATGACGCTCGGCGCCTTGAATCGCCACCCCGCCTGGGCGGGTTCTGTGGTCATGTCGTCCCTTATCGCTGCGCAGCTAGTCTTAACATGCTCTGCCGAGGCGAATGGCGTGGCTTTTTAAAAAAGTCGCGTCAAACGCCCCGGCAGGGCTTGGTCAGTAGACAGTCCGAATTACTGGGCCGGCTTGTAAAGCTGGTCGAAAATGCCGCCGTCGCCGAAATGCTCGGGCTGCGCCTTTTTCCAGCCGCCGAAGATCGGGTCATCGATGGTCACGAGCTTCAGTTCGGGCAGCTTCTGCAACTCGTCGGCCGGAACAAGATCAGGCTTGGACGGGCGGTAATGATGCTTGGCGGCGATGCGCTGGCCTTCCTCGGAATAGAGATATTCGAGATAGGCCTGCGCGACCTTGCGGGTGCCCTTGGCATCGACATTGCCGTCAACCACCGCGACCGGAGGTTCGGCCAGGATGGAGGAGGGCGGGAAAACGATGTCGAACTTGTCGGCGCCGAATTCATCGAGCGCCAGATAGGCTTCGTTTTCCCATGCGAGAAGAACGTCGCCCTGGTCGCGCTCGGCAAATGTCACCGTCGAGCCGCGCGCGCCGGTATCCAGAACCGGAACGTGCTTGCTGAAGAGGGTGGCGATGTAGTCCTTGATCTTGGCCTGGTCGCCGCCATACTCCTTGTCGGCCCAGGCCCAGGCGGCCAGATAGTTCCAGCGCGCTCCGCCGGACGTCTTCGGGTTCGGCGTGATCACCTGCACGTCGTCCTTCACCAGGTCGCCCCAGTCGTTGATCGCCTTGGGGTTGCCCTTGCGGACGAGGAAGATGATGGTCGAGGTGTAGGGCGAGGAGTTGTTGGGCAGCTTGCCACGCCAGTCCGGCGCGATCTTCTTGGTTTTTTCGGCAATGGCGTTGATGTCGCTTTCCAGCGCCAGCGTCACGACATCGGCGTCGAGCCCGTCGATCACCGCGCGGGCCTGCTTGCCCGAGCCGCCATGCGAATTCTGGATGGTCACCGTCTCGCCGGTCTCGGCTTTCCAATGCTTGGCGAAGGCTTCGTTGTAGTCCTTGTAGAGTTCGCGGGTTGGGTCGTAGGACACGTTGAGGATCGTCGTATCGGCCGCAGCCAAGCCGAGAGACCCGAGTTGCAGTGCTCCGGCAAGGAGGCCGGCAATAAGGAAACGAGGTCGATAATGAGTCATGTCTGCCTCCGTTGTTCGCGAAGGGTACTCTATCGATTTGATAGAAATTAGACGCACCCAAACATGCTAATTTAGGGGAGCGTGAGCAATTTTCCTCGCTTTGGAGGGGGTGAGGGAGGAAAATATTTTTCTAATGGGTGCGAGCCCCGTTAACTGAACAGGGTGTGTTGGGCGAAGCCGGGTGTGGCGGGAGGCTGTGGTTAGAGACACAGCCACGGGATGTTCTGGGCCTTTGGATAGGCCGAGTTCCTTCGCGCCCCCCCTCTGGCCTGCCGGCCATCTCCCCCGCAAGGAGGGAGATCAGCCTTCATTGCGACTTTCGCTAATCACGAACGTTGCAGGATAGGCGATGCGGCGGAGCTGCTAATCTCCCCACCTGAGGGGGAGATGGCCGGCAGGCCAGAGGGGGGTGCTAAGGAACTGGACTTTCACGAGTTCATCTCTGCAACGAACCCGTCGAACCATCACTCCACGAACACCTTCACGCTCGCCGCTCTACCGGCGGCGTCGATGACGGTCAGCGTCGAATAGCCGGTGCCGTCGGGCAGCCATGTCGCGGTGCGGCGGCGGTCGAGTTCGGCAAGCGGCTTGCCGTTGGCGAGCCAGCGGAACGGCGCGCGGCCGCCTTGCAATTTCAGCACCAGCGGCGAGGCGGCGCTTGAGATTGTTCCGAGATCGACCCTCGCCCCGTCCGGCGGAAAGACGATTCGCGGCGGGGGTTCGGTCGGAGCGGCCAGCGCGATCAGCTCATCCGAACCGGAGGTGAAACGCGTCTGCGTCACCGGCAGGTCGGCGCGCGCCGTGCGCAACGCTCCAGCCGGCGCGCGTGCAAGCGGCACCGCGGCAAGACCGGACCGGGCAAAGCCCTCGAACAGGATGGGGGCTGCCGAGACATAGCCCGACAGGCCGGGCACCGAGCCGGAATCTGCGCGCCCGACCCACACGCCCAGCACATAGCGGCCATCGAAACCGACCGACCATGCGTCGCGGTAGCCGTAGGACGTGCCGGTCTTGTAGGCAATGCCGCGATGGCTCGCCCCTTCCGGCGGCTTCACGCCGGACAGAATATCGGCGATCTGCCACGTTGCCTGCTCGTCGAGGATCGTGCCGCCGCCTTGCACGGGCTCGACCGCCTCGGTGCCGTCGCGCAGGATGCGCGCCTTTCCGCTGTTGGCGAGGCCGGTATAGAGCTGGACGAGATCGCGCAGCGACAGCCCGACGCCGCCAAGGCCGATGGCGAGCCCCGGCGGTTCATCCTTCGGCAAGGCAGGGGTCACGCCGGCCTGCCGGAACCGTGCCGTCAGCCGCGCCGGGCCGACAGCATCGAGCAGGTGCACGGCCGGAACGTTGAGCGACAGTTGCAGCGCCTGGCGCACGCTGACATCGCCTTGGTAGCTCATGTCGAAATTGCGCGGGCGGTAGCCGGCGAAATCTGCCGGGCGGTCCTCGATCAGCGTTTCCTGCGCGACGAGGCCCTGTTCCATCGCCAGCCCGTAGATGAAGGGTTTTAAGGTCGAGCCGGGCGAGCGCGATACCTTCGTCATGTCGATCCAGCCCGAGCGGCTGGCGTCGAAATAGTTCGCCGAACCAACCTCGCCAAGGATTTCGCCGGTGCGGGCATCGGCCAGGACCATGGCCACCGAAATGCGCGGGCCGAGCTTGGCTGCGGCACTTTTCGCGACGGCTTCCAGCCCTTCCTGAACGCGCTTGCGCAGCGTGACCTGATGCCGGCTTTGCGATGGCGCCTTGCGCAGCGCTGCATCGGCAACATGGGCGGCCAACGCGGGCAGGGCGAAGCGCACCTCGGAAACGGCGTCGTTTGCGGCGCGCGCGGCCTCGCGCTCACCCAGAATATCCGCCGTCACCATGCGTTCCAGCACCCGGTCACGCGCGGCCTGCGCGGTCTTCAGGTTGCGATCGGGGCGGCGGCGCTCCGGCAGTTGCGGCAGGGCGACGAGCAGGGCTGCTTCCGAGACGGTTAGCCGGCGCGGCTCCTTGCCGAAATAGGCGAGCGAGGCGGCACGCACGCCTTCGAGATTGCCGCCATAGGGCGCCAGCGTCAGGTAGCGTTCGAGGATGTCGCGCTTGGAAAGCCGCCGCTCGATCTGTATGGCGCGCAGGATCTGCCGGAATTTCGAACCGAAGCTTCGGCTTTCGCGCGGCTCGATCAGCCGGGCAAGCTGCATCGACAGTGTCGAGCCGCCCGAAACGATGCGGCGGTTTCCCGCGAACTGCTTTGCCGCGCGCAATAGGGCGAGCACGTCGACGCCGTCGTGGTCGAAGAAGCGTTTGTCCTCGTAAGCGATCAGCATTTTTACGAATTGCGGATCGACCTGGTCGAGAGAGGTTCCGAGACGCCAGTAGCCGTCGGGCGTTGCGTAGGCGCGGAGAAGCGCGCCGTCGCGGTCTAGCACTTCCGAGGAGACGGTGAGTTGGGCGGGCAGGGGCGGGGGGTAGGCGCGGTCGAGGGTGTAGAGAGCGCCAATCGCTACTGCGACGGCCGCTGCACCGGCTGTGGCGTAAGCCGCCAATTTTCGCAGCACTCTGACTGGGACGCGCATAGCCGCCCCTCATCCACCTGCCGGCACCTTCTCCCCGTATAGTGACGGGGAGAAGAAGGCTGGCCGCAACGTTGACGCTTCAGCCTTCTCCTCGTTCACAGGGAGAAGAAGGCCGGCTGCAACGCTGACGCCCCCCTCTCCCCGTTTACGGGGAGAGGGTAAGGGTGAGGGGCGGCTCGACGCTGAATTGTAAGTCGCTGTCGATGACATGTAGCCAAGCGCTTTCATGACTACGGCGTCCTCACCTCCATCATCCCGCTCGCCGTGCGGGCCGAATATTGCGGCCGGTACATGTCCTCCACGCTTGCCGCCGGATGCGCATAGATGCCGGGCGTCACGGCGCGCACGACATAGGCCAGCGTGATCTGGCCGTTGTCGCCGGAGGTCCGGTCGAAGGCGGCTACAAAACGGTCGTCGCGGAATTCGAGATGCGCGGCCTCGGTGCGGGCGAGCCAGGGGAAATTGCCCAGGTCGGCGCTGGACACCAGTCCCGGATTGTCGATCTCGAAGCCGGCAGGCAGCAGGTCTGTCACCAGCACGCGCGAGGGCCAGTCGTTGGACTCGTCGATCTTCAGCACAACCACGAAGCGCTCGTTCTGTGCCACGCTGGTAACATTGGCCTCGGAGCCGTCGAGCGCATAATAGGTGCGCGCGATCTGAAAGGCGTCGCCGCCGGAAGGCAGCGGCTGGGCGGGTGCCGCCACCGCAGTCACCACTGCCTGCAAGGCATCCTTGCCGGTGTTGGCGATGACCAGTGGGTTGTCGGCGAGGTCGTTGCCGGACACCTGCTGCGAATAGGCGCCGCCATGCTGCTCGCCATTGACGGTGAGCTGGATGGTATCGCTGTTGGTGCGCATGGCGCGGGCCGCGAGCAGCATCCAGGCCTGATCCTGCGTGCTGGTGTAGTTCGCAGCCTTGCGCTCGGCGGTGACGAGCTTGATCAGCTCCGGCACGATCTTCGGTGCCGGGCGGCTTTCGGCGGCAAGTGCCAGCATGGCAGCGCCGTCGCGCAGGCGCGAACCGTAATCCGAGCGCGAATAATCATGCTCGGTGTTGGTCTTGGCCAGCGTCAGTGCGGCCTGGAAGGTGTTTTCCGAGCGCTGCTGGTCGCCGTAAAGCGCGAGGCTGGCGGCAAGCTGCGCCACCGCCATCGGGCTCGAGAAAGCTTCCAGTTGCGTGTCGGAATAATAGCGCAGGTCGCCGATCGACGCCTTCTTGTTGCGGGCCAGCACGTACAGCGCATAGGCGATCTCGCTGCCGCGATCCTGCAGGTCGATGTCGTAGGAGATGGCGTTCTGCAGGTTTTGCAATGCAGACAGCATCGCCTCGCTCGGCACCTCGTAGTTCTTTTCGCGCGCCCGGGTCAGGAAGTCGGTGACATAGGCGTCGAGCCAGAGATCGCCCGAGCCCGGCCCCCACAGGCCGAAACTGCCCGACGACGCCTGATAGTTCAGCACGCGGTAGATCGCCTGCTGGATGCGGTCGTGCAGGGTGGTGTCGTCGGCCATGCCCGCACTTGCCGCCAGTTCACTGACATAGAGCAGCGGCAGCGCGCGGCTGGTCGTCTGCTCGGCGCAGCCATAGGGGTAGCGGTCGAGCGTCATCAGCAGCGACGGTACGTCGAAGGCCGAAGCCCGCGACACGCCGACGCTGACGGAAGCACCGTCGAGCAGGCTCGCCGCCAGCAATTCCTTATCGATACGTAGGCTGGCATTGGGTTTCAGGTCGACCACGGTGCGCGTCGTCACCGGCAGTTCGGCAGGCCGCACCGGGATGGTCAGGTTCTGTTCGATGCTCAGGCCCGCGGCATTGGCGAGCCGAATGGTCAGGCCGGCGTCACCGGTCGATTGAGCGGTGAGCGGGACCGTCAGCGTCTGGCGCTTGCCGGCGGTCAGCGTCACTTTTTCGGGCGCCGTGCCGGTTGAAACACTACCCGTCGTATCGATAGCCAGAGAATAATCGCCGTCCGGGGCATCGGTGTTGGAAATGTCGAGCCGCATTTCGGCGGCGTCGCCCGGGGCCATGAAACGCGGCAGGCCGGCGGTGATCACCACCGGGTCGCGCACGATCACGTCGCTTGTTGCGTGGCCGACAGCCTCCTTGCTCCAGGCTACGGCCATGATGCGCACGGTGCCGTTGAACTGCGGAATGTCGAAATCGACCGTCGCCTTGCCCTCAGCGTCGAGTTTTACGGGGCCGGAGAAGAAGGCGACCAGTTTTTCGGTCGGCGGGCTGCCTTCGGAGGCCATATTCGCACCGTCGCCGCCGGTGCGCAGCTTGCCCGTCGTGCCGAGCGAGCCGTTGATCAGGCGGCCATAGAGGTCGCGCAGTTCAAGCCCGAGTTGGCGCTGGCCGAAGAACCAGTTTTCCGGGTCCGGGGTCTTGTATTGCGTCAGGTTGAGGATGCCCACATCGACGGCTGCGACCATGACATAGGCGTCGCTGGCCGGTGCCGCACCCGTCACCGCAACCGGGATCGACAGGGTCTGGCGCGGCGCGGTCTTTTCAGGCGGCGAAAGCGTGATGCCAAGCTGCTTCGCGCCGGGATCAACCTTCAGCCATTTCACGCCGATGGCACGCGCCGGCATGCGCGATTCCTGCGCTTCGCCAGGACGGTAGAGCGTGGCCGTGACATAGGCGCCTGCGCCCCAGTCGTCGCCGACCGGCACGTCGATGGTCGCGCCGCCTTCCGGCACGCTTGCGGTGATCGTCTTGAGGAGCTTGTCGGCGCCGACGGTCACCAGCAGTTCGCCGGAAAAGCGCGGCGAAACCTGCAGCTTGGCGACTTCGCCGGCGGCGTAGTGGTCCTTGTCGAGGGCGATTTCGAGCCCGTCCGGCGTCTCGGTGGAGGTCGCTGCGACATACCAGCCGGCGTCGAATTCGAAGCTGGTGGCCGGGCCTGCCGGGTCGGCGGTCTCGACTTCGAGGCGATAGCGGCCCCAGTCTACCGGCGCGCTGATCGACGCTTCCTTATCAGTGGCAAGATCGATCTGGCCGTTGGCGACAGCCTTGGTGAAGGTTACCGGCTCGTAGTTCCAGGCGTTGCCGCTGCGATACCATTGGTAATTGCGCTCGACCTTGACGAGCGACCACTGCGCGCCTTGCAGCGCCTCGCGCTTGCCTTGCGGGTCGACGGCAATGAAGCTGAACTTGGCGGTTCCGCCTTGCGGCACCTCGCCGCCCGAAAAATCCGGACGGATGCCGATCATCCGGCCTTGCGGGCGAATGCCGATGTCGAGCGCACGCTCGACGGCGCGACCGCCGCTTTCGCGCATGCGCACCGTCACTGCGGCGTTCAGCAGGCGGGTGGTCGAGGGCAGTTGCTCTATCGCGACGGGGAAGGTCGACTTACCGTCGTCGCCGACGACGGGCAGGTCGGCCAGCGGAATGCGCGTCGCTTCGCCTTCCTGCTCATCGGCGAGGCCGAAGGAATAGCCGGGGAAGCTTTCCCATTCCTGCGTGGTCGAAAGCGTCACTTCGCCTTCGAGCGCCAGGCCGGCAGCCGGCGCGCCATAGAGGAAGCGGCCATCGACGGTGACATTGGCTGCTTCGCCGGCGGCGATCTCGGGCTTGTCGCTTGTCAGGTCGAATTCGATGCGGTCGGGCACGAAATCCTCGACCAGGAACATCTGGCTGGCGACGGCTGCCTGCTTGGGGTCGGTGTAGATCGATACCGTCCAGGTGCCGCGCATGGCGTTGTTCGCCAGCGTCAGGTCGACGGCATGGCCGCCGGCATTGGCGCCGTCCGAGATGATGCGGCGGTCCTCGACGCCATCAGGGCGCGTGAAGATGAAGGTGAGCGGCAGGTTCTCGACCGCCTTGGCTGCATCGTCGCGGGCAAGCGCTGCGACATGCACTTCCTCGCCGACGCGGTAGATGCCGCGCTCGGTCCAGGCGTAGACGTCGAGCGCACCGGGCGCTGTGCGGCCCGTCACGCCACGGTCGGACAGGTCGAAGCCGGCACGCGTCATGTCGAGGAAAACAAAATCGCTGTCGCCCTGGCTCGCCATCAGCACCGCCGGCACCATGCTGCCGCTGCCGCGGGTCAGGCCGGGGGTGAAGGTGGCGCGGCCCTCGGCGTCGGTCTTGGCTGTACCGAGGATTTCATTGTTGCGGGCCAGCAGCGTCAGTTCGATGTCGGCTTTCGGCTTGGCCGAACCAAGCGAGCGGGCGAAGACGTTCAGGCCGTCCTGGCCGGTATAGGTCGAGAGGCCAATGTCCGAGACGACGAACCATTGCGTGGCGCGGGAGGAGTAATCCTCGCTACGGTCGTTCACCGGCTGCGCCGTCAGCACATAGACGCCGGGCTTGCGCTGCGGCAGCGCCTCGTCGACCGGGAAGCTGGTGGTCACTTCCTTGTTGAGCTCGTTGGCTATCTCGATCTGGCCTTCCCAGATCGGCTCTCCCATTTGGTCGGAGATGTTGGAAATGTCGTAGCTGTCGAGCTGGCGCAGGAACTGGTAGCCGGTGAGCAACTGGGCCAGCGAGCGATCGCCGATACGGTAAAGCTTCACATCGGCTGCCGCCATGTTGACGGTGACCAGCGGAATGCCACGCCTCGCAGTTGCCGGCAGCACGAAGCTGTCGCCGGTGAAGCGCGCCGAGGCGGTGCGATCCTGCACATAGATGGAGAGTACGACCGGCGCGGCGATGACTTCCCCGACCGCCGCAGGCAAACCAGCGCGGAAGGTGACGTTGTAATGACGGCCATGCTCGAGGCCCTCGACGCAGATCTGCTTGTCCTTGGCTTCGATCGCCTTGGGCGCTGCGCCGTCGACGGTCACGAAAGGTGCGTAGTCGACGCCGCTCTTGACCAGTTCCTCCGAGAATTGCGCGCAGATGCGCGGGGCTGCGCTGTCATTGTCGACGGAATGGTCGATGACGCGGAATCCCTTGCGAGCCCTCAGGTCTTCATATTCGGCGCGGATCGTTGCCGAATTGACCAGCGCCAGGCTTGCTTCATAGGCCTGCAGGGCAGGGCGGAACATCTCGCGCTTGTCGAGCGCCGCTGCCATCACCGCCAGCACTTCGGCGCGTGTCTGCGTGGTGCGCAGAAGCTGGTAGGCGTTCCAGGCGGCTGAGGTTCCGTCACGCTGGAGTTTTGTGGTCTCTTCACCGTTGGCGGGCGCGACGCCGACGATGGCGCGGGCGAGGCCGAGCCAAAGCGTGCCGTCATTGGGTGAGGTCGCGACCGCGGTGGTGAATTTCTGCATTGCCGTGCGCGGGTCGCCGTTCTGCAGCGCCTGGCCGGCTGCTTCGGTCAGAGCGGCCAGGCCTTCCTGGCCGATCGTCACCGAGCCGTCAGTCAGCTTCGTGCGGAACTGGCGGGCCTCGTCGATCATGCCGGCGGAGAAGAAAGAGAGCTCCGGCGGCGCGCCGATATCGGGATCGCTGTTCAGCGTCACGACCTTGCCGGCAACCGCACCCGGGAACGGCTTCAGCGTGGCGAAATCGGACTTCAGAAAACACCATTTGGCCTTCTGGTTATAGGTGAAGGCGCGGCAGGAAGAATCGCCGAGGCAGGTCGACTTGCACTGATCGAGCGTGACGTTCTGCTCTGACCTGAGGTCGAAGCCGAAATAGTCGCCATTCTCGCTGGTGGCGATCGTTCGCGCATCGACGGCTAGTGCCGCTCCGGCACCAGCAAACAGCAGGGATAAAAGAAAGACGAAAACCGACAAACCACGTGCCGCGCGCATAGACATTGTCTCCTCCACACCGCTGTCGTTTCGAGACCCATGAATCCGGCTTGGCCGGCGCTTGTCAACATGGATGCCCCGGCAGGTTTAATCTCCACCCATGTCTTTTGGATGTAGCCCGATCGGGAATTCGGTCAGGTGCTGAATATGGGGCGCAGGCATCGACCAAAAGATATGCCTATACATGTTTCCACAATTTTTAGTGGCAGCCACACGTCAGGGCTGTGGGTGATGCCCCGCGAGCCCTTGCCTGGCCTCAAGGAATGACCGGTCTGGCGCTGGCCGGCACGCTCCAAATGTATCAGTTTTATTGTCCGCAGAAGATTCTGCCGAATCCGCCCGCGCAATAGCAATTTTGCGCCAAGTTTGTCGTATTCGCGCGAACTGCCAGCCATTCAAAGTTGCACATTTACTCCCGAGTTCTGTGATCCGCTCCTTTTGACATCGAGGGCCGGATGCGGAATGCTAATCGGCGGAAAGCCAACAATGGGAGTTCTAAGATGACATTCTACAAGAACAACGGGGATCGCGTTCCAGACCATATCGTCGAAATGGCCAAGAGCGTGAATGCCGGCGGTATGGACCGCCGCGAGTTCCTCGCACTGGCGAGCGTGTTCGGCGCTTCCACCGCAATGGCGTACGGCATGATCGGTCTTGCCGCGCCCACCCCTGCGATGGCGCAGGAAGAACCCAAGAAGGGTGGCGTCCTCAAGGTGGCGATGTCCATCAAGGATCCGAAGGACCCGCGCACCGCCGACTGGTCCGAAATCGCCAACGCCGAGCGCCAGACGCTCGAACCATTGGTGAAATACAGTCGCGAGTTCACCTTCGAGCCTTACCTTCTCGAAAGCTGGGAAGTGAATGACGACGCTACGGAATATGTCCTGAAGGTTCGTCAGGGCGCGACCTGGAACAATGGCGACGTCTTCAACGCCGACGATGTGATCTTCAATTTCACCCGCTGGTGCGACAAGACGGTGGAAGGCAACTCCATGCCGGGCCGCATGGGCAGCCTGGTCGACGACGCTACGAAAAAGCTGCGCGAAGGCGCGATCACCAAGGTCGACGACAACACCGTCAAGCTGACGCTCAGCAAGTCCGATATCGCGCTCATCCCGAACTTGACCGACTATCCGGGTCTGGTGGTGCATCGCAGCTTCGACGAGAAGGGCGCGAATTTCGTCGCGACCCCGATCGGCACCGGCCCGTTCGAGCTCGTCTCCTACGATGTCGGCAGCAAGGTCGTCTACAAGCGCCGTGAAGACGGCAAATGGTGGAACGGCGAAGTCTATCTCGACGGCGTCGAATTCATCGACTACGGCACCGATCCGGCGGCCATGGTCAGCGCTTTCGAGGCTGGCGAAGTCCAGACCAATCACGAGACGACGGCCGACTACGTCACCATCCTCGACGGCTTGGACCTCGTGAAGTCCGAGGTGGTTACCGCCTCGACCATCGTTGCGCGCACCAACGTGGCAAACAAGCCTTATGACGACCAGAAGGTGCGCAACGCGCTCCAGCTCGCCGTCGACAATGCTGTGGTGCTCCAGCTCGGCTACGGCAATGCCGGCGTGCCTGCTGAAAACCATCACGTCTGCCAGATCCATCCGGAATATGCGGAGCTGCCGAAAGTGGCGCGCGATCCGGCCAAGGCAAAGGCGCTGATGGCCGAAGCCGGCCAGGCCGATTTCGAGCATGACCTGATCACGGTGGACGAGGACTGGCACAAGAATACGGGCGATGCGATCGCTGCCCAGCTTCGCGAGGCCGGCATCAAGGTCAAGCGTACGGTTCTGCCGGGCTCGACCTTCTGGAATGACTGGACGAAGTATCCTTATTCCATGACCAATTGGAATATGCGTCCGCTCGGCATCCAGGTCATCGCCATCGGCTACCGCAGCGGCGAGGCATGGAACGAATCCGCCTATGCGAACCCGGACTTCGACGCCAAGGTCAACGAGGCCCTGTCGATCGCCGACGCCGAAAAGCGCAAGACGGTGATGGCCGATATCGAGAAGATCCTCCAGGATTCCGGCATCATCATCCAGCCGTACTGGCGCAAGCTCTACAATCACTCGGCGCAGACCGTGAAGAACCACGGCATGCATCCGACCTTCGAACACGACTTCGGCAAGGTCTGGCTCGCCGAGGCGTGAAACTGCTTCAACCGTCGGAGAGGGGCATCCGTGTCCCTCTCCCGATTCCAACGGGTTGACCGCATCTGACCCCAACCCAACGGCAGGGGCTGACCATGTTTGCTTTTATTGTTCGTCGTCTCGGGACCATGGTTCTGACCATGCTGTGCCTGACGATGGTCGTCTTCTTCATGGTGAATCTGGAACCGAACCTGAAGAAGCTGGCGATCAGCCAACTCGACATGCGCACTCCCGCCGACCAGATCGAGAGCTGGCTGGTCAAGAACGGCTACCGGCAGAATTTCTTCGTGCGCTACGGCCAGTGGATCGGCGTGGTGAAGAAGCAGCCCAACATAGACGCCACGGGCAAGGCCATACCGAGGTTCTCCTACTGCAATGAGCCGCCAGAGCCGCATTATGGCGGGGTGCTGCAAGGCGATTTCGGCTGCTCGACCAAGTTCAAGACCAAGGTAGCTGCCAAGCTCTTTCCGGCGCTGGGCGCGACCGGCATATTGATGTTCTGGGTTATGGTGACGATGGTGCCCATTGCGCTGCTCATCGGCATATTGGCCGGCATGCGCGAAGGCACGCGAACCGATAGAACCCTGTCTGTCGCCTCGATCGCGACGACAGCGACGCCCGAATATGTTTCCGGTATCATCTTCACCGTCATCTTTGCCTCATGGCTCGGCTGGCTGAACGGCTCTGCCGCGACAGCGACGGCGCAAGGCATCACCTTCTACAATTTCACCCTGCCGGTAATGACCATGGCCATCTATGGCATCGGCTACATCGCCCGCATGACCCGCGCTTCGATGGTCGAGGTGATGACGCAGCAATATATCCGCACCGCGCGGCTGAAGGGACTGAGCTTCTCCAGCGTCGTCATCAAGCATGCGCTGCGCAACGCGCTGATCGCGCCGTTCACCGTCATCATGCTGCAGTTCCCGTGGCTGCTCACCGGCGTGGTCATCGTCGAAGTGATGTTCCGCTATCAGGGCTTCGGCTACACGCTGGTGGAAGCTGCCGGCAACAACGACATCGATCTCCTGCTCGGTTGTTCGCTTGTCTCGGTCTTCGTCGTGCTGTTCACCCAGCTCATCTCGGACCTGGGCTACGCCTACCTCAATCCACGCATCAGGGTGCAGTAAGATGGGTACGATGGAATTCCTGTCCGCAACCCAGATCGTGCTTGCGGTGCTTGCGCGCTTCTGGCCCGTCTGGGTGGCGATGGCGATCGTGCTGGGCGCCAGCTTCTGGTTCAAGAAGAAGCTCGGCCTCTACGGCCAGCTCTTCGACAGCGGCGTGGGAATCGCCGGCGTGGTCATCTGCTTCTTCTGGCTGTTCACGGCGATCTTCGCCCACCGGGTCGCGCCGTTCGATCCGCTCGGGCAGATACCGATCATGAAGGATGCGCTGCCCGGCGCCATCGACGCCAATTCGGGCCTCGCCTATCTGTTCGGCGGCGACAAGCTCGCCCGCGACGTCTTCAGCCGCATGATCTATGGCAGCCGTATCGTGCTGGCGATCGCACCATTGGCGACTGGCTTCGCGCTGATGGTGGGCATCACGCTCGGCCTGCCGGCAGGCTATTACGGCGGAAGGATCGACTCGTTCCTGTCCTTCCTCGCCAATCTGGTGCTGGCCTTCCCTGTTATCCTGCTGTTCTACCTGCTGGTGACGCCGGGCATCATGGACACGCCAATCCCCTTTGCGATGGCCGGGTTGTTCTTCCTGTTCCCGATCATCTTCTTCTGCACGCTCTTCTACACGCGCTTCAAGAACCGGCCGGAGCGCCTCTATCTGCTTCTCGGCCTCACCCTGCTGTTTGGTGGCTGGGTCTATATCGGGCTCGTCTTCAACGCCGACCCGTTCGGCATCGTCAAGATGGACCCGAACGAACTGAATATCTTCGTGGCGGTGGTGTTCGCATCCAGCCCCGGCGTGTTCCGCATCGTGCGTGGCCTGGTGATGGACATCAAGACGCGCGACTATGTGGCGGCGGCGCAAACGCGCGGCGAAAGTCCCTGGTACATCATGCTTTGGGAAATCCTGCCCAATGCGCGTGGCCCGCTGATCGTCGATGCCTGCCTGCGTATCGGCTACACCACCATCCTGCTTGGAACTCTCGGCTATTTCGGCCTCGGCCTTGCACCCGAAAGCCCGGATTGGGGCACGGCCATCAAGGATGCGAGCCGGCTGCTGCGTTCCTTCATCCACCCGGCACTACCGCCGACAATCGCGCTGATGACCTTCGTGCTCGGCCTCAATCTTCTGGCCGATGCGCTGCGCGAACAATCGATGAAAGACTGACGGAGAGAGACGATGAACGAGGCTGTAAGGAATCCCGCCAAGCCGATCCTCGAAATCGAGAACCTCTCCATCTCCTTCTTCACCCGGCGAGGTGAAATTCCGGCTGTGATGGACTTCTCCTGCACGGTAATGCCGGGGGAGGCGATGGGCATCGTCGGCGAGTCCGGCTGCGGCAAGTCGACCGTGTCGCTCGGCATCATGCGCGACCTGTCCAATGTCGGAAAGATCGTCGGCGGACGCATCAAGTTCCAGGGCAAGGACATGGGCGACATGTCGGACGAGGAACTGCGGGCCATTCGCGGCAACAAGATCGCCATGATCTATCAGGAGCCGATGGCGAGCCTCAACCCGGCGATGAAGGTCGGCCAGCAATTGATGGAAGTGCCGCTGATCCACGACAAGGTGTCGAAGGAGGAGGCCTACAGCCGCTCGCTGGCGATGCTGAAGTCGGTGCGCCTGCCCGATCCCGAGCGGATGATGAAATCCTATCCGCACCAGCTTTCGGGCGGTCAGCAGCAGCGCATCGTCATTGCCATGGCGCTTTTGTCGAAGCCGGCACTTTTGTTGCTCGACGAGCCGACGACCGCACTCGATGTGACGGTCGAGGCCGGCATCGTCGAACTGGTGAAGGGGCTCGGCAAGGAATTCGGCACGTCGATGATCTTCGTGTCGCACAATCTCGGCCTGATCCTGGAAACCTGCGACCGCATCACCGTCATGTATTCGGGCGAGGCGGTGGAAACCGGCAAGGTCGAGGACGTGTTTGACCGCATGCGCCATCCCTATACGCAAGGGTTGTTCCGCTCCATCCCGCTGCCGGGCGCCGACAAGAATTCGCGGCCGCTGATTGCCATTCCCGGCCAGTTGCCGCTGCCGCACGAGCGGCCCACGGGCTGCAATTTCGGCCCGCGCTGCCAGCATTTCGTCGAAGGCGTCTGCAACGCCGCCGAAATCCCGATGATCCCTGTCGAAGGCCACGACAACCACCACAGCCGCTGCGTCCGTTTTGACGAGATCGACTGGACGGCGCTGCCCGAGGGAGCCAAGACCAGCAAGCCGCCGATCACTCCCGGCGCGCCCGTGCTGAAGATCGACAACCTCAAGAAATACTACAAGGTTTCGGCCAACGAAGTGTTCGGCGGCAGCGAGGGCCGCGTCGTCAAGGCCAATGAAAGCATCAGCTTCGAGGCGCGAGAATCCGAGACGGTTGCCATTGTCGGCGAATCCGGCTGCGGAAAGTCGACGCTCGCCAAGGTGCTGCTCGGGCTGGAGACGGCGAGTTCCGGAACGATTTCGCTGGGAAATCGCGACATCCAGTCCATCGCCATCGAAAACCGTGACGTCGATACCGTCTCCTCGATCCAGATGGTGTTTCAGAATCCGTTCGATACGCTCAATCCAAGCCATTCGGTCGGCTCGCAGATCATCCGCACGCTGGAGAAATTCAAGATCGGCAACAATGCCGGCGAGCGCCGCAAGAAGATGCTGGAACTGCTCGATCTCGTGAAGCTGCCGCGTGCTTTCGCCGAGCGCATGCCACGCCAGCTTTCCGGTGGGCAGAAGCAGCGCATCGGCGTTGCCCGCGCCTTCGCCGGCCGTGCCCGCGTGGTGGTCGCCGACGAGCCGGTTTCGGCGCTGGACGTGTCGGTGCAGGCTGCGGTGACCGAGCTTCTGATGGATATCCAGCGCGAGTCGAAGACGACCATGCTGTTCATCAGCCATGATCTTTCGGTGGTGCGCTACATCGCCGACCGCGTGGTGGTCATGTATCTCGGCCACATCGTCGAGCAGGGCACGACCGACCAGATATTCTCGCCGCCCTATCATCCCTATACGGAGGCGCTGCTTTCCGCGATTCCGATCGCCGATACCAGCGTGATCAAGAAGCATATCGTGCTCGAGGGCGACATTCCCTCGGCGATGAACCCGCCTTCCGGTTGTCCGTTCCAGACGCGCTGCCGCTATAAATCGCTGGTGCCTGACAATCTGTGCGAGACAAGGGTGCCGCCGCTTAAGGACCTCGGCGACGGGCATAAGAGCTTGTGCTGGCTGCCCGATGACGTGCTGGCCGGCATGGAGCCGGTGATCAGTTTCGCCAAGGACGAGAAAAAGCCGGATCCGGCGGTTGCGCCTCCTGCGTCGGATGCGCCGCGCCAGGCGACGCATGCTGCACCAACGGTGGGCCTTGCCAATCTGGAAGCGCCGAAAACGCCTGCCGAAGCGGTGAAGTCAAAGGCGCAGCCCAAAGTGACATCCTCAAAAGCGGTGTCCGCGCGGCCCGGTGAATCGGCTCCGGAAAAGTCCCTGACCGAAACGGGTGAGGGGCGTCAGGCTGTCAGCGGCGAAGTCAAGCCTGCAACGGCTGCTACCGCGAAGGAGGCTGCGAGCGCCGAGGGCAAGGTCGGGCAGAAGCCTCGCGTGGTAAAGACCGCGTCGTCTCCAGCCGCAGCACGTGCCGCCAACGGCGCAAAGCCCACCGCACCGTCGCGCACGAAGGCCGTCGCGCCCGCGCAGACGAAAACGGCCAAGCCGTCCGCGCCGGTCGTAAAAGGCCGTCCGCAAGGCATTGCGCGTCCGGCTGCTCCGGACGATCTGAAGATGATTTCCGGCGTTGGTCCGAAGATCGAGGGCATCCTGCATGAACTCGGCGTTTTCACATTTGCGCAGGTTGCCGCGTGGAAAAAGGCGGAACGCGAATGGGTCGACGACCATCTGAGCTTCCACGGCCGCATCGAGCGCGAGGACTGGGTCAGGCAGGCCAAGGCGCTCGCGAAGGGCGGCGAGGCCGAATACATCAAGGTCTTCGGCAAGAAGCCTAGATAGGCGGAAGCCTCATCTGGCGATGTTTGAAAATAGCGGCGCTGAATGCCGCTATTTTCTTAGGAGAAAGTCCAAAGTGACGCTCCGGCTAAAAACCCGTCCGCCGGTGACGCTTTTCTGACAGAGCGCGCGGATTTGCGGCCTATCAATGCTTGCCATGAGCACGGAAAGACGTCGACGCAGCAGCGAACGATCTCAGGGCAGGGGAACTGCGGCCATCCCGCAACTGCCGCTTCGCCGCGTGCAAAACCCCTATCCGCCGATGGCGCTTCTGTCTGCCGACCAGATCGAGGCTATCCACGAAGCCTCCATGCACATCCTCGAAAACTTCGGCATCGAGGTGATGAGCCCGCGAGCGCTGTCGCTGTTCGAGAAGGCCGGGGCCAAGGTCGATCACGCGACGCAGACCGTCAGGCTCGATCGCGGGCTGGTTGCCGAGGCGTTGAAAACGACGCTCTCCAGCTACACGCTGACGCCACGCAATCCGGCGCGGAAAATCAATCTCGGCGGCAACGATATCAATTTCACGCTCGTCGCCGGCCCGCCCAATGTCCACGACATGGAGCGCGGACGCCGCGCCGGCAACTATGCCGACTACTGCGATCTCGTGCGGCTGGCGCAGCATTTCAACTGCATTCACATGATCGGCAATCAGGTCTGTGCGCCGGTCGAGATGCCGGCCAATTCCCGTCACCTCGACACCTATTTCGCCAACGTCACGCTGACCGACAAGAGCTTTCACGTCTCGGCAATCGGCCGGGGCAGGGCACTGGACGGCATTTCCATGATGGCGATTTCGCGCGGATTGACGCTCGACCAGATGCGCGCCGATCCCGGCGTCACCACCATCATCTCGGTCAACTCGCCGCGCCGTTTCGACGACATGATGGCGGAAGGCCTGATGACGATGGCCGAGTTCGGCCAGTCCGTCGCCGTCACGCCCTTCACGTTGATGGGGGCGATGAGCCCGGTGACGCTTGCCGGCGCGCTCGCCCAGCAGAACGCCGAGGCGCTGTTCGGCGTGGTGCTGACGCAGCTTGTCCGCCCCGGAGCGCCGGTGATGTATGGCGCGTTCACCTCCAATGTCGACATGCGTTCGGGCGCGCCCGCCTTCGGCACGCCGGAAAACACCAAGGCCAACATCGCCTCGGGCCAGCTCGCGCGGCGCTATTCGCTGCCCTATCGCACGACGCCCGGCTCGGCCTCCAACGCTGCCGACGCGCAAGGGACATACGAGACAATGATGGCGCTGTGGGGCGCGGTTCTCGGCCACGGCAATCTCGTCTACCACGCCGCCGGCTGGCAGGAGGGCGGGCTGACGGCGAGTTTCGAGAAGCTGATCATCGATGTCGAGATGATCCAGCACATGATGGAGTTCCTGACGCCTATCGCGGTGAACGAAGGCGAACTGGCGCTGGACGCGCTCGGCCGCGTCCCGACCGGCGGCCATTTCTTCGGCGAGCCGCACACGCTGGAGCGTTATTCCACCGCCTTCTACCAGCCGATGCTGTCCAACTGGCAGAATTATGAAGCCTGGCAGGAAGGTGGCGGGCTCGATGCCACCGCGCGGGCGACGCGGCTGTGGAAGAAAGCGCTGGAGGAATATGTCGAGCCGGAGATGGATGTCTCCGTGCGGGAGGCGCTGGAGGCTTATGTGGCTCGGCGGAAAGAGGAGATCGGGGTGGAGGAGCCTTGAGCGTTCACAATCAGATTCAACCACTTCCCATCCAGAATCCCATAACCCATCCAACTTACTGAAAACAGAGCAAAATCATGAAATCGCATGCGCAGGTCGTGGTCATAGGCGGAGGCGTCGTCGGATGCTCCGTCTTGTTTCATCTGGCAAGGCACGGCTGGACCGATGTCGTGCTTCTGGAGCGCGACGAGCTGACCTCCGGCTCGACATGGCATGCGGCCGGCGGCATGCACACGATCAATGGCGATCCGAACGTCGCCAAGCTGCAGAAATACACGATCAGCCTCTACAAGGAGATCGAGGAGCTTTCCGGCCGGGCGACCGGCGTGCATGTCACCGGCGGCGTGCTTCTGGCGGCGACCGAGGCGCGCATGGACTGGCTGCGCGGCGTCGTCGCCAAGGGACGCTATCTCGGCCTCGATCTCGAGGAGATATCGGCGAAGGAGGCGGCGGAGCTTATGCCGCTGCTCGACCCCAAGCAGTTCGTTGGCGCGGTGCGCAATTCGGAGGACGGGCATCTGGACCCGTCAGGCGTTACCCATGCCTACGCCAAGGCGGCGCGCAAGCTTGGTGCTGAGGTTGAGCGCTTCACCAAGGTGGAGGATATCGTCCGGCGCGAAGACGGCATGTGGCGCGTCATCACCAACAAGGGCGAGATCGTCACCGAACATGTGGTCAATGCCGGCGGGCTGTGGGCGCGCGAGGTCGGGCGCATGGTCGGGCTGGAACTGCCGGTGCTCGCCATGGAGCACATGTACCTCATCACCGAGGACATGCCTGAGGTGAAGGCCTGGAATGACAAGACCGGCACCGAGATCATCCACGCTGTCGATTTCGACGGCGAGCTTTACCTGCGCCAGGAGCGCGGCGGCATGCTGATGGGCACCTATGAGAAGGCCAACAAGCCGTGGTCGGAGTTCCAGACGCCGTGGAACTTCGGCCACGAATTGCTGGAGCCGGACATCGACCGCATAGCGCCGTCGCTGGAGGTCGGGTTTCGCCATTTCCCTGCGTTCCAGAACACCGGCATCAAGCAGATCATCAACGGCCCCTTCACCTTCGCGCCGGACGGCAACCCGCTGGTCGGGTCGGTGCGCGGCCTGCCGGGCTTCTGGTCGGCCTGCGGTGTCATGGCCGGCTTTTCCCAGGGCGGCGGCGTCGGGCTGGCGCTTGCGAACTGGATGATCCACGGCGATCCGGGCGCCGATATCTGGGCGATGGATATTTCGCGCTACGGCGACTGGGCCTCTATGCGCTACACCAATGCCAAGGTGCGCGAAAACTATTCGCGGCGCTTCTCCATCCGCTTTCCCAATGAGGAACTGCCGGCCGGCCGTGGGCTGAAGACGACGCCGATCTACGACCTGCTTTCGGCCAAGGGCGCACAATGGGGCGTGGCCTATGGGCTGGAAGTGCCGCTGTGGTATGCGCCGGAAGGCGTCAAGGATGAATTCTCATGGCGTCGCTCGACCGATTTCGAGCATGTCGCCAACGAGGTGAAGGCAGTTCGCGAGGGCGTCGGCCTGTCGGAGATTTCGAGCTTCGCCAAGTACTGCGTGAAGGGGCCGGGCGCTGAAGCCTGGCTCGATCGGCTGCTGGCCTGCAAACTGCCGAAGCCCGGCCGCATGACGTTGGCGCCGATGCTGAAGGAAGACGGCAAGCTGATCGGCGATTTTTCGCTGGCCAATCTCGGCAATGGCGAGTGGTTCATCGCCGGCTCGGGCATCGCCGAGCAGTATCATATGCGCTGGTTCGAAAAGCATCTTCCGGCGGACGGTTCGGTAAGCCTTGAAGCGGTCGGCCAGAAACTCACCGGGCTTTCCATCGCCGGGCCGAAGGCGCGCGAACTTTTGAGCAAGGTGACGCGCGCCGATGTTTCGGCGGATGCTTTCAAGTTCATGGATATCAGAAAGCTCGATATCGGCATGGCGCCATGTCTGGTCGGCCGCGTCAGCTATACCGGCGATCTCGGTTACGAAATCTGGATCGAGCCGGAATATCAGCGCCACGTTTTTCAGGTGCTGATGGATGCCGGTGAGGAGTTTTCGCTCGGCCTGTTCGGGTCACGGGCGCTGAATGCGCTGCGGCTGGAAAAGAACTATGGCTCCTGGGCGCGCGAATACCGGCCGATCTATGGGCCGCTGGAAGCCGGCCTCGACCGTTTCGTAGCCTACGGCAAGGATGCGGATTTCATCGGCAAGGCGGCAGCAATTGCCGAGCGCAAGGAAGGCGGCAAGCTGCGCCTGCGCGCCTTTGTGATGGACGCAGTCGATGCCGACGTCATCGGCGACGAGCCGATCTGGTTCAACGATGAAGTGCGCGGCTGGGTCACCTCCGGCGGCTATGCGCATGGTGCGAAAGTTTCCATCGCCATGGGCTATGTGCCGAAGGAGATTGCCGAAGAGACGGACGGCTTCGAGATCGAACTGCTCGGCAAGCGGCATTCAGCTAGGATGCAGGCAGCACCTCTGTTCGATGCCAATCAGGGCCGGATGCGGGGGTAAACGGCATTCACATTTGCGCGCGCTGGACAGATTCAGCATGGAATCGAGGCGGTAACGCCCTACATTCAGAGTGAAATGGTTTCAAACTCGATGAAGGCGACGGTCATGCGTTCGTATTCCGCGATAAAATCGACGCTCGGCGTTCTCACGATAGCGACGGCGCTTGGAGCGGGCATTCCCGGTGCATCGGCCCAGACTGCTTCCGAACAGGCGGCAGCGCAGGCGAGGGCGGCCCAGATCACCATTCAGAATCAGGCTATCCAGCAAGGCATCCAGCAGCGCGAGATCTTCCAGCTGCAGCAGCAGTTCAACCGCGAGCAGGATCGCCGGATCGTGCCGCAGCAGCAACCGCAGGTGCCCGTCATGAAGCCGGGCTGCCCACCGATCGGCTCGGGATCTTACGCCGGCTCCTGCCGCTGAGCAGAGCATCCACTTGATCAGGCGCGGCTTTTCTGGATCGTCGTGGACATCACTGCTTGGCCGCCCGGATTGCGGCTGCGGTAAGCGATACGTTCTTCCCAAGCGTTACGGCTAAGCGTGGGATAAAACATGACTAGAAAAATCATGTTTTTATCCTGCCAATTCAAATGCTTATCCAGAAAATTGACCAATTGATAAAAAAATAAAACGTGCTAGCCTTCCTCAAAACCACAATAATGGGGAACTGGAATGGCCGAAGGTCAATTCAAGGAAGGCATAGCCGGAGGGCGCCTCGCGCCGGCGCAGTATGCCGAGAATTTTTCGGATCTGCACCCGCCGCTCGATCATCACGAGGCGCTGGTCGAATCCGATCGCTGCTATTTTTGCTACGATGCGCCCTGCATGCAGGCGTGCCCGACATCGATCGATATTCCGATGTTCATTCGCCAGATTTCGACCGGAAACCCGGTCGGTTCCGCCAAGACGATCTTCGACCAGAACATTCTTGGCGGCATGTGCGCCCGCGTCTGCCCGACCGAGACGCTGTGCGAGGAGGTCTGCGTGCGCGAGGTGGCCGAAGGCAAGCCGGTGCAGATCGGCCGGCTCCAGCGCTATGCCACCGACATCGCGATGGAACAGAACAAGCAGTTCTATGAGCGCGCGCTGCCCACCAACAAGAAGATCGCCGTCGTCGGCGCTGGCCCGTCCGGGCTTGCCGCCGCTCACCGCCTTGCTCGCCATGGCCATGAGGTGACGGTGCTCGAGGCCAAGCCGAAGGCCGGCGGTCTCAACGAATACGGCATCGCTGCCTATAAAAGCACCGACGATTTTGCGCAGGCCGAGGTGGACTATGTCACCGCCATCGGCGGCATCGCCATCGAGAATGGCAAGGCGCTCGGCCGCGATTATTCTCTCTCCGAACTCACCAAGAGCTATGACGCAGTGTTCCTCGGCCTTGGCCTTGGCGGCATCAATGCGTTGCGTGCCGAAGGTGAGGATGCGGCGGGCGTCGAGAACGCCGTCGAATTCATCGCAGACCTGCGGCAGTCCAGTGATCTTGGCAAGCTGCCGGTCGGGCGGCGTGTCGTCGTCATCGGCGGCGGCATGACGGCGATCGATGCGGCCGTGCAGTCGAAGCTGCTTGGCGCTGAGGAAGTGACCATCTGCTACCGGCGTGGGCAGGAGCATATGAACGCTTCCGAGTTCGAGCAGGATCTCGCCACCGCCAACGGCGTCATCATCCGCCACTGGCTCCAGCCGAAACAGGTCATTGCCGAGAATGGCAAGGTCTCGGGTATCGAGCTCGAATACACCGCGCTGAAAGGTGATAAACTCACTGGCACCGGCGAGACCGTCCGGCTGGTTGCCGACCAGGTGTTCAAGGCGATCGGCCAGGCATTTGAGCCGGCGGCACTCAATGGAAGCGGCGCGTCGATCACCATGGAAGGCGGCAGGATCGTCGTCGATGCAGAGGGGCGCACCTCGCTTGCCAAGGTATGGGCCGGCGGCGACTGCATTCTGGGCGGCGACGATTTGACGGTTTCGGCCGTCGCGCAGGGGCGCGACGCGGCAGAGAGCATCCACCGGGCACTCACCTCTAACGGGAGGGCATGAGCATGGCAGACATCCGCAACAATTTCGTAGGCATCAAGTCGCCGAACCCGTTCTGGCTGGCGTCTGCGCCGCCGACCGACAAGGCCTACAACGTCATCCGCGCCTTTCAGGCCGGCTGGGGCGGCGTGGTCTGGAAGACGCTGGGCGAAGAAGGTCCGCCGGTCGTCAATGTCAACGGCCCGCGCTACGGCGCGATCTGGGGTGCCGACCGTCGGTTGCTGGGCCTCAACAACATCGAGCTCATCACCGACCGTCAGCTTCAGATCAATCTGCAGGAGATGAAGCAGGTCAAGCGCGACTGGCCCGACCGGGCGCTGATCGCCTCCATCATGGTGCCTTGCGAGGAGAATGCCTGGAAGGCAATCCTGCCGGTGGTCGAAGAGACGGGGGCTGACGGCATCGAGCTCAATTTCGGCTGCCCGCACGGCATGTCGGAGCGCGGCATGGGTGCCGCCGTCGGCCAGGTGCCAGAATATATCGAAATGGTCGTGCGCTGGTGCAAGCAGTACACGCGCATGCCGGTCATCACCAAGCTGACGCCCAACATCGCCGACATCCGCAAGCCGGCGCGCGCCGCGCACGCCGGCGGCACGGATGCCGTGTCGCTGATCAACACGATCAACTCGATCACGGCCGTCAATCTCGACACGTTCTCGCCCGAGCCTTCCATCGGTGGCAAGGGCAGCCATGGCGGCTATTGCGGCCCGGCAGTCAAGCCGATCGCGCTCAACATGGTGGCCGAGATCGCGCGCGATCCCGAAACGCGGGGACTGCCGATTTCCGGCATCGGCGGCATTACCACATGGCGCGATGCGGCCGAGTTCATGGCGCTTGGCGCCGGCAATGTGCAGGTCTGCACGGCGGCGATGACCTATGGCTTCAAGATCGTCCAGGAGATGATCGAGGGGCTGAAGAACTGGATGGACGAGAAGGGCCATGCATCGCTCGACGATGTCATCGGCCGCGCGACGCCCAATGTCACCGACTGGCAGTATCTCAACCTCAACTATGTCGCCAAGGCGCATATCGACCAGGACGCCTGCATCAAGTGCGGCCGGTGCCACATCGCCTGCGAGGACACCTCGCATCAGGCGATCACCAACATGGTCGACGGCGTGCGCCACTTCGAGGTGATCGAGGCGGAATGCGTCGGCTGCAACCTGTGCGTCAACGTCTGCCCGGTCGAGAACTGCATCACCATGGAGCCGCTGGCCGCAGGCGTAATGGACCAGCGCACCGGCCAGCCAGTCTCGCCGGTCTATGCGAACTGGACGCAACATCCCAACAACCCGATGGCGAAGGTGGCGGCCGAGTAGAGCCGCATGCTGGAAACCGGACGGAAGGTACTTGCCGCACAACCCTTCAGCGCCTTGCTGGGAACCGAGCTTCTGGTTTTCGAGCAAGGCCGGGCGGAGCTTGCTCTGGACCTGAAGCCGGAGCACCTGCAGCAGAACGGTTTCGCCCATGGCGGCATACTCAGCTACCTGGCCGATAACGCGCTCACCTTCGCAGGCGGCTCAGTCCTCGGCATCAAGGTGCTGACGCTGGAGTTCAAGGTAAACTATCTGCGCCCGGCCAAAGGCGCTCGGTTGATCGCGCGTGCCAGGGTGATCGGCAGCGGCGCGAACCAGGCGGTCTGCGCTTGCGATATCTTCTCCGTCGACAATGGCGAGGAGAAACAGTGCGCCGCCGCGCAGGGCACGATCTGGAAGATCGGGTAATGAGCCGCCGCCGCATAGTTATGTGGCGGGCTTCGTTTTTCTTATTGTAGATAAAAAATATCCATGATATAAATTATCCACAATTGGAGATAAGCGATGAAACTTGGTGACGGCGTAGAAGCGGCGATCCATTGCGCGAATATGCTGGCAGGCCTCGAAGAGGGGCGCACGCTGCCGGCGAGTGCATTGGCCGAGTATCACGGCGTTTCGCCGAGCTATCTGCTCAAGCATCTGAAGGAACTTGTCGCGGCGAGGGTTTTCGAATCCGTGTCCGGACCGCACGGCGGCTATCGTCTCGCCCGCACTCCCGACCGCATCAGCCTTCTCGATATCGTGCTGGCGGTGGAGGGCAGGGAGCCTGCATTCCGCTGCGCCGAAATCCGGCAGCGTGGCCCGGGCAAGCTGGAGCCTGCGGCGTACACCAAACCCTGCGGCATCAATGCCGCCATGTTGCGGGCCGAGCGGGCTTATCGCACGGTTCTGGCCGAAACCAAGCTCTCGGACATCATCGCCGGCTACCAGGCCGAAGCCGACCCGCGCGCCATCACATTCGCCTGCGGATATCTCGCCCGCAACCAGCGGCCACAGGCCTGAACCTCATCAATCATCCAAGGAAAGGAAAAGACCATGAAACCACGTCTCGAGTTCTTCAAAGCTGATCCGGAACTGCTGAAAGCCGTGCAAACCCTCAACGCAAAGGTTGATCAGTGCGGCCTCGAAAAGAGCCTGTTGCATCTGATCAAGCTTCGGGCATCGCAGATCAATGGCTGCTCATATTGCGTCGACATGCATACGCGCGAAGCACGCGCTGACGGCGAGAGCGAGCAGCGTGTCTATCTCGTCTCCGCCTGGCGGGAGTCGCCGCTCTATTCCGACCGCGAACGCGCCGCTTTCGAATGGACGGAAACGCTGACGCGGCTCGCCGACAAGCCGGTGACGGACAGCCTCTATACGGAGATGCTGGAGCATTTCAGCGAGCAGGAACTCGTGAAACTCTCTGTCGCGGTCGGCATGATCAATGTCTGGAATCGCCTGTGCGTGCCTTTCCACGCCATTCATCCGGTCGAAAGAGCCAAGGCCGCCTGAGCTTTTAATCAACTCGTCAGAAGGGCGGCCGTCCGGTCGCCCTCGCAAGGGAGAAGAACATGTTCGAAGACGCCCTTCCCGCACTCGCCTTTGCCGGCCGCCTTCTGCTCGGCGGTGCCTTCGTTTTCGCCGGCATCCGCAATATCGCAAACAGGCCTTTGCTGACGAGCATCATGACCGCGCGCGGTGTGCCGCAGGCCGGCTTGCTGCTATGGGCTGGCATCATCGTGCAGATTGTCGGCGGCGCTTTGCTGATCGCCGGTCTTTGGACGGCGCTGGCGGCGGCGGGACTGATCGGGTTCCTGATCGTCGCCACCCTGATGTTCCACAATTTCTGGGACCATCAGGGCGCCGAGCGCGCTGCCCGCATCAATGGCGTCGTTGCCAATATCGCGCTGACCGGCGGTTTTATCCTTGCCATGGCAGCTTCAGCGTAGAGCCGTCCGGTTAGACCTCCTTGGTGTCGAAGAAAAACAGATCCGCGCCGCCATCGGCAAATTTGGGGATATCGCCGGCGGCCGCCTGTCCCTCGGGCGAACCAAGCGCGGTCTTTAAGGCGGCAAGCGAATCGAACTGAAGCGTAGCCACGAGATGATAGCCGGCAGGGCCACCGGGCGTCTCGACCGTACCGGTGCTGACGTCATATTTGCGCAAGCCCGGTATCTTCTTGGCGAGCGGCACATGGGTGGCGAAATAATAGCGGTCGAAAGCGGCCGCGTCCTTCGGTGTCTTGTACATTGCTATGAGCTTAGCCATCGACGTCTCCTCCGCTGAAAGCGAGGCACGATGAACTATCGCCGGAATGTTGAGAACCCGGACCAAAGTCCCCTATTCGTGCATCCGGTGGATCAGTCGCGCTTGGGCAGGAGGCCCTGAATGAACAGGTTCTCGAGGAAGCGCGCGGCGTCTTCGAAGCGGCCTTCGCCGCCGCGGTCGGGGCCGAGCACGGCGCGCACCTGCACGTCGAAATCGGCATAATGCTGGGTCGTCGCCCAGATCGAGAAGATCAGGTGATAGGGGTCGGTCTTGGCGATCTTGCCACTCCGCATCCAGCCGCGGATCACGGTGGCCTTCTCGTCCACCAGCGTTTTCAGCTCGCCTTCCAGAAGCGGCATGATGCGCGGCGCCCCCTGGATGATCTCGTTGGCGAAGAGCCGGCTTTCGCGCGGAAAGTCGCGCGCCATTTCCAGCTTGCGGCGAATGTAGCTTCTGAGTTCCGTCATCGGGTCGCCGATGTCGTCCAGTTCGCGCAGCGGCGCCAGCCAGGTTTCCAGCAGGCGCTCCATCAGCGTTTCGTGGATGTCTTCCTTGCGGCGGAAATAATAGAGCAGGTTCGGCTTCGACATACCCGCGGCTTCCGCGATCTGGTCTATGGTCGAGCCGCGAAAACCGTTGACGGAAAACACCTCGAGCGCGGCTTCCAGGATAAGCTCGCGTTTCTCCTGCTGGATGCGGGTGCGGCGCGGAGCAGTGGAGCCTTCCATTGTCATTGCGGCCTCTTCGCGATGCCGGGAGAGTACCGGCTGTGGCCCAATCCGCTGGACCAGTTTCTCTCGTTGTGTGGAACGCGATTTTGCCCGCGCATCTGGGCTACTATTCCCTTGACCGCCCATCTGGCGGTGCTAACGTTTGTCCAATCGGTCAAAATTTGCGTAGCACAGAAGCGAAGCAAAGACCAAGCGTTGGCCGTATCGAAACAGGGGACACAAGGGAAAAGCTTGGTCATGTCGAATAGAAAAAATATCGCGCCGAACGATCTCAGCGCATTCTGGATGCCGTTTACCTCGAACCGGCAGTTCAAGCAGGCGCCGCGCATGATGGTCGCGGCCAAGGACATGCATTACACGGCAAGCGACGGTCGCAAGATCCTCGACGGCACTGCCGGCCTTTGGTGTGTCAATGCCGGCCACTGCCGTCCGAAGATCACCGAGGCGATCCAGCAACAGGCCGCCGTGCTCGACTATGCGCCGGCATTCCAGATGGGCCACCCGATCGTGTTCGAACTGGCGAACCGCCTGGTCGACATCGCGCCCAAAGGCATGGACCATGTGTTCTTCACCAATTCCGGTTCGGAATCGGTCGATACGGCGCTGAAGATCGCGCTCGCCTATCAGCGCGTGAAAGGCCAGGGCTCGCGCACGCGCCTCATCGGCCGCGAGCGCGGCTATCACGGCGTCAATTTCGGCGGCATTTCCGTCGGCGGCATCGTCTCCAACCGCAAGATGTTCGGCACGCTTTTGACCGGCGTCGACCATATGCCGCACACGCATCTGCCGGAAAAGAACGCCTTCAGCCGTGGCGAGCCGGAGCATGGCGCCGATATCGCCAGCGAGCTGGAGCGCATCGTCGCGCTGCATGACGCCTCGACCATCGCCGCCGTCATCGTCGAGCCGGTTGCCGGTTCCACCGGCGTTCTCATTCCGCCGAAGGGCTATCTGCAGAAGCTGCGCGACATCTGCACCAAGCACGGCATCCTATTGATCTTCGACGAGGTCATCACCGGTTTCGGTCGCCTCGGCACGCCGTTCGCGGCGGATTATTTCGGCGTCACGCCGGACATCATCACGACCGCCAAGGGCGTCTCCAACGGCGTCATCCCGATGGGCGCTGTGTTCGTCACGAAGGAAATCCACGACGCCTTCATGACCGGCCCCGAACACATGATCGAGTTTTTCCACGGCTACACCTATTCGGGAAATCCGATGGCTTGCGCAGCCGCTCTCGGCACGCTCGATACCTACAAGGAAGAAGGGCTTCTGACGCGCGGCGCCGAGCTTGCTGCGCACTGGGAGGAAGCCCTGCATTCGCTCAAGGGCGAGCCGCATGTCATCGACATCCGCAACATCGGCCTGATCGGTGCGATCGAGCTTCAGCCCATTGCCGGCGAACCGACCAAGCGCGCTTTCTCGGCCTTCGTGAAGGCCTTCGAGCGCGGCGCGCTGATCCGCACCACCGGCGACATCATCGCGCTGTCGCCGCCGCTGATCATCACCAAGGGCCAGATCGACGAACTGATCGATCATGTGCGTGAAGTGTTGAATCTGATCGACTAACACAGTAACGCCGGGAGGCCGAAAGGCTTCCCGGCGTTTCTCATTGCAAGAGTTTTTTAGAGTAGGACGAGCATGGCCGCCCCCGGCGAAAATTTGCGAATCAATTCAGATCGTTTGTGGGATTCGCTGATGGAGATGGCGAAGATCGGCCCCGGCATCGCCGGCGGCAACAATCGCCAGACACTGACGGACTTCGACGGTGAGGGGCGTAACCTTTTCAAGACATGGTGCGACGAGGCCGGGCTTGAAATGGGCGTCGACCAGATGGGCACGATGTTTGCCCGCCGCGAAGGCACCGACCCGGATGCGCTGCCGGTCTATGTTGGCTCGCATCTCGATACGCAGCCGACCGGCGGCAAGTTTGACGGCGTGCTGGGCGTGCTCGGCGGGCTCGAAATCATCCGCTCGCTCAACGATCTCGGCATCAAGACCAAACACCCCATCGTCGTCACCAACTGGACGAACGAGGAAGGCACCCGTTTCGCGCCGGCCATGCTCGCTTCCGGCGTCTTTGCCGGCGTGCTCGAGCAGGATTGGGCCTATGGCCGCAAGGACGCCGAAGGCAAGCTTTTCGGCAATGAGCTGGAGCGCATCGGCTGGAAAGGCGAGGAGAAGGTCGGCGCGCGCAAGATGAAGGCGTTCTTCGAGCTTCACATCGAGCAGGGGCCGATACTTGAGGGCGAACTGGTCGATATCGGCGTCGTCACCCATGGCCAGGGCCTGAAGTGGCTGCAGGTGACGCTGACCGGCAGGGAGGCACACACCGGCTCGACGCCGATGCCCAAGCGCCGCAATGCCGGCCTCGGCATGGCGCGCGTGACTGAACTGGTCCACGAGATCGCCATGGACTACCAGCCCGACGCCGTCGGTGCGATCGGCCACATGGAAGTCTACCCGAATTCGCGCAACATCATCGCCGGCCGCACGGTCTTCACCATCGACATCCGCTCGCCCAACAAGGAAGTGCTGGACGAGATGGACGAGCGCATCCGCGACGGCATTTCGACCATCTGCGAGGCGCTCGATATCTCCTTCGAAATCGAGCAGGTCGGCCATTTCGACCCGGTGACCTTCGATGAAGGCTGCGTCAAGGCGATCCGCGATGCCGCCGTTCGTCTGGGCTATTCGCACCGCGACATCGTCTCGGGTGCCGGCCACGATGCCTGCTGGATCAACCGCGTCGCGCCGACGGCCATGGTCATGTGCCCTTGCGTTGACGGGCTGAGCCACAACGAGGCCGAGGAAATCTTTCCGGAATGGGCCGCCGCCGGCTGCGACGTGCTGTTCCACGCGGTTGTCGAAACGGCGGTGATCGTGGAGTGAAGCCAAGGCGCAATCTCGACGAGGAGCGGACGCTTAGGGTTCTGCTTGCCTGGCCGGCAAGCGAGCCACCCTATTCGACATCGCTCATCGAGAGATGTGAGATTGCGTTGAACACCCCGCTAGGTGCTCTCAGCATGGAGCAGATCAGGTTGTTGATTGGACAAGGTTTCGGGCTCGAATACCTGATGCCTAAGGCTCTTGCTGGTCTGGATATAAACCCGATGATTGGAGTCACCCACTATGAGGGTGACCTGCTTTCTGCCTGCCTTCGTGTGAAATCCGATTTCTGGACATCAGCTTCCGACCTACATGAGCGGTTACGAACGATCGTGAGCAAGCTTGACCAATCAAGCTTCGATGCCAAACTGGCAAGGGAGATTCAGGCGTTTATGAAAGGCTCTGAACCGAGGGCAACATAACTTAACCAAGAGCCGACGCGCTCGCAAAGAAGCGCGCGGTTTAAAAAGGGGAACTGGGAGAATGATCGAAAAAATCGAAAATGGCGCGCCATGACCGGCTGCATCTTCGTGCAGGGCGGGATTTTTGGCATGGGGCGTGCTGCGTCACCGGACGTTGGCGGACGGAAATTGCCGTCTTTTGACTACGGCAGGCAGCTTGGTTCAAACTGAATCAAGGTCGGCGCTTATCCTGTTGTTTTCGCGAATCTTCCTTTCATCAGCCAGTGTCCCCATCGTTGGAAAACTGCTCTAATAGAGCGATGGAATTTTTTGGAAAGAGCCAGCTTGCAGCCAGCACAACAAACCGTCGTAGAAGCCAGTAAACTCGGTCTCACCTTCCAGACCGGAGACGGCCCCGTGCAGGCGCTGTCCGATGTCGACCTGACCATCAAGAAGGGCGAATTCGTTTCCTTCATCGGCCCGTCCGGCTGTGGCAAGACGACGTTCCTGCGTGTTATCGCCGATCTCGAAAAGCCGACTTCCGGCACCATTTCCATCAATGGCATGACACCGGAGCAGGCACGGCAGGCGCGCGCCTATGGCTATGTCTTCCAGGCTGCCGCGCTCTATCCATGGCGCACCATCGAGCGCAACATCGCGCTGCCGCTGGAGATCATGGGCATTTCCGGGGTCGACCAGAAAGCGCGCATCAAGCGCACCATGGAACTGGTCAACCTGTCGGGCTTCGAAAAGAAATTTCCCTGGCAGCTGTCCGGCGGCATGCAGCAGCGCGCCTCGATCGCGCGTGCGCTGGCCTTCGATGCCGACCTTCTGCTGATGGACGAGCCCTTCGGCGCGCTTGACGAGATCGTGCGCGACCACCTCAACGAGCAGCTTCTCGAACTCTGGAAGCGCACCAACAAGACGATCTGCTTCGTCACCCATTCGATTCCGGAAGCGGTCTATCTGTCGACGCGCATCGTCGTCATGTCGCCGCGCCCCGGCCGTGTCACCGACGTCATCGAATCGACACTGCCGCATGAGCGCCCGCTGGATATTCGCGAGTCGCCGGAATTCCTGGCCATCGCCGCACGGGTTCGGGATGGCCTGCGGGCAGGGCACAGCTATGATGATTGAGGCGTGGAAAGTTTCCCCTCCCCCTTGTGGGGAGGGGTTAGGGGTGGGGGTTCTTCTCATGCCGACCGGGATCGGTCCAGATGCAATTCGCCGTGCTCGGCGACTGCGACGAAACATGACTGAAGGCGAGCGAAAGCTCTGGTTGGAACTCAGGGAGTTTCGCCGACTTTACGGCATTCATGTAAGGAGGCAGGCGCCGCTAGGTCCGTACATCGCCGACTTTGTGATTCATGAGAGGCACCTCATCATCGAAGTTGATGGCGAACATCATTTCACGGCGACCGGGCATGCGCGCGATCGCAAACGGGACGAGTGGTTAGCTAGCCAAGGCTATAAGACACTGAGGTTCAACACAGGCGAGCTATCCGAATCTTTTGACGGTTGCGTGGAAGAAATTTTGCGCGAACTTGGGCTGATGCCGGATTTGGAAATTACCCCCACCCCTAGCCCCTCCCCACAAGGGGGAGGGGGACTGTGTTAGCGCCGATGGATCGTCTAAGCCAAAAAATCGTACCCATTACCAGCATTCTCTTGGGTCTGGTCATCGTCTGGTACGTTTTCGCCATCATCCTAAACGGGCCGTTCCAGCGCGATCTCGATCGGCGCGCCGGCGAGACGCCGGGGTTTGTCGAGTTCGTCGGCAAGACGTGGTCGCAGCCCAAGCCGACGCTGCCGGCGCCGCATCAGGTGGCGGCGAATTTCTTTGAAAACACCTTCCTGCGCAAAGTCACCAGCAATCGCAGCCTCGTCTACCATGCCTGGGTGACGCTTTCGTCGACGCTGCTGGGCTTTGCCTTTGGCACGGCACTCGGCATTCTGATTGCTGTCGGCATCGTGCATTTCACCTCGCTCGACCGCAGCCTGATGCCGTGGATCATCGCCTCGCAGACCATTCCCATCCTGGCGATCGCGCCGATGGTGGTGGTCGTCTTCGCCGCCATCGGCATCACCGGCGTCATCCCCAAGGCGCTGATCTCAACCTATCTGTCGTTCTTCCCTGTCGCGGTCGGCATGGTGAAGGGCCTGCGCTCGCCCGAACTGATGCATCTCGACCTGATGCACACCTATAATGCCAGCGCCTCGCAGACGTTCTGGAAGCTGCGCGTGCCGGCCTCGGTGCCGTTCCTGTTCGCTTCGATGAAAGTGGCCGTGGCGGCAAGCCTCGTCGGCGCCATCGTTGCCGAACTGCCGACAGGCGCGGTCGCCGGCATCGGCGCAAAGCTGCTCTCCGGCTCCTATTACAGCCAGACCATCGACATATGGGCGGCCCTCGTCGCTGGGTCGATCGTGGCGATCCTGCTGGTCACTGTCGTCGGCATCGTCGGCAACATCGTCGAGCGCTCCATGGGCGGGAGGCCGGCATGAGCGGGCTGAAGCTTTCATGGCAGGCGGGACTGGCGCTGCTTTTCTGCGTGACCGCGGCCATCATGCTGCCGCTGGCGGGTGCGGCTGCTCCCTATAGCGGCGGCACCACCGCTCTGATCTTCATCCTTGTTGCCGGCGCGGCATTGGCGTCTGCTCTTTCCCTGCCGAACTTGATTTCCGCCGCCATTCTGTTCGTCGGCGCGCATGGCGCGGCCTGGCTGCTCATTGCCGGCATTACCGGCAATGAGGGCACCGCGCGAACCTCGTTCTTCCTGCTGATAACGGCTGCCTGGTTGCTGGCCTGGCGCTGCGTGACCGTGCTGTCGGTGCTCCGCCCGGTGGACCGCCTGGCGAATACACTGCTGCGGCTGTTGATTCCCGTCATCTTCGGCGCGTGGATTCTTATCCTGTGGGAGGCGATCACGCGGGGCGCCGGCATTCCCTTCGTGCTCCTGCCGCCGCCCAGCGCTATCGGCGTGCGGCTTGCGAACTCCCTGCCGATCCTGTGGGCGGATGTGAACCAGACGATCTTCAAGTCGGTGGTCGCAGGCTACATCCTCGGCTGCGGCGCGGGCTTTGCCACCGCCATCCTGGCCGACCGCGTGCCGTTCCTGCGGCGCGGGCTTCTGCCAATCGGCAATATGGTTTCGGCGCTGCCGATCATCGGCGTCGCGCCCATTCTGGTCATGTGGTTCGGCTTCGACTGGCCGTCCAAGGCGGCAGTCGTCGTCGTCATGACCTTCTTCCCGATGCTGGTGAACACGGTCGCCGGTCTTGCCGCGTCCGGGCATATGGAGCGCGATCTGATGCGCACCTATGCCTCCAGCTACTGGCAGACGCTGTTCAAGCTTAGGCTGCCGGCGGCTGCTCCATTCATCTTCAACGCGCTGAAGATCAATTCCACGCTGGCGATGATCGGCGCTATCGTCGCGGAGTTCTTCGGCACCCCCGTCGTCGGTATGGGCTTCCGTATTTCGACGGAGGTCGGCCGCATGAATATCGATATGGTCTGGGCTGAAATCGCAGTTGCAGCACTTGCGGGTTCGGTCTTCTATGGCGCGATTGCCCTTGTCGAAAGGGCCGTTACGTTTTGGCATCCGTCTGTCCGTGGTGGGTAGGCGCACTTCAGAGGGTGAAAAAAATGAAAAAACTGATGGTTTCCATGCTGGCCGGCGCGATGTCGCTGGCGGCTGTCCAGGCTTGGGCGGCCGAAAAGGTGACGCTGCAGCTCAAATGGGTGACGCAGTCGCAGTTTGCCGGCTACTATGTTGCCAAGGACAAGGGCTTTTATGAAGAGGAAGGCCTCGACGTCGACATCAAGCCGGGCGGTCCCGATATCGCGCCTGAGCAGGTGATTGCCGGCGGCGGCGCCGACGTGATCGTCGACTGGATGGGCGGCGCGCTGGCTGCCCGCGAAAAGGGCGTTCCGCTGGTCAATATCGCCCAGCCTTTCAAGAAGGCCGGCATGGAACTGGTCTGCCCGAAGGACGGCCCGATCAAGACCGAAGCCGACTTCAAGGGCCACACGCTCGGCGTCTGGTTCTTCGGCAACGAATATCCGTTCTACGCCTGGATGAACAAGCTCGGCCTGCCGACCGAAGGCGGCAAGGACGGCGTGACCGTTCTCAAGCAGAGCTTCGACGTGCAGCCGCTGATCCAGAAGCAGGCCGACTGCATCTCGGTCATGACATATAACGAATACTGGCAGCTGATCGATGCCGGCTTCAAGCCTGAGGACCTCACTGTCTTCAACTACACCGAGATGGGTAACGACCTTCTGGAAGACGGCCTCTATGCGCTTGGCGACAAGCTCAAGGACCCGGCCTTCGAGGAAAAGATGGTCAAGTTCGTGCGCGCCTCGATGAAGGGCTGGAAATACGCCACCGAGAATCCGGATGAGGCAGCCGGCATCGTCGTGGAAAATGGTGGCCAGGACGAGAACCACCAGAAGCGTATGATGGGCGAAGTCGCCAAGCTGATCGACAATGCCGACGGCAAGCTGATCCCGGCCGCATACGAGCGCACGGCAGCGGCTCTGCTGGCACAGAAGATCATCACCAAGGAGCCGGAGGGTGCCTTCACGACGGTGATCACCGACAAGGCGATCAAGTAAAATCCGCTTTCCAAAGCGCAAGACAGTAAAGGGGCGGGCAACCGCCCCTTTTTGGTGTCATGACACCGTAAACCGACCGTGAGACGATTGGCGTTCCTGCATTCTTGTTCGAGGACCAAGCCATGCGGATCGCAAGCTACAATGTCGAAAACCTGTTCGATCGCGCCAAGGCGATGAACCTCGACAGTTGGGAGGAGGGCCGTCCGGTTCTGGAGGCCTTCGCAGCGCTCAACGCGCTTCTGGGTGAGATCACCTACACGCCGGCGATGAAGACAAAGATGGTCGAGCTGATGATCAAGCTCGGCCTCGAGAAATCAGATACCGGTCCCTTCGTCATCCTGCGCCGCAACCGCGGCGGATTGCTGAAAAGGCCGACGGCCGGCGGCATCGAGATCCTGGCTGATGGCCGCGCCGACTGGGTCGGCTCGCTCGAACTGCGCGACGAGCCGGTGAACGAACATTCCATGCGCAACACTGCCCGCGTCATGATCGACATCGAGGCTGATATTCTGGCGGTGGTGGAGGCCGAGAGCCGTCCCGTTCTCGCCGCCTTCAACGACACCATCCTGCCGGCGATCGGCGGCGTGCCGTTCCGGCAAGTCATGGTCATCGACGGCAATGACGAGCGCGGCATCGATGTCGGGCTGGTTACCAAGCCGGACCATGTCATCGGCCTGATGCGCAGCCATGTCGATGATCTCGCGCCGAACGGCGAGCGGATATTTTCGCGCGACTGTCCCGAATTCCATGTGACGCTGCCGTCCGGCAAGACGCTCATCGTCATGGTCAACCATTTCAAGAGCAAGGGTTTTGGTTCGATGGCGTCATCCAACGCCAAGCGGCGTTCGCAGGCGGAGCGCGTCAAGGCGATCTATGAGGGGCTGGTGGTGGCAGGCAACGAACTGATCGTCGTGCTGGGCGACCTCAACGATACGCCGGGCAGCAATCCACTCAAGCCGCTGATCGAGGGCACGAACCTCAGGGATGTGTTTACGCATCCGGGCTTCGACAATGGTGGCTTTCCCGGCACCTTCGGCCTCTGCAACGCCGGCAACAAGATCGACTATATTCTCCTGTCGCCGAAGCTGTTTGAGAAGGTCGTGGCGGGCGGCGTGTTCCGGACGGGCATGTGGCCGGGCTCACGGCCTCGGCGGTGGGATTGTTATGCTGAGCTGACCAAGCCGCATGATGCCGGATCGGATCACGCGGCGGTGTGGGTGGATATCGATATTTGAGGGGTTGAAGCTGTCGCAACGTATGGCGTGCAGCGATATTCCCCTCTCCGTCGCGCTTCGCGCGCCACCTCTCCCCGCAAGCGGGGCGAGGAACCCAGGTTCTGCAACGCCGCAACCTTCGCTCTCCCGTGACCTCGGTGGGCGCCGGTTCCTCGCCCCCGCGAAGCGGGGGAGAGGTGGCTCGGCGAAGCCGAGACGGAGAGGGGGTCTTTGCAGCCTACCGCTTCTCGCGAATATCCGTCATCGTCCGCGTCGGCGTAATCGCCTCCGGGTCGAGCTTGATTTCGATGATCGCCGGTTTGCCGCTTGCCTTGGCGCGCTCGAAGGCCGCGGCAAAGTCGGCGGTCTTTTCCACCGTCTCGCCATGACCGCCATAAGCGCGGGCCAGTGCTGCGAAATCCGGGTTCTTCAGGTCGGTTGCCTCGACACGGCCAGGATATTCGCGCTCCTGATGCATGCGGATGGTGCCGTAGATGCCGTTGTTGACGACGATGACGATGATCGGCAGGTCATATTGCACGGCTGTTGCGAATTCCTGGCCGTTCATCAGGAAGCAGCCGTCGCCGGCAAAGCAGACCACCTCGCGATCGGGAAACAGCCCCTTGGCCGCGACCGCTGCCGGCATGCCGTAGCCCATCGAGCCGGATGTCGGTGCGCCCTGCGTGGCGAAGCGGCGGAAGCGGTGGAAGCGATGCACCCAGGTGGCGTAGTTGCCGGCGCCGTTGGTCAGGATCGCGTCTTCCGGCAGCACCTTTTCCAGATAGGTCATGATCGGCCCCATCTGCACCGCGCCGGGTCCGGTTTCGGGCGGTGTCGACCAAGCGAGATAGTCTGCGTGTGCCGCAGCCGTTGCCTCTGCCCAGCCCGGAGAAGTCGGTCCCTTTCTCTTGGCGAAAGCCTGCGCGAATGCCGCGGGCGAAGCGTTGATGGCAAGCGTCGGGCGATAGACGCGGCCAAGCTCGTTCGTGTCCGGGTGGACATGCACCAGCGTCTGGTCCGGGTAGGGGCTCTTCATCAGCGTGTAGTCCGACGACGGCATCTCGCCGAAGCGCCCGCCGACCAGCAGGATTAGGTCGGCTTCCTTGACGCGGGCGGCGAGCTTCGGGTTGATGCCGATGCCGACATCGCCGGCATAGTTCGGGTGCAGATGGTCGAACAGCATCTGCCGGCGGAACGAAACGCCGACCGGCAGCGACCAGTTCTCGGAAATCTCCTGGAAGCCGGCGACGGCCCCCTCATTCCAGCCCGAGCCGCCGAGGATTGCGAAGGGACGCTTGGCGCCGGTGAGCAGTCGTTCCAGTTCGGCCAGTTCCGCCTCTCCCGGCCGTGTTTCGACGGGCGTGAAGGGCAGCGCGGCGGACGCTTCAACCTCGCTCGTCAGCATGTCTTCCGGCAGTGCGATAACGACTGGGCCGGGGCGGCCGGATGTCGCGATGGAGAAAGCACGGGTGAGGATTTCGGGGATGCGCGCTGCATCGTCGATCTCGGTCGCCCATTTGGCGATCGGGCCGAAGAAGGCGCGGTAGTCGACTTCCTGGAACGCCTCACGCTCGCGGGCGTGGCTCGCAACCTGGCCGATGAACATGATGAGCGGGATAGAGTCCTGCATGGCGATGTGAATGCCGGCCGAGGCGTTGGTCGCGCCGGGACCGCGCGTGACGAAGCAGATGCCGGGCTTGCCGGTCAGCCGGCCGTGGCAGTCGGCCATCATCGCCGCGCCACCTTCCTGCCGGCAGACGATGCTCTTGATGGAGGAATCGTAGAGCGCATCGAGCACTGCGAGATAGGATTCGCCAGGCACGCAATACATGCGGTCGACGCCATTGGCTTCGAGGGCTTCGACGATCAGTTTTCCGCCAGTCTTCATCCGCCTGCCTTCTCCAGTTCCGCCAGAATTTCCGCCGTGTGCTCGCCAAGGCGCGGCGAGGGCCGCTCATAGACTAGCGGCGTCGCGCTCATCACCATCGGCGCACGTACCGACGGCAGCCTGTTGCCGTCGCTATCTTCCAGATCGAGCCGCATGCCGCGCGCGATCGCCTGAGGGTCGGCGAACGCCTCGCCGATGGTGTTGATGGGGCTTGCCGGCACGCCGGCTTTTTCCAGTTCCGCCAGCAGCGCCTCGCGCTCGAACTTTGCCAGGGCGGCAACCATGGCTTCGCGCAGGGGGACGCGGTTCGCCACGCGCGCGGCGTTGGTCGCATAGAGCGGGTCGGTACCCATGGCATCGAGCCCGACGACGGCGCAGAATTTGCGGAACTGGCCGTCATTGCCGACGGCGAGAATGAAATGCCCGTCCTTGACCGGCAGCACTTCATACGGCGCGATGTTGGGATGGGCATTGCCCATCTGCTTCGGCGGAACGCCCGAGACGAGATAGTTCAGATTCTGGTTGGCAAGCACGGACATCTGCGCGTCGAACAGCGCCATGTCGATCTGTTGACCCTGGCCGGTGGCTTCCGCGTGGCGCAAAGCGGCCTGAATGGCGACGACGGAATAGAGGCCGGTGAAGATATCAGTGACGGCCACGCCCACCTTCTGCGGCTCGCCGCCGGCCGGCCCGGTGATCGACATCAGGCCCGACATGCCCTGCACGATGAAATCGTAGCCGGCGCGGGGCGCATAGGGGCCGTCCTGGCCGAATCCGGTGATCGAGCAATAGACGAGGCGCGGGTTGATCGCCTTCAGGCTTTCATAGTCGAGCCCGTATTTCTCCAAGCCCCCGAGCTTGAAATTCTCGATCAGCACGTCCGCCGTCGCGACGAGTTTTTTGACCGTCTCGGCACCTTCCGGCGTCGAGAAATCCACGGCGATCGAGCGCTTGCCGCGATTGCAGGAATGGTAGTAGGCGGCCGACAGGTTCTCGCCGTCATGGCCCTCGACAAAGGGCGGACCCCATTTGCGCGTGTCGTCGCCGCCGTCCGGGCTCTCGACCTTGATGACATCAGCGCCGAGATCGGCCAGCAACTGGCCCGCCCATGGGCCGGCAAGGATGCGGGCAAGTTCGATGACGCGGATGCCGTGAAGGGGAGGTTGAGCCATGAAGGACCTGACGGTTGCGGTGCTGGCACGCTGTAACAATCTTGCGCCGGCCTGTCACCGTCGATGCGCTGTGCCAGCCTGTGCCGGCGCTATTTTCTGACCACCTGCTCGGCCCAGGCGGCGAATTCTTCCAAGATGAGATCGCGATTTATCTCGTTCAGGCTTTCGTGGCGGGTTTGCCCGTAAACCTTTGAAACCAGATTCGAAAAGCCCAGCCGCTCCATGCGGCCGGCAAGATCGGTTATGGCCTTGCCGCCATCGGTCGCCGGGTCTTTTTCTCCACCGACGATGTTGAACGGCAGGTCCTTCGGCACATTCCCAAAATTGGCGTCATCGGCGCCATGGAAGACAAAGCCGAACAGATCCTGCCACAGCGAGACGCTTGCATCCCAGCCGCAGAGCGGGTCGGCGACATATTTGTCGACCTCCACCGGGTCGCGCGACAGCCAGTCGAACCCGGTGCGGTGGTTGGGTATTTTCTTCGCCCATGCCTGGAAGGTCAGCCTCGGCAATATCCGCGACGGCACGTCGGAGCCAAGGCGAAAACGCTCATAGGCAAGGACCGCCTGCGCCACACGGCCGAGCAGCCCGGCCGAGAAACTGGCGTTCCAGATGGCTGCGCCGCGAAGCCCCTCGGGATGGCGCATGGCATAGTTGAGGGTGATCATGCCGCCCATCGAATGGCCGAAAATGATCACCGGCAGCCATGGCTGCTCCTTGCGGATCAACTCGTGGATAGAGGCGATGTCGGCGATGACCTTATCGCCGCCGCCGGTGATCCCGAACATGCCCTGCGGCGCATCCGGCGCCTTGGTGTAGCCGTGGCCGCGATGGTCGTGCGCGTAGGTGTGAAAGCCGCGCGCGGCCATGAAGTCGGCAAAGCGCGCGTAACGGGCGGCATGTTCGGCCAGGCCGTGATTGATCTGGATCACGCCGCGCGGCGCACCCTTGGCGCGCTTCATATAAAGGTTGAGCTTTGCGCCGGTTGGCGACTCATGAAGCCTTTGGCTGTCGAATGGCATGATTTCTCCCTCGACTGCGGACTGTTGGCCACGGCGATGGGCGCGTCAAGGGAGCGTGCGCTGCCATCCACCGACCTTGGATTTCATGACGAAACTTTGGATGTTTTTTCTTCACTGATGATGTCAGGAGGGGCTCCGATTGCCCTTGTGCATCGAAATGCGAACCATATATTCCATTCGCTTCCCAACTCGGGCCCCGGGCTTCTCCGCCGCATTCTCCACAGCAACCGCAAATGCGGCCATCGACAGGCACCTTCATGCAGCCGATCATTTCCGTTTCCCATCTGTCCAAGACATACGCCACGGGTTTCAAGGCGCTGAAGGACATCAATCTCGATATCCGCAAGGGCGAGATCTTTGCGCTGCTCGGCCCCAACGGTGCCGGCAAGACGACGCTGATCAGCATCATCTGCGGCATCGTCAATCCGAGCGAAGGGTCGGTGATGGCCGACGGCCACGATATCATCAAGGATTATCGCGCCGCGCGCTCGCGGATCGGGCTCGTGCCGCAGGAACTGACGACCGACGCCTTCGAGACGGTGTGGGCGACGGTGAGCTTCAGCCGCGGCCTGTTCGGCAAGCCGAAGAACCCGGCCCATATCGAGAAGGTGCTGCGCGAGCTTTCGCTGTGGGACAAGAAAGACAGCAAGATCATCACCCTTTCCGGCGGCATGAAGCGCCGGGTGATGATCGCCAAGGCGCTGTCGCACGAGCCGCAGATCCTGTTCCTCGACGAGCCGACCGCCGGCGTTGATGTCGAACTCCGGCGTGACATGTGGGAAGTCGTGCGCTCGTTGCGCGACACCGGCGTCACCATCATCCTCACCACGCATTACATCGAAGAGGCGGAGCAGATGGCCGACCGCATCGGCGTTATCAACCAGGGCGAAATCATCCTCGTCGAGGAAAAGGCCGAACTGATGCGCAAGCTCGGCAAGAAGCAGCTGACGCTTCAGTTGCAGGGCGTGCTGGAAAACATTCCCACAGCACTCGAAAAGCACGGGCTGGAGCTGTCGCAGGAAGGCGACGAGCTGACCTATACCTACGACACGCAGCAGGAACGCACCGGCATTACCACGCTGCTGCGCGACCTGAACGAAGCGGGCATCCGCTTCCGGGATTTGCAGACCAAGCAGAATTCGCTGGAAGAAATCTTTGTCAGCCTGGTGCGGGAGCAGCGGTCATGAATTTTTATGCCATCCGCGCGATCTATCTGTTCGAAATGGCCCGCACGTGGCGCACGCTTCTGCAGAGCATCGTCTCGCCGGTCATCTCGACCTCGCTCTATTTCGTCGTCTTCGGCTCGGCCATCGGCTCGCATATGAAGGAAATCGGCGGTGTCAGCTATGGCTCCTTCATCGTACCGGGGCTGATCATGCTTTCGCTTTTGACGCAAAGTATCTCCAATGCCTCCTTCGGCATCTATTTTCCAAAGTTCGTCGGCACGATCTACGAGCTGCTGTCCGCGCCGGTCTCCTCGCTGGAAATCGTCGTCAGCTATGTCGGTGCCGCCGCGACGAAATCCATCATCCTCGGGCTGATCATCCTTGCGACCGCGGCGCTCTTCGTGCCGCTGCACATCGAGCATCCGCTGTGGATGATGCTGTTCCTCGTGCTGACGGCGGTGACATTCAGCCTGTTCGGCTTCCTCATCGGCATCTGGGCCGACGGTTTCGAGAAGCTGCAACTGGTGCCGATGCTGATCGTGACGCCACTGACCTTCCTCGGCGGCAGTTTCTATTCCATCGATATGCTGCCGCCCTTCTGGCAGAAGGTCACGCTGTTCAACCCGGTGCTCTATCTGGTCAGCGGCTTCCGCTGGAGTTTTTATGGCGTGGCCGACGTGAATATCGGCATCAGCCTCGCCATGACGCTGGCGTTTCTTGCAGCGTGTCTGGTTGCCGTGTGGTGGATCTTCAAGACGGGGTGGCGGATCAAGGTTTGAGGGGGAAGCGCGCTGTAGATGGCTTCGGCTCCCCCAAAAGCATTTGCCGTTTCGGCCGGCATCGCCTACATAGCGCGCAACCTCCGCAAACAGATCAGGGATTAGCCAAGCGTGGCACGCCAGTTCATCTATCACATGGCCGGGCTCAACAAGGCCTACGGCACCAAGAAAGTCCTCGAAAACCTCCATCTCTCCTTCTACCCGGACGCCAAGATCGGCATTCTCGGGCCGAACGGCGCCGGTAAGTCGACTGTGCTCAAGATCATGGCCGGTCTCGACAAGGAGTGGAATGGCGAAGCCTGGCTCGCCGAGGGTGCGACCGTCGGCTATCTGGCGCAGGAGCCGCAGCTCGACGCCACCAAGACGGTCTTCGAAAACATCATGGAAGGCGTCGCCAAGAAGACGGCCATCATCGAGCGCTACAACGAGCTGATGATGAACTATTCCGACGAGACTGCCGACGAGTCGGCGCGTCTTCAGGACGATATGGACCGGCTGAACCTCTGGGACCTCGAACAGCAGGTCGAGATGGCCATGGAAGCGCTGGCCTGCCCGCCCAAGGACTCGGAAGTGACCAAGCTTTCGGGCGGCGAGCGCCGCCGCGTCGCTCTGTGCAAGCTGCTGCTTTCAGAGCCCGACCTTCTGCTGCTCGACGAACCGACCAACCATCTCGACGCCGAGACCACGGCCTGGCTGGAAAAGCATCTGCGAGCCTATAAGGGTGCGGTGCTGCTCATCACCCACGATCGCTACTTCCTCGACAACGTCACCGGCTGGATTCTCGAGCTCGACCGCGGCCGCGGCATTCCCTATGAGGGCAACTACACCGCCTATCTCGAAGCCAAGGCCAAGCGCCTCAAGCAGGAAGGCCGTGAGGACGATGCGCGCCAGCGCGCCATCAACCGCGAGCGCGAGTGGATTTCTTCCAGCCCCAAGGCGCGCCAGACCAAGTCCAAGGCGCGTATCCAGGCCTTCGAAAATCTTCTGGAGGCTGCCGACAAGCGCCGTCCCAGCGACACGCAGATCGTCATTCCGCATGGCGAGCGCCTCGGCAATGTCGTCATCGAGGTTGCCGACCTGAACAAGGGTTTTGGCGAAGAGCTGCTGATCGAGAACCTGACCTTCAAGCTGCCGCCCGGCGGCATCGTCGGCGTCATCGGCCCGAACGGCGCCGGCAAAACCACGCTGTTCAAGATGATCACCGGCCAGGAGACGCCCGATTCCGGCTCGGTCCGCATCGGCGAAACCGTCAAGCTCGGCTATGTCGACCAGAGCCGTGACGCGCTCGATGCCAACAAAACGGTCTGGGAAGAGATTTCCGGCGGTGCCGAAGTGGTCAAGCTCGGCAAGTTCGAGGCCAACACCCGAGCTTACTGTTCGTCGTTCAACTTCCGTGGCGGCGACCAGCAGCAGAAGGTCGGTAATCTCTCCGGCGGCCAGCGCAACCGCGTGCACCTCGCCAAGATGCTGAAGACCGGCGGCAACGTTCTCCTCCTCGACGAGCCGACCAACGATCTCGATACGGAAACGCTGGCGGCACTGGAAGACGCACTGGAAAATTACGCCGGCTGCGCCGTCATCATCTCCCACGATCGCATGTTCCTCGACCGCATGGCGACGCATATGCTGGCCTTCGAGGGTGACAGCCATGTCGAATGGTTCGAGGGCAACTTCGAGGACTACGAGAAGGACAAGATCCGCCGCCTCGGCCCCGATGCCGTCAACCCGCACCGCATGACCTACAAGCGGCTGACGCGATAACAGATTTCTACCAGCGCCCCGTGTCACAGCGGGGCGCTTTTGCATTCGATCTCCAGAACGAGCATGAGCGATGGCAGACTGGTCCGCATCCCAATATCTCAAATTCGAGGATGAGCGGACCCGTCCGTCGCGCGACTTGCTGGCTCAAATACCGCTCGAAAACCCGCGCCATGTCGTCGATATCGGTTGCGGTCCGGGCAATTCGACGGAACTGCTGGCGGCGCGCTGGCCGACCGCGAAAGTCAGCGGCGTCGACTCTTCGCCGGCGATGATCGAGGAGGCGAGGCGTCGCCTGCCGGCGCTGGAATTTACGCTCGCCGATGCCGATAGCTGGACGCCGGACGGGCCGGTGGACGTGATCTTCGCCAATGCCGTGTTCCAGTGGCTGCCCAACCATCAGGCGGTGTTGGCCAGGCTGCTCGGCCTGCTTGCGCCGGGCGGCGTGCTTGCCGTGCAGATGCCGGACAATCTCGGCGAGCAGTCGCATGTGCAGATGCGCGAGACGGCAGCTGCGATGCCGTTCGCGGCAAAGATCGCTCGCGCCGCGCGTGCGCCGTTGCCGCCGGTGGCGTCCTATTACGATCTTCTGACGCCGCAGTCGGCCAGGCTCGACATCTGGCATACGATCTACAACCATCCGCTGGCGAGTGCCGAGGCGATCGTCGAATGGGTGAAATCGACCGGCCTGAAGCCTTTCATCGATCCGCTTGAAGACGGGGAGAGGGCGCTGTTCCTGAAGGAATACACGGCGCGCATCGCGTCTGCCTATCCGCCGGCGTTGGACGGCAAGGTGCTTCTTCGCTTTCCGCGGCTTTTCATCATGGCGCAACGGGTGTAAAGCGCCTGCCTTTGCCACGCAGGTTAAGCTGACGTAAACTGCCGTCCTGCGACACTATCCCCGGGGAGACCGCGTTTCTGCAAAGCGTGCGCGAGCAGATCGTGAGAAGTGAGCGCACCGGACAGGCATAGCATGCATCGCGTCATCATCAGCGGCATCGGCATCAAAATCCCCGAAGCCTCGATCTCCAATGAAGAACTTGTCGCAAGCTTCAACACCTGGATCGATACCGAGAATCCGCGCCGCGCCGCGCAGGGGCTGGAACCGCTGCAGAAGTCCGATTCCGATTTCATCGTCTATGCCTCGGGCGTGAAGAACCGCCATGTCATCGAACGCGAGGGCATTCTCGACCCGACCCGCATGGCGCCGCGCATACCGGCCCGGCCGGACGATGCGCTGTCGCTGGAAGCCGAATTCGGCATCGCTTCGGCCGAGCGCGCGCTGGAGCATGCGGGCTTGCAGGCCGCCGACATCGACATGGTCATCTGCTCGGCCTCGCATCACCAGCGGCCCTATCCGGCGATTGCCATCGAGATGCAGCACGCCATGGGCACGCAGGGAGCAGGCTTCGACATGGGGCTCGGCTGCTCTTCGGCTGCCGCCGGCCTGCATGTCGCCGTCAATCTGGTGCGGTCTGGCGCGCAGAAGCGCGTTCTGGTGACGACGCCGGAGATCATCACCGGGCATCTCAATTTCCGCGACCGGCAGACGCATTTCATCTTCGGCGACGCCTCGGCCTCGATGATCGTCGAGGCGATCGGCGAGGGCGAGACGCGGCCCGGCCGCTTCGAAGTGCTCGATACCCGCACCTGGACGCAGCTTTCGAGCAACATCCGCACCAATCTCGGCTATCTTACCCGCACCGCGCAGGAGGACCCCTACATGATCAACATGGAGGGCAACATGATCAAGCAGGTGGGCAACAAGGTGTTCAAGGAAGTCACCGTGGCCGGCCACCGCTTCATCGTCAATTTCCTGGCCGAGCATGGGCAGACGCCGGACGATATCCGCCGCTTCTGGCTGCATCAAGCCAATGCGCGCATGAACGCGATGATCCTAAAACTCTCCTTCGGCCACGAGGTCGGGCACGATCGCGCGCCGATGGTGCTGGAGCGTCTCGGCAACACCGCCGGCGCCGGCGCCGTCATTGCGCTTCAGCAGAACCATGCCGACATGAAGGCGGGCGAATACGGCCTGCTTTGTGCATTCGGTGCGGGGTACTCGATCGGCGGGGCGCTGCTCAGGATGATGTAGCCATTCACGCCGATCATCGATCGATCAGGCTTTTTGGCTGGACGCGATGGCGCTTGACCGGCATTTTCCCGCGCAAAGCCCAAGGGAAATGACATGGCCGATCTGCTGAGCCCATTGGAAAGCGAAACCCCGATCCTGCCGGGGTGGAAACTCACGGCCCGCGTCGCAGGCATCTATGTCGCGCCGGGGGAAGATTTCGAGACACAGGCAACCGACAGCCTGCAACTCGAGTTCCAGGGTATTCCGAGGGATTTCCACGGCGGCTACACGCGCCGCTCCGGCGGGCGCGAGCCGTGGTATCCGCGCGGCACCGAAATGCGCAACGAACGTCAGGTGTCGATCGTAGCACCCGACGAACTGGCGCTGGTCGCCGAGCGCATGGGCATTGCCGAAATCAGGCCTGAATGGATCGGCGCCAATCTGCTGCTTGAGGGCGTGCCGCATCTTTCCATGCTGCCGTCCGGCACGATGCTATTCTTCAAGGGCGGCGTGACGCTGAAGATCGGTGCGCAGAACAGCCCGTGCCGCATTGCCGGAAGACGGGTGGCCGAACGCGCCGGCATGGCCGACCACGATGCCGGGTCGCTGCTGTTTCCGAAGGTGGCCAAGCGGTTCCGCGGGCTGGTTGCCTGGGTCGAAAAGCCGGGTCGGATCGAGAAGGACGAGGAAGTATCGGTGCGCGTGCCGGAGCAGTGGATTTACGGGGCTTAGATAAAACAGCCCCTCACCCTTACCCTCTCCCCGTGAAGAACGGGGAGAGGGGGTCGTCAACGTCGCTCTTTAAGCATCCTCATCATCCGGGTCGAGAAGACGTGTCGCGCGCCAGCCTGTGAGCACCTTGTTGGTCTGGTCGACCACGAAGAAGCGCGCCGAATCCCGGTCGTAGCCTTCATCGAGCAGATTCTCGTAGTCGGTATGCTGGTGGCGGACATGGGCGACGGTTGCCAGCCAGACGGCAATTGCCGGCGGCAGCGTTTTCATATGCACGGCCCCGGCATCGGCGCGAATCTGCTCGGTGTCGGCGTAAGGCGCCATCGGCAGGAGGGCTGTCAGCGCCTTGGCGATGGCGCGGCGGCGGCCGGTCGAACCCTTCATTTCGCATCCTTGCTGCTGGCAAAGACCGCATCGGCAATGAGGTCGACAGTTGGAATATAGGGCTTCAGGTCGATTACCGGCGTGCCGTCGAGCACGTCGATGGCGTCGAGTGTCAGCGTGCCGGTCTCTATGTCGAGCGAAAGCAGCCTGGCGATATGCAGCCCGACCGGGTTGGGGCGGGCAGGGGAGCGCAAGGCGAAAACGCCTTTGGCGTCAGTGGCATGGCGTGGTTTCTGCACAATCAGATTCCGCGGCGCGTGATGCAGCCAGGTCAGGACGATGGCGTGACTGGCGTTGGCGAGCCCTTGCAGGCCTTGCCTGTAGGACGCGTCAATCTCGATTGTTGCGCCTTCGCCTGTCTCGCGCGCGGCGCCCATGTTCTTCGGGCAGGTTTCGCGTGTCGTCCAGGGCGAGCGGATGCGGCCGATGAAGACGACGCTGCCGTCTGCCGGCATGGCTGCAGGATCGTCGGTCAGGACCTGCTCGCCGTCACGCTTTTCGAACATGTTCATTCGGCCCAAGAGAGAAACGTCATTTTCTTGCCTGCCAGCGACATTAGTGATTGCAAAACTCGCTGTCGTCACATAAAGATATGTTTATGTCTTTTTTTGAGAGATGTCACCCATGCGGGTAACTTTAGATTCCCTGGTAGATACATTGAAGGCCGCTGCCGAATCCAGCCGGCTGCGCATTCTTGCGCTGCTTTCGCGCGGCGACCTCACCGTGTCGGACCTCACCGAAATCCTCAACCAGTCGCAGCCGCGCGTTTCGCGTCATTTGAAGCTGTTGCTCGAAGCGGGGCTGATCGGCCGTTATCAGGAAGGGTCGTGGGCCTTCTTCCGCGTTTCGGATTCGGATGTCGCGCGCGATTTCGTGCATGGTCTGGTGGCGCGCGTCCATGACGGCGACCCGCAGATCGAGCGCGATCTTGAGCGGCTGGTGTCGGTGAAGCGCAAGCGGCAAGAGCGTGCGACCGAATATTTCAGCGAAAACGCCGCGAGCTGGGATGAAATCCGTTCGCTGCACGTGCCCGACCGTGCCGTCGAGACCGCACTGCTGAAGCTCGTTGGCAAGCGCCCCTTCCAGTCGATGCTTGATCTCGGCACCGGCACGGGCAGGCTGCTGGAGATATTTGCGCCGCTCTATCGCCGTGGCATCGGCATCGACATGTCGCGCGAGATGCTGACGGTGGCGCGAGCCAATCTCGACAAGGCCGGCGTTTCCAACGCGCAGGTGCGGCAGGGCGATATTTTTGCGCCGCCGGTCGAGCGCGATTCCTTCGACCTCGTCACCATGCATCAGGTTCTGCATTATCTCGACGATCCCGCATCGGCCATTCGCGAGGCGGCACGGCTGCTGCGTCCGGCCGGTCGGCTGGTGATCGTCGATTTCGCGCCGCATACGCTGGAATTCCTGCGCGAGGAGCATGCGCATATGCGTCTCGGCTTCTCCGACCGGCAGATCGAGGAATGGTTCGCGGAAGCAGGCCTTGATCTCGAAGAAACGCAGGACTTCGAGCCGCGCGGCGGCTCGGAGGCCAAGCTCACCGTCAAACTCTGGCTCGGCCGCGACCGTCGCCTGCTGATTGCCGACCCCATACCCAACGCAGCCATCTCGAGGGAAACTGTCTGATGAGCAATTACGGTTTTTCCCGACGGTCCGACATCGGCGACAAGATCCGTGTGTCGTTCGAATTCTTTCCGCCCAAGACCGACGAGATGGAAGTGCGGCTTTGGGATACGGTGAAGCGGCTTGAGCCGCTGCAGCCGAATTTTGTCTCGGTTACCTATGGCGCGGGCGGTTCGACGCGCGAGCGCACCGGCCGCACCATCAAGCGCATTCAGGGCGAGACCAACATTCAGGCTGCCGCGCATCTGACCTGCGTCGGCGCGTCCAAGGACGAGGTGAATGCGGTCATCGCTGAATTCGTCTCCTACGGCATCAAGCGTTTCGTGGCGCTGCGCGGCGATCCGGCGTCGGGCGTTGGCGGCACCTATCGTCCTCACTCCGAGGGTTACCAGAACGGTGCCGATCTGGTCGCAGGGCTGAAATCCTTCGGTGATTTCGACATTTCGGTTGCTGCCTATCCGGAAAAGCACCCGGAAAGCCCGGATTTCGCCACCGATATCGAAATGCTGAAGCGCAAGGTCGACAATGGCGCGACGCGAGCCATCACCCAGTTCTTCTTCGACAATGATCTCTATGAGCGTTACGTCGAGCGCGTGCGGCGGGCTGGCATCTATATCCCGATCGTTCCGGGCATCCAGCCGGTCCACAGCTTCAAGCAGGTGGCGAATTTCGCCTCGCGCGCCGGCGCGCATGTGCCGGCCTGGCTGGCCGAGCGCTTCGAAGGCCTCGACCGCGATCCGCAGACCCATGCGCTGGTTGCCGCCGCTGTGGCTGCCGAGCAAGTGCTCGACCTTGTCGAGCGCGGCGTCGGCGACTTCCATTTCTACACGATGAACCGCTCGGACCTCGTGGTCGCGATCTGCCACATGATCGGCATCCGCGCGCCGGCAGAGACCGTCGTTGATGTGGCCGGTTCGGCTGCTGCCTGACATAGCTGCCTGAAACGGAAAAGGCCGGGCGTTTGGCCCGGCCTTTTCATTTATCTACCAGTCAGTGCTGGTCTTCAAGCTCAGCGGCTTTAAGGAAGAACCCCTACGATCAGGGCGCCGATTACAGCGAACGCAGCACAAATCATCAATGCATTGATTGGCCGAGTAAGTCCCATATGTAGCCTCCAATATTGAGCTATGGGCCGGAGTCTAGGGGACTTTGGGCAACAGGCAAGCAGAAAACGTGCTGCATTGCGACAGGATTGTGAAAAAACCGACCCTTTTGTAGGGCTTAGTTTTTGAAATCATTAGCCGAAAGTCGTAGTTACGCCTGTGAATAAATTATGGCGACAAGTCGGCAATTTTGCGTCATCGGCGGCGAAAGAGCCTGCCGTCGATGGTCACGAGGCCAAGTGCGATCAGCGCCATGCCGATGGCTTCGATAAGGTCCATGTGCTCGCCCAGGAAGGCGATGCCGAGCAGCGTGGCGCTCACCGGCACGATCAGCGTGACGAGCGAAGCATTGGTCGCGCCGGACGAAGCGACCAGGTTGAAATAGAGGATATAGGCGAAGGCGGTCGAAAGAAGCGCCAGCGCCAGAACCGCGCTCCACACCGGCAGGCTGGCGCCGAACAGTCCACCTGCTCCGTAGAGCGCGAGCACGATGGGGATCATGATGAGGGTAGAGGCAGTCAATTGGCCGGTCGCCACCACCGGCGGCGGCAGCGCCTTGAAGCGGCGGGCGAAGATCAGCGCGAAGGCATAGGAAACCGAAGCGCCGACCAGCGCGAATTTCGCCCAGACAGGCCCGCCAAGACCGGCGATGACGCCCGGTCCGATCATGACCGCCGTACCGGCAATGCCGAGCAGCACGCCGGCGATCTTGTTCCAGGACAGTTTTTCGTCCGTCGTCATCGAATTTGCCAGCATCACCGTCCAGAACGGCGTCGTGGCGTTCAGGACGGAGGCAAGGCCGGCGCCGAGTTCCGTCTGGCCAAGGAAGATCAGCGAAAACGGAATGACATTGTTGAGGAGCGCCAGCACGAAGAAGCTGCCGGCATAGGGCAGGGCAAGCTGGAAGGAAGGCCCGCGCACTCCGAGATAGACATGCAGCGCAATCGCCGCGATCGCCACGCGAAACAGCACCAGCACCAGCGGCTGGATCTCACTGACGGCGATGCGCGCAAAGAAGAATGAGCCGCCCCAGATGGCGCCGAGCAACAGCAACTGGCCCCAATCCTTGGCGCTCATGGTTTTCTGTACTGCGCCTGCTGTCGATGTAACGGCCATGGAAGCTCCCAACCCGTCAGCCCGGATCGGGCTGCGGCTCGCAAGCCTTACGAGGCTCCCCCGACTCAAGCCACCCGATTTCAGCCAGCTTGCCCGTTTCCCGCGGCAAGCGCCAGAAACTCGCGCGCCGCGCGCGTCACATGGCGTTCCTTGTGGCGGATGGCTAGAAAGCGCCGCTTCGGCAGTGTGACCGGCATCTGGACGAGCGTGCCGGCCGCCACTGCCGCGCTGGTGACGAGGCTGGACATGACGGTCGCGCCGGCGCCGGCCTCGACCGCCGTGCGCACAGCTTCGTTGGACGATAGCTCGAGCGCGACGTCGAGTTCGGCAGGCCGGATGCCGAGCGCCACCAGCGCTTCCTCGAACATGGCGCGGGTGCCGGAACCCGGCTCGCGCAGCACCCAGCGCGAGCTTCGCAGGTCGCTTGGCGCGATCGACTTTCGTCCGGCCCAGGCGTGCGAGGTGCCGACGACGAGCACCAGTTCGTCGTCAGCTGCCGGGGTGATCTCAAGCGCCGGATCGTCGATCTCGCCCTCGACGAAACCGAGATCGGCAAGTCCCTCGTGCACAGCGGCTGCGACCTGCTCGGTGTTGCCGATGGTGAGCCGCATGGCGATGCCGGGAAAATGTGCCTGATAGCGATGCATCAGCGGCGGCAGCCAATAGTTGGAAACGGTCTGGCTGGCGGCGATATGCAGCGCACCACGCTTCAGTCCGGCTAGATCGGCCAGCACGGCCTCGGCCGATGCCGCGCGTGCCAGCACGGCGCGCGCCTCGACCAGAAACAGCCGCCCGGCCTCGGTCAGTTCGATGCGGCGGCCGACGCGGTCGAAAAGTTTTGTCGCGTGCCGTTCCTCGAGGGCAGCGACGGCGGCACTGGTGGCCGATTGCGTCAGGTTGAGGTCGCGGGCGGCGCGGGTTACGTGTTCGCGCTCGGCGACCGCGATGAAGATGCGGAGTTGTTCGAGGGTCATGGGTGGCGACCCGCCGTCACTGGCGCGGTAGCTACCCCATCAGCTTGATCATCACCAAACTGAACGTCGCGATGAACAAAAACGCAGTCAACCCAAGAACCAACGGCCGAAAGCCCTTGGCGCGCAGCTTGGCGATGTCGGTTTCCAGGCCCATGGCTGCCAGCGCCATGCTGAGCATGAAGGTCGTCGCCATCACGATCACGCTCTTTGCCTCGGCAGGGATCGTCACCGCGCTGTTGAAGGCGACCATCGCGATGAAGCCGAGCACGAACCATGGAACCGGCGCCTTTGCCGTCATCTGGCTGTTGCCGTTGCGCCTTGCGCGGCGCGTCGCCATCAGCCCAAGCGAAAGGACCACGGGCGCCAGCAGCATGACGCGGCTGAGTTTTGCAACCGTACCGAACTCGCCGGCCGACTGCCCCTCCTGAAAGGCTGCCGCCACAACTTGAGCTATCTCGTGGATCGAGGCTCCGGCCCAAAGGCCATAGGCATGCGCGTCGAGGCCGAGGAGGCCGGGCAAGAGCGGGTAGGTGAACATGGCGATCGAGCCGAACATGGTGACGCAGGCCACCGCATAGGCGACGTCCTCGTCCGGTGCGCGGGTGACCGTGTTGGTGGCGATCACCGCGGAAGCGCCGCAGATCGAGGTGCCCGCAGCAATCAGTTCGGCCAGCCTGCGCTCCACGCCGAGCATTCGGCCAAGCCGGACGGTGAAGACGAAGGTGGCGATGAGCGTCGTTGCGATGATGGCTATGCCGCTCGCACCCACCTCGGCGATCTGCGCGGCGGTCAATTGCAGGCCGAGCAGGATGATGGCGAGGCGCAGCACCCGGCGCAGCGAGAAGACGACACCGGCTTTCGTCTTTGCCGGCGTTCCGACGAGATTGTGGAAGGCGATGCCGATGACGATGGCGAGGATCATCGGGCTGAAGACCGAGACGCCAGGGATTTCGCGCAGCACGAACCCCGTCGCCGCGATGATCGCGGTCAAGGCAAGCCCCGGCACCACCGCCATGACTTGCACCCAGATGGTCCGCTTTTGCCGAACCGGTGCAATGTCGACGGGCGAGGAGGAAATCGCCACGGAAGTGGTTGCGGCGAATGGGGAATGGGCATTCATGGCGAAAAGTCCGATCTGCTATTGCCATGGTCTCGCTCATTCCGATCAATCGATCCAACGCATTATATCGTAGAAACTAATCGATAAAAGCGAATGATGGAAATTAGCCCTCGCGGTCTAATGGATTCCCTTTGTCTTCCGCTTGCTCTAAGTTCGCGCTCACTGCCTCGAGGAGGATGCATGCAGCGATTCGACAATGCGAAAGCAGCAGCCCTTGCCCTTCGTCCAGACGATCCGGTCTATTGTTTCAGGCCGGAGGTTCTGAAGAAGGACACCAGGCAGTTCATGGAGATGTTTCCCGGCAAGACTGCTTATGCCGTGAAAACCAACGGTGAAAATCTGGTTCTGAAAACGCTCGTCGAGGCCGGCGTCACCGCCTTCGATGTCGCGTCGCCCGGCGAGTTCGCCGCCGTCCGCGCAGTGTCGACCGATGCCGAGATGCTCTACATGCATCCGGTCAAGGCTCAATCCGACATCAGGCTGGCGTTGGAAAAATACGGCATTCGCGTCATTTCCATCGACCATGAGGATGAGATCACCAAGGTGACGCGAGTGGTGCGGGCGCTCGACATTGATCCGGGCGCGATCACCGTTTTCGTGCGCATCCAGACCAAGGGGTCGGCGGCCTACGAATTGTCGAAGAAATTCGGCGCCGGGCCGGCCTACGCGGTCGAACTGGCCGAGCGGCTGAACAAGACCGGCTACAAGGTCGGCATCTGCTTCCATGTCGGCAGCCAGATCGAAGACCCGGACACGTATGAGCGCGCGCTGGCGTCGGCCGACTGGATACGCAACCGGCTGAGTTTCGACATTGCCGGGCTGGATGTCGGCGGTGGTTTCCCGGCCGAATACGGTCACGACCCCAACCGCAAGAAACAGGAGATGCCTTCGCTCGGGCAGATCATGTCGCGGCTGCGCGGCGATATAAAGGAATACCAGTTCGACGGCGTACCGCTGGTGGCCGAGCCCGGCCGCGTCATCGTCGCGCGCGCCTTTTCGCTCATCGTGCGCGTGCTGCTGCGCAAGGGCAGGCGGCTCTACATCAATGACGGCATCTGGGCGTCGCTGTCCGATTCATGGACCGGAAAGATCACGCTGCCGGCGCGTTTCATACCCGATCCGGCGATCCGCTCGCGCAATGGCGACGAAGGCAAGATCGTGCCGTTCAAGGTCTGCGGCGCGACCTGCGATTCCGTCGATATCCTGTCGCGGCCGTTCTGGCTGCCGGAAACCATCGACACCGGCGACTGGATCGAGATCGGCCATATCGGTGCCTATTCGCTGTCGCTGCGCACCCGCTTCAACGGCTTTTATCCCGACACCTTCGTCGAGGTGACGACGCCCTTCGACGAGGGCGACGCGCCGCAGGGCTTTGCGAGTTTGGAGACAATGGCGGATTGAGGAGGGGAGTGGATAGGTACTAGCTCGGCGAACCGATCCCAGACCACATATTCCCCTACTGCCCTATTCCCTTACTCCCCTAAACCTACAAATTCGCCAGCAGCGCCGGCGTCGGCCAGCCGTCTACAGGCAGGCCGAGCCTGATCTGTTCCTGGCGGATCGCTTCGCGGGTGTTGGTGCCGAGGATACCGTCGATGCCGCCGACATCGTAGCCCTTGTCATGCAGCTTCTGCTGCAGGCTCTTCATGGCGTCGCCGGTCAGGCCGGCTTCCGGCGTGCGGCGCTCGAAGGGCGGCTCGCCGGCCAGCCGTGTCGCCAGATGCGCGGCGGTCAGCGTGTAGGTGATCGACTGGTTCCATTCGAGATAGACGTCGTAGTTATCGAAGCTCAGGAAGGCCGGACCCTTGTGGCCCATCGGCAGGACGACGCCGGCCTTGAGGCCATTGTCCTTCAGCGGATTGCCGTTGCGGTCGGTAATGCCCCAGGCGATGAGCTGCGACATTGGCAGCTTGTTGGTGCGGCCCGTCTGCTCCCACGGCATGGTGTCGGGAACGCGCACTTCGATCAGCCAGGGTTCGCCGCGCTTCCAGCCGCGCGACAGGATCTTGTTGCCGGTGGTCATGATGACGTCGGGCGCGCTGTTGCGCAGGTCGACGATGCCGTCGCCGTCGCCGTCGACGCCGCGCAGCAGATAGTCGGAGGGCAGGATCTGCGTCTGGCCGATTTCGCCGGCCCATGCGCCGGTCACGTCGGCGGGCAGGATGCCGCGGTCGATCAGCGTCAGCAGCGGTATGATCTGCGGGCGGAAGAGCTGGGGCCGGCGGCAATCATGCGACAGCGTCACGAGTGCGCTCAGCGTGTGGAAATCGCCCTGAACGGCGCCAAAATCGGTCTCCAGCGCCCAGAAGGCTGCGATCACCGGCCCCGGTACGCCGAATTCCTTTTCGGCGCGGGCAAACACATCGGCATATTTCTTGAGATTGGCCGCGCCCTGCTTGAGGCGGTAGTCGGAAATCATGCGGCCGGAAAATTCGGCGAAGGTCTGGCTGAACACGCCCTGGGCACGGTCGCGCTGCAGCACTTTCGGGTCGATATCGGAATTGTCGAGGGCAGTCAGGCCTTTTTCGCCGACACCGGCGGCCTGCGCTTCGGCATGCAACGCTTTCTTCCAGGCAGCAAAATCACCGCCGCATTCCTGTGCCATCACAGGTGTTGCCACAAACGACACGAAAAGCGCCGCCAGCGCCGTAAAGCGTGCTACCATCAATAAAACTCCAAGCCTTGATGCCCTCGATATCACCTTTGCCTAATGGACATGGCAAAAAACGGGCAACGGCGCGAATTAGCCGCATATCCGGCCGGAGGGAAGCCGGATTTTCTCACGCTCGCGTGAGAACGGCTGATATTCACTTGTCGACGGGCTGCATCACCCTCTTACCGGGTATTTTCCTTCAGCCACTTCTTCCACTGGGCTTCGCTGCCGTTGAAGACATTGATGTCGGCATTGCCCTTGATGCCGGGCACGACGCCGGTGCCGGTATATTGCCAGAAGGTGAAGGGGTGGCTGCCGTAGCGCTCTGCCGGATGCCCGGCCACCGAGCGCAGCCAGTAGGGGTAGCCCAGAAAGCCGGCAAGCTGGTTGTCGTCGAAGAAATCGATCGACGTGTAGATGATCGGCTTCTTGCCGTAGTGCTTCTCGATGATCTCCAGGAACGTCTTCATTTCACTGCGTACAGTCGCTGCGGGCGGACGCAGCTTGCAGGTCGGCGACTGCGGGTTCCATTCCATGTCGAGCACTGGCGGCAGCGCCGAGCGGTCGCGCGGCACGTTGCGGATGAACCAGGCCGCCTGCTCGGCGGCGGGCCGGCAGAAATAGTAGAAATGATAGGCGCTGCGCGGCATGCCCGCGGCTCTGGTGTTGCGCCAATGCTCTTCGAAATAATCGTCGACGCGGTCGCCGCCCTCGGTCGCCTTGATGAAGGCGAAGGAAATGCCGCTGCTGCGCGCCTTCTGCCAATCGATGGAGGTCTGGTATTTCGACACGTCGGTGCCGTGCACGGCGTGCTGCCACGGGTTGCGGCCGGTCCAGTCATGCGGATCGTTGTCGCCGAAGCGCGGGTAGCGCACCATGACCTCGGCCTGCATGCCGCCCGAACCACCGCCGACAGTGCGCGAACTGACCGGGGCCAGATCGTCGACCGTCGTGCAGCCGGCGAGTGCTGCAAGCAGGATGATAGCCGCAAGACGGCGCATCGCGTCTCCCTGGCCGAAGCGTGCCGGCCGAACATTTCAGTTGAGCGTGTGCCCCGTGACCCACGCAAACGATATTGCCTGATCCTGCCGCCCCACGCGGCAGTCTCCAAGCTCCGTCTTGCGCCATCATGGTTGATTTTCGGTTGACGGCGCTTGGTGTCTCATAAAATTTGCGTGACGAATGGCGGCAAATCCATGACCTTGTGGCCGTTGCGAGGAGGCGACGGCAATGCGGATTTTCCTGAGAATCGTGAAGTGGCTGCTCAGCCTCATCGTGCTGGCGGTCGTGGCGCTGGCGGGCTGGCTCTATTTCGCACCGCCGGAGCTCATCCGCGTCGGCTCGGGCTATGCCGCAAAAATGGTCTGCTCCAACGTTTTCGTCGCTGGCCGCGACGCCAATGAGGTGCTGAAGGCGGACGTGCAGGCGCCTGGACACCCGCTTCTGCGGCTGATGTCGGTCAGCGTCGATACGGAGAAGGGAACCGTTTCGGCCGGGCTGTTCGGCATATTCGGCAAGTCGCTTTCGGTCGCGCGTGACAATGGCGGCTGCGCTGCGGTTCCCGACGGCGATGTCGCCGCGGCCAAGGCTTTCGCGCTGGAGCCGCCGGCGGAGGTTGCGCAGACCGACGCGCTGTGGCCGCTAGGCGAGCGTGTCGAGCCGTCGCAGAATCCCGCCGTTACCGCGATCCTCGACGATGCCGGCGCGACCGGTCCCGGCATGCGCGCGGTGGTGGTGGTCAAGAACGGCCGCGTCGTCGGCGAACGCTATGGCGAAGGCTTTTCGGCTTCGACGCCGCTGCTCGGCTGGTCGATGACAAAGACGGTGACCGCCGCGATCATCGGCACGCTGGTCAAGGACGGCAAGATGACGACCGACGCCACCGGCCTGTTCGAACCGTGGAAGGCCGACGGGCGCGCCAGAATCAGCCTTGCCGACATGATGGCGATGTCGTCGGGCCTCGAATTCAACGAGGATTACGGCGATGTCACCGACGTCACGAAGATGCTCTACCTCGAACCTGACATGTCGGCCTTCGCCTCGGCCAAGCCGCTGGTGGGCGAGGTCGGCAAGGTGTGGAGTTATTCGTCCGGCACGACGGTGATGCTGTCGAAACTCTGGCAGAATGCGGTTGGCGACAAAGCGCAGGCGCTGGCCTGGCCGCGCAAGGCGCTGTTCGACCCGCTCGGCATGAACACCGCCGTGCTGGAAACCGACGCGCGCGGCACCTTCGTCGGCTCGTCCTATCTCTACGCCACGGCGCATGACTGGGCCCGCTTCGGCCAATTCCTCGCGGACGACGGCGTCTGGAACGGCGCACAGATACTGCCCGCCGGCTTCGTCTCATGGATGCGTGAGGAGGCGCCGGCTTCGGAGGGCGAATATGGCCGCGGCCAGCTCTGGCTGCAGGGGCCGGAAGGTTCCGGCTCGGTCGAGGACGACCCCGATGCCGGCATCGAACTGCCGGCTGACGCCTTCTGGATGCAGGGCCATGACGGGCAATCAGTGGCAATCATCCCGTCGCAGAAGCTCGTCGTGGTGCGGCTGGGACTGACGCCGGCCAAGCTCGGCTACAAGCCGCAGGCGATGGTTGCAGCGCTGGCGAAGGCGCTGGAGTAACGCTTACGACTTGATGACCGCCTTCACCGCGTATCCCCGATAAAGCGTTTCGAAAGAAAGGCTTGCGGCCTGCTTCTCGCATTCTGATTCCAGCACCTGCCGGAACGTCGCACGCGGTTCGACGTGGAATTTGGCCAGCCACGCATGCAGTGCGGTGCGGAACCACTGCGGCAGATGCTCTTGCTGGCCGAAATCGACGATGTGCAGCGAGCCGCCGGGTTTGAGGCCTGCAAGGGCTGCACCCACGGCCTTTTCCCAGCCGGGGATCATTGACAGCGAATAGGAAATGAAGACGCGGTCGAAGCCGGTTTCTCCGAACAGCATCTTGGTGTTGAAGGCTGTGGCATCGCCTTGTGCAAGCGTGACGCGGCCGGCAATGCCTTCACGGGCGACCGAGATTTTTGCCGTCTCCAGCATTTCGCTGGAAATATCGAGGCCGAAGAATTTAGCATCGCGGTAGCGCCGGGCGGCCAGAACGATGTTGCGGCCGGTGCCGCAGCCGAGTTCCAGTACCGTGCCGCCAGCCGGCACATCCAGACCATCGATAAGCCGGTCGCGGCCCAGCAGATAGTATTTGCGCGTCAGGTCGTAGATATGGCGCTGATGGCGGTAGACGCCGTCCATCAGGCTCGAATGGCTGGCGGTGTCGGTTGCGCTCATCAGTTCTTCACATAGAGATGGAAGCCGCCATAGATCGCAGAGCGGTCACGGGTCGAGAAATCCTGCGAGCGGGTTTCGTCGTAACGCCATTGGTCTAGCAAAGCGGATGAAACGCGGCCCGGCAGCAGGCTCGGCTCGGCGGCGGTACGGAAGATGACGCGCGCGCCGGGAGCGGCGGTGCGGGTGATTTCGGTCCACAGCGCGTTGAGCTGGTCGTCGCTCATCCAGTCCTGCGCGTCGAGAAGCACGAAGCGATCGACGGAAGCAGCCGATTTTTCCGCCAGAAGCTCAGTGAAATTGGCGTGGTGGATCGACACGCGATCGAGATTGGCGCGGATCGTGTCGTAATTTTCCGCTTCCAGATAAGCGGGCAGGGCGGCCTCGCCCGGCTCTGGGTAGCGGCGGGCAAAGGCCTGCCAGGCGAAATAATTGTCCTTGAGCGGGAAATGGCAGGCCAGCTTTTCCAGCCGCTCATGCAGCACGCTGGCCATGGTGCCGTCGCCGGAGGTGATCAGCGAATTATATTGTGCCGGCGGGATGCCTAAGCCGAACAGCGAGGACTTTCGCGCGGTCGCCCAGCGCAGCATGCGCTTCTGAAAGACCGGAGCGATCTTCTCGTCAAAGAAGCGGCGCTGTTCCTCGATGGTCTTTGCCGACATCAGCCCGCTCACATCGACGCCATAGAGGCGGCCGACGCGATGGCCGGCAGCGATGAACAGGCCGAGCAAGCCCTTCTGATAGAAATTGCCGTCGAAGGCGGCGATGCGGCGTTTGCCGCGCCAGTTGCGCTTTTCCCAATAGGTCCGGCTGGCGCGGTCGAGATTGGGCGCGACGAACTGGTCGTAGGCAGCCGAATTGTGGGCATTGCCGGCGCTGCCGAAGAAGCGGAACAGGTCGGCGTGCGAAGGCAGATGGCGCACCGCCGCATGCTTCATGCGGTTCAGCGAGATATGGGCGGTGTTGAGATCGACGGCATCGATCCTGGCCGGTGAGCGTGTGAGGTAGGCCAGCACATTGCAGCCGCCCGAAGCGATGGTGACGATGCTGTGGCCTTGCCCCAGTTCCATCGCCTCCATGTCGACATCCGGGTCTTCCCAGATCTGCGGGTAGACGAGGCCGGAAAAGAGCAGAGTGAACAGGCGCTCGGAAAGCCCTTCCTTCGACAAAGCGCGGTTCTGGTAGACGGCTTTTCCAAGGCGCTTGTTGCGGGCGAAACCGATTTCCGAAGAGACGTCGGTCATGGCAAGGCGATTCCCCGTTTGCGTTGCTGCAAGCGGGTAGCGCAGCGTCATGACAGGGCGGTGACAGTTTGACGGTTAAGGAGGGATGGCGCCGGCGCTCACCTCCCCCTTGAGGGGAGGTCGGCGAGCGTAGCGAGGCGGGTGGGGGCGGTTCATGCCGAGTGCGGCGCACAGGAACGTCGAGCACTGCCGCAGCGACCCCACCCGCCGCTACGCGGCGACCTCCCCTCAAGGGGGAGGTGGACGTCGCGCCCGCCTCACACCGTCCCAAACCCTCCCGGCGTCGGCGTGGTCACGATGACGGCTTCGCCGGGCTGCAGCACCGTCTGGTCGCAGGCCTTCAGCGTCTGGACAGTACCGTCGTTGCGGCGAACCTTGGTCGAGCCGACTTCGCCATCGCCGCCGCCATTCACGCCGCGCGGTGGTGCGGCGCGATGGCTCGACAGGATGGCGCATTCCATCTTTTCGAGGAAACGGATGGTGCGCTTGGTGCCGTCGCCGGCGTTCCACTTGCCCTTGCCGCCGGTGCCTTCGCGGATATGAAAGTCCTCGAGCAGAACCGGGAAGCGCAGTTCGAGGATTTCCGGGTCGGTCAGCCGCGAATTCGTCATGTGGGTGTGGACGCCTGAGGTGCCGGCAAAACCGCGGCCGCTGTTCATCTGGCCGGCCGGGGAGCCGGAGCAGATGGTCTCGTAATATTGATACTTCTTGTTGCCGTAGGTCAGGTTGTTCATCGTGCCTTGCGCGTTGGCCAGCGCGCCCATGGCGCCGAAGATCGCGTTGGTGACATGCTGCGAGGTCTCGACATTGCCGGCAACGACGGCAGCCGGGTAGCTCGGCCGCAGCATGCAGCCATCGGGAATGATGATGTTGATGGGCCGCAGGCAGCCCGCATTCATCGGGATCATGTCCTCGACCATGACGCGGAAGGCATAAAGCACGGCTGCGCGTGCCACAGGTTCGGGCGCATTGAAATTGTTCTTCATCACCGGCGATGTGCCGGTGAAATCGACGGTCGCTTCGCGCTTGTCTCGATCGACGGTGATTTTCACCTTGATGACCTGGCCGGTGTCGGTCGGGTATTCATATTCGGAACTGTCCGGCAGCCGCTCCAGCACGCGGCGCACGCTTTCGGCCGCGTTGTCCTGGACATGGCCCATATAAGCCTCGACCACGTCGAGCCCGAAATGCGACACCATCTTGCGCAGTTCGGCCACGCCCTTCTCGTTGGCGGCGATCTGCGCCTTCAGGTCGGCGATGTTCTGGTGCGGATTGCGGGCCGGGTAGGGGTGGTCGGTCAGCAGCTGCTCCAATTCCGCCTCGCGGAACTTGCCGCGTTCGACGAGCCGGAAATTGTCGATCAGGATGCCTTCTTCGTCGACCGTCGTCGCCAGCGGCGTCATCGAGCCGGGCGCGGTGCCGCCGACATCGGCATGATGGCCGCGCGAGGCGACGTAGAAGAGGATTTCCTCCCCACTCGAGGGGGAGGTGGCGGCGAAGCCGCCGGAGGGGGTACTTTCAGAAGGCACCGCCAGAACGTCGAGCACTGCCGCTGCGACCCCACCCGGCCGCTCCGCGGCCACCCTCCCCTCAAGGGGGAGGGAAAACACCGGCGTCACCACTGTGATATCCGGCAGATGCGTGCCGCCATTATAAGGCGCGTTCAGCGCGAATACGTCGCCGGGGTGGATGTCGCCCTCGTTGAGGCGGATGATGGTCTCGACCGAGCGGTCCATCGAGCCGAGATGGACCGGCATATGCGGCGCGTTGGCGACCAGCGCGCCGGTGCGGTCGAAGACGGCGCAGGAGAAATCCAGTCGCTCCTTGATGTTGACGGAATAGGCGGTGTTCTGCAGCGTGACGCCCATCTGCTCGGCTATCGACATGAAGAGGTTGTTGAACACCTCCAGCATGACGGGATCGGCCTCGGTGCCGAGGGCCGCCAGCCGGCGCTTTTTTTCGACGCGGCGTATCACGACGTGATTCTGGTTGGTGATTTCGGCCCGCCAGCCTGGTTCGACGACGATTGTCTGGTGGCTTTCGATGATAAGAGCGGGGCCGGCAATCAGGTAGGATGGGCGCAAATCTTCGCGGCGATAGGTGCCGGCCTCGTGCCACTGGCCTTCGGTGTAGAGGCGGCGGCTCTCCGATGGCTTGGCCTCGATCTTTGCCGGCCCTGCTGGCGCGTAGGCTTCCGCCTTGTCTTGCCCGCTGCTGTCGGTGCCTTCAACGCCGACGGCCTCGACGATCATCGGCTTGTTGTCGTAGACGAAGCCGAACTGCGCCTTATGCGCGGCCTCGAAATCGCTGACGGCCTGCGCTACAGACCCCGCCTCGAAATTGACCGGCAAAGCGGTGTCGGTGCCGTCGTAGCGGATATGCAGCACGGGCCGCCACGCTACGTTTTCCTCGGCGATGCCCTGGTTGGCCAGTTCGGCAAGCGTGTCGTTGCGCAGGGTCGCGATCATCTCGTTGATCGCGCCGAGCGAGTCGTCGGTCAACGGCTTCAACAGCGCCTGCTGACGCGAGGCGAAGACCGAGGACAGGCCGATGCCATAGGCCGAGAGCAGGCCGGAGAAGGGGTGGATAAGCACTGCCTCCATGCCGAGCGCATCGGCCACCAGGCAGGCGTGCTGGCCACCGGCGCCGCCGAAGCAGTTGAGCAGATATTCGGTCACGTCGTAGCCGCGCTGGACGGAAATCTTCTTGATGGCGTTGGCCATGTTCTCGACGGCGATGGTGACGAAGCCTTCGGCAACCGCTTCCGGGCTGCGGCCGTCGCCGATCTCGGCGGCAAGCGCCCCGAATTTCTGGCGGACCACGTCGGTATCCAGCGGCTGGTCCTGATCGCGCCCGAAGATCGCCGGGAAAAAATCGGGCTGCAGCTTGCCGAGCATGACATTGGCGTCGGTGACGGCGAGCGGCCCGCCACGGCGATAACAGGCAGGCCCGGGATTGGCGCCAGCCGAATCCGGACCGGCACGGAAGCGGCCTGCCTCGAAATGCAGGATCGATCCGCCGCCGGCAGCAACTGTGTGAATGCGCATCATCGGCGCGCGCACGCGCACGCCGGCAACCTCGGTGTCGAAAGCGCGCTCATACTCGCCGTCGTAATGTGCGACATCGGTCGAGGTGCCGCCCATGTCGAAGCCGATGACTTTTTCGAAGCCGGCGATTTTTGCCGTCTCGACCATGCCGACCACGCCGCCGGCCGGACCGGACAGAAGCGCGTCCTTGCCCTGGAACATGTCTGCGGCGGTGAGCCCGCCGGAGGACATCATGAACATCAGGCGGGGCGTTTCCCTCCCCCTCGAGGGGAGGGTGGCGACGAAGTCGCCGGGTGGGGTCGTCGCGGCAGTGCTCGACGTTACTTTGAGCCGAGCGCTGCCTTGACCAACCCCCTCTGTCGCCTTTGGCGACATCTCCCCCTCAAGGGGGGAGATTGGCGCGGTGCTGATCCCCAACTCCCCCGCCACCCGGCTGACATAACGTGACAGGATCGGCGACAGATAAGCGTCCACCACTGTCGTATCACCCCGCCCAACCAGCTTCACCAGTGGCGAAACCTCGTGGCTGACGGAGACCTGGCTGAAGCCGATCTTGCGGCAGACCTTTGCCACGACCTGCTCGTGCTCGGGGAATTTCCAAGCATGCATGAAAACGATGGCGACGGCGTCGATGCCGTCGGCCTTCGCCTGCTCGATCAAGGGTTTGACCTCCGCAATGTCGAGCAGCCGCTCCACTGTGCCGTCGGCGCGGACACGCTCCTCGACTTCGATGACGCGCTCATAGAGTTGTTCGGGGAGAATAATCTCCTTGGCGAAGATGTCGGGGCGGGCCTGATAGGCAATGCGCAGCGCATCGCGAAAACCCTTGGTGATGAGCAGCAGGACGCGGTCGCCCTTGCGTTCCAGCAGCGCATTGGTGGCGACCGTCGTGCCCATCTTGATGTCGCCGATGCGATCCGACGGAACCGGCTCGCCGGACTTGACGTCAAGAAGATCGCGAATGCCCTGGATGGCGGCGTCGCTATAGGCTTCGGGATTTTCGGAGAGGAGCTTGCGCGGATGCAGCCCGCCTTCCGGGTCGCGGCCGATGACATCGGTGAATGTGCCGCCGCGATCGATCCAGAAATCCCACGTCTTGGCGTTCATTGGAGCGTCTCCCGGCAATCGATCTTGGATATCAGGGCCAAGACTGCTATACAGCAAAACGAGGCCATTTCGTCAATGTTTTGTCGATAAAATGTAATTGAGGCTCTGCGCTGATGACTGAAACGAAACCCCTCGTCGGCCCCGTCGTTGCTGCCGCTCATCTTGCCGACGGCGCAATGCCCGCGCTTTCGGAGATGGAATTCGCGCTGACCATCCTGGGCAACGCCTTCCAGCGCTGGATGGCGCGTTGCATGGGTGCTGCCGGACTTCCCGGCCTTGCGCCGCTTGATGTGCTGATCCTGCATGCCACCAATCACCGGGGCCGCGAGAAGACGCTGGCCGACATCTGCATGATGTACAACATCGAAGACACCCATGTGGTGGCCTATGCGCTGAAGAAGCTGGAAGGGCTCGGGCTGATTGAGACCGGGCGGCGCGGCAAGGAAAAGACCGTCAAGGTGACGGAGGAGGGCGCTGCCGCATGTCAGCGCTATCGCGAAGTGCGCGAGGCGCTGCTGGTTTCCAGCGTCAAAGGCCTGAAATTCGATGAGGCCGAGGTAAGCGGCATCGCGGCACTCATGCGCGCATTATCCGGGCAATACGATCAGGCGGCGCGTGGGGCGGCGAGTCTCTAGGCACGGAAAGTCTATTTGACGAAGTGCTGAAGTGTTCCGCCATTTGACGAAATGTTTCGTCGTGTCAGCGTAAGTGACGCAACCCAAACAATAGTTTGCACATTTTGAACACGACCGTCTGATAAATCAGGCGTTGTTTGTGAAGGAGAGATATTATGAAGAAGCTTATTCTTGCGTCAGTTTCCGCCGTCGCGCTTTTCGGTATTGCCGCGTGCAGCGACAGCTCCGACAGCACGACGACGCAGAGCACCACACCGCCCGCCACGACCGAACCGGCAACGCCGCCGGCAGCGGCTCCCGCACCTGATGCGGGCACGGGTACGAGCGGTACGACCACTCCGCCTGCCGCGCCTGCGCAGTAACCAACTGAGTACGCGTAAATCAGAGTAGGGCGGCTCAGGCTGCTGTGAAAGGCCGGGGAAACCCGGCCTTTCCTTTTGTCGCAACCTTCGGATTCTGCCTCGCCAAGAAAGCCGTTTCACCTTAAGAAGCGGCTTATGTCGATTTGGGCCAGCATAGGCGACTTCATCAACCGCGTTTCCGCTTCCGCAGCATCCGGCATCGCCGATGTGGTCGAGGCGGTGCGTACGGTGTTCGAGGGCGATGCCGAACTGCGCCGCCGCGTATCTTTTTCGGTGGCGATGATCGCGCTATCGGCCAAGATGGCGAAAGCCGACGGCGTGGTGACGCAGGACGAAATCCGCGCCTTTCGCGAGATTTTCGAGATTCCGCCGAAGGAAGCGCACAATGTCGCGCGGCTTTACGATCTCGCCAAGCAGGATGTCGCAGGTTTTGAGGTCTATGCCCAGCGCATGGCCGGGCTTTGTGGCTCGGGCCATCAGAACTGCGCAATGCTGGAAGATATCCTCGATGGATTGTTCCACATCGCCAAGTCGGACGGCCTGCTGCATGAGCGCGAGAGCCTGTTTCTGAAGCGCGTTTCGGAGATTTTCCGAATCGAGGAGGCGCATTATCAAACCATCCTGTCGCGGCATCTTGATCTCGTTGATGCCGACCCTTACGTCGTCCTCGGCATCGAGCGCGGAAAGCCTTTCAAGGATGTGCGCAAGCATTATCTCACGCTGGTCGCCAACAACCATCCGGACAAGCTGATCGGCCGTGGTTTGCCCGAGGAGTTTATCAAGATCGCCACGACGCGCGTCGCTGCGATAAACGCCGCCTACGATATGATCGAGCGTGGAGCGCGCGCCGCATGAGCGGATTTCCGCCCGATCATCCCGGCGCCGAGATCCGCGTATCACCGAATTTCACGCCGCGCCGTGGCACCGACCGGCCGGACATGATCATTCTCCACTACACCGGGATGGCGACGGGCGAGGCGGCCGAGGCCTGGCTGTGCGATCCAGCCAGCGAGGTGTCGTCGCATTATCTGGTGCACGAGGATGGTCGCATCGTTCAGATGGTGCGCGAAAGCGATCGCGCCTGGCACGCCGGCAAGAGTTCCTGGCGCGGCGAGACCGATATCAACTCCTGGTCGGTCGGAATCGAGATCGTCAATCCTGGCCACACGCTCGGCTACAAAGCGTTTCCGAAGAGGCAGATTGAGGCGGTTATCGGGCTTTGTGGTGGAATTTTCGGGCGTCACGGCATCGTGCCGGAAAGAATTTTAGCGCATTCTGATGTGGCACCGGGTCGCAAGGTGGACCCCGGCGAAAAATTTCCGTGGCGAATTCTGGCACAGTCAGGCGTTGGTCATTTCGTAGAGCCCGCCCGCACGCGCAAGGGCTTGAGCCTGAAGTCCGGGGATGAGGGTGTTGCTGTCGAGCAGCTGCAATCGATGCTCGCGCTATTTGGCTATGGGATTGAAATCACTGGAATTTTCGACCTTTCGACGGAAATAGTGGTCGCTGCGTTCCAGCGCCACTTTCGCGTCAGCAGGGTAGATGGCGTTGCCGACCCGGCCACCGTTGAAACACTGCGCCGCCTGCTGTCCAAACTGCCGGCCAGTTCCACCTGAAGTATACCGGCGATAGAGCTGGCGTTACAAAGTGTAACCTAAAGTTACTTTGCCGGCCTTCATTGCCGCCAAATCGACCGGCAAACCCATCGCCGTGCAGATGGTGAAGATGTCCCCAAGATAGCTTGCCGTTGAGTAAGGGTTTGCTGCGTGGTTTCTTCACGCGGCCAATAAACAGATTAGGTAATCATGAAGAAACTGACCGTTCTCACGGCAGCTTTTGCTGCCGGCTTGATAGGCTTTGCCGCAAATGCGGAGGCCGCTTCCACAAGAAAAGATGAAAATGTCGTCGTCGTGCCTTCGGTCAAGGGAAAGGCGAACGTCAAGGTCGCGGACGCGAAAGTCTCGAAGCCCGACGTGAAGAAGACTACGAGCGTTAAGAAGACGACTGGCGTGAAGAAGGCCAAGGCTCACAAGAGTGGTTCGAAGGTCAGGCAGGTGGCCATGAAGAGCCGCAAGAGCGGCAAGAAGACCGAGATCGACATGACGCAGACCGCTTCGATCGGCAAGAAGGGCGCGAGCACCCAGAAATACGCCGGCACGCAGTATAGCAGCATCGTTGCCCGTTACGCCGCAACCTATGGCGTGCCGGTGTCGCTCGCCCACGCCGTCATCCGCGTCGAAAGCAATTACAACCCGAATGCGCGCGGCAGCGCCGGCGAAATCGGGCTGATGCAGATCAAGCCCTCGACGGCCCGCATGATGGGCTACAGCGGCGGCACTGCTGGATTGTTCAATCCCGAGACCAACATCAAGTTCGGTATGAAGTATCTGGCCATGGCTCATTCGCTGGGCGGCGGCACGACCTGCGGCACGGTTCTGAAATACAATGCCGGCCATGCCGCCACCCGCATGAACCCGGTTTCGTCGGCCTATTGCAGCAAGGTGAAGCAGCAGCTTGCGATGAACTGAGAGGCCGCCTGCTAACTCTACCCTGACGGTCATCTGACGCGGCAGGGCGAGTTATCAAACGACCTCTGAGCACCCTTGCGGTGGAATGCATGAAGCCTGCTTGAAAAAGCAGGCTTTTTCATTTGCCTTTTCGGGCGCGAACCCCTTTATACGCATTGCCAGCCGGCCGGGCGGCCGCACCAGCGAGAGCCGAAAGGCTGCGGGTGAGGAAAGTCCGGGCTCCATGGAAACACGGTGCCGGATAACGACCGGCGGGGGCGACCCCAGGGAAAGTGCCACAGAAAGCAAACCGCCGCGCTTGCGCGGTAAGGGTGAAAGGGTGGGGTAAGAGCCCACCGCGCGACTGGCAACAGGAGCGGCAAGGTAAACCCCACCGGGAGCAAAACCGAATAGGGATGGTATGAGGGGGAAACCTCTCAGGGCTGTTTCCGGCCCCGCCATCCGGGTAGGTTGCATGAGGCGCATGGCAACATGCGTCCAAGACGAATGGTCGCCACGTTTTTGCGCCGCAAGGCACAAGGGCCATACAAAACCCGGCTTATAGGCCGGCTGGCATTTTAACTTAAACTCTTCCGTTTCAGCGGCTTGCGAGATTTTTTAGGTGCGTCGATTCATCGAGTTCGCGCGATGAATCGGTTTGGCCTGTTCGATGGCGCTTCTTGAATATGGTGCGATTTAATCGTACCATATTGGTCAAAGGAGATGCGCCATGGGACATGTCGACAAGCGCAGCATCACGCTCTCGCCGGAACTCGCGGCGAGTGTCGATGACGCCGTTGCGGCGGGCGAATACGCGTCAGCCAGCGAAGTCATCCGCGATGCACTGCGCCAGTGGAAGGAGCGCCGCGACCTGTTCGGTTATTCGATCGAGGAGTTGCGGGCGCTGATCCAGGAGGGGATCGATAGCGGGCCGGGGGCTGACGGACCGTCCTTCATGAACAATCTCATTTCCAAATATGAGAAGATGGCAGGCGGTGTGAAGTCCTGATGAGCTACCGCCTCGCGCCGGAAGCTATGGCAGATGTTGAGGCGATCAGCGCCTATATCGGCGAGCGGAACCCCACGGCTGCAGTCAAGCTACTCCGGCGTTTCGTAGATCAATGGGAACTTCTTGCAACGCAGCCTTACTCAGGCGCGGGTCGCGAAGACGTCCTGCCGGGCATCCGGCATTTGGTCATGGATGAGTACATAGCGTTTTATCGCGTCCAGGACGGTCATGTGTTGATCCTCCGCGTTCTCCACGGCAAGCGCGATATCACCGCCGACGATCTCGAAGCTTGATCGGTTTCAGCCGCTCACTTTATCCAGCGAAGCCTTGATCGCCATCCAAAGCTCCTCCACCGGCTCGCAACCTATTGCAACGCGGACGAAACCCGGCGGCACGGCATCGCCGCGCTTGTTGCGGCGTTCGGCGGAGGTGTGGACGCTGCCGAAGGATGTGGCCGCCTGCATCAGGGTGCAGCCGTTGATGAAGTCTTCGGCCTGATCCTCCGAATCAAGCACGATGCTGATCAGAAAGCCGAAGCGCTCCATCTGCGCGCTGGCGAGATTGTGGGAAGCGTCGCCCTCAAGCCCCGGAAAGCGCACGAGTTTCACCGCCGGATGTTCCTTCAGGCGTCGCGCTATCACTTCTGCGGACGAGCACATGCGGTCGAACCGCACTTCAAGCGTTTCAAGGCCGCGATGCACCAGCCAGGCATCGAAGGGGCTCGGGATGCTGCCGGCGGTCTGGCGCCAGTCCTTGATGGCCGCGATGATGTCGGCATCGCGGCTGGCGACATGGCCGAACAGGGCATCGGAATGGCCGTTCGGCGCCTTGGTGTCGGCGGCCACGACGATATCCGCGCCGAGATCGAGCGGGCGCTGGCCGTAGGGCGTCATGGTGGTGTTGTCAGCAACGAGGATCGCGCCGGCTGCGTGGACGGCATCGGCGACCGCGGTGATGTCGCAGATATCGAGCGTCGGGTTGGACGGTGTTTCGATGAAGACCAGCCGATAGCCGGAAAACCCGCCGTCGAGGAAGGTCGCGGTGGGCCGGACGTCCAGTTCGACGCCGAGCTTGCCCAGAAACCGGTCAGCAAGAATGCGGGTCGTGTGATAGCCGTCGGCTGGCAGGAGAATGCGGTCGCCGGATTTGAGCAATGCAAAGAATACCGCCGCGATCGCTGCCATGCCGGAGGGGAAGGCGACGCTGGGTGCGTCTTCCAGATGCGTGAGCAACTCCTCGACTGCATCCCAGGTCGGATTGGAAAAGCGGCCATATTGATGAAAGCCGCTCGAATCACCGGGAGCGTGAAACGTCGCCGCCATGGTCAGCGGCAGGGGGATAGGTTCGCCGCGTTCGAGCTTTCCGCCGCGCAGGTGGGCCAGGCTTGCGGCGCGCGACTTGCTGTTTTCGGACATGTTTTTGCTGCGCTTTCCAGAGTTTACGGTTCGTCGCAACGCTATGTCGATCGCTTGGCGCGGGCAAGGTGAGTGGTGCTGGGCCAGACACTTCTAAACGGTTCGTTAGGCTTAATGGACGATAAAGGTGGCAATGCCGTCAAAGCCGCCGAAAGCGGTGGCGTGGCAGTCGTTGTGTAGCCCGTTCCCGTTGACGCCCATATTGGCCCATGCTATCCCATTCGGACAATCAAGACTTCGTTCCAGTCCCGAGTGAAGCGTTCCCCAAGCGAGTAGTCGCGGCGGTCGCGCGGGGCGATCTTTTAGCATTCGAAAGCAGGGATCCGGGTGCGAAGGCGCCGCGTTGCGACAGCGCGGGGGACAAGATGGCAAGCGACGCGACGGGGGCGGCTGTATCAATTGATGGACCGGTTTCTGTCCAATGCGGTGAACAGGATCGATGCCAAGGGCCGGGTCTCGGTTCCTGCGCATTTCCGTTCGGTCGTGCAGAAACGCGGTTACTCGGAACTCTATGCCCTGCGTGCACTGGATATTCCGGCGCTGGATGTCGGCGGGCTCGATCTTCTGGATCGCTACGAGCAGCGCATCGCGCAGGAAGACCCATTCCTTCAAACTGCGGACGACATGTCCTTCTTCTGTCATGGCGACGGGATGTTCCTGAAACTGGATCAGGACGGCCGCATAACGGTCTCGGATTTCATGCGCGAGCACACCGGCATCTCCTCGGAGGTGGTGTTCGTGGGTCGTGGCAATTTCTTCCAGATGTGGGAACCGGAACGCCTGCGCGCCTATGGCGCGGAAGTGCGGGCGCGGCTCTTGAGGCTTCGGCAGGGGGCGGGTGCAAAGCCGGTGGAGGAAGCGGAATGATGACGAGCGATGGAGATGATGATCATGCCGTTGGCGGATCGGCTCCCCACATTCCGGTTCTGCTCGATGAAGTCATCGCGGCACTGGCTCTGAAGGCCGGCGACAGGGTCGTCGATGGCACTTTCGGCGCCGGCGGCTATACAAAGGCAATTCTGGCGCAGGGTGCGAATGTCGTCGCGGTGGATCGCGATCCCGATGCGATTGCCGCCGGGCGGGAGCTGGAAGCGCAATCGGGCGGCCGTCTGCAGCTGGTACATGGGCCGTTTTCGCAGCTCGACGATTATGCGCACGATGTCGACGGCGTCGTGCTCGATATCGGCGTTTCCTCGATGCAACTGGACCAGGCGGAGCGCGGCTTTTCCTTCCGCTTCGACGGCCCGCTCGATATGCGCATGGCGCAGGCAGGCCTCAGCGCTGCGGATGTCGTCAATCGCTTCAAGTCGGGCGATCTCGCCCGCATCTTCGGATTTCTTGGCGAGGAGCGTCACGCCGGCCGCATCGCGCGCATGATCGAGAAGCGCCGCACAGTGCGCTTCTTTGAACGCACGCGCGATCTGGCCGAGGCGATCGCCGATCATGTCGGGCGCAATCCGAAGGACAAGATCCATCCGGCTACGCGCGTTTTTCAAGCGCTGCGCATTTACGTCAATGACGAGCTAGGCGAGTTGGCGCGGGCGTTGTTTGCCGCCGAGCGGGCATTGAAGCCGGGCGGAAGGCTTGTCGTCGTGACCTTTCACTCGCTCGAGGATCGCATCGTCAAGCGCTTCATCGTCAATCGTTCCGGCAGCGCTGCCGGCTCGCGTTACATGCCTGAAACGCAGGTCAAGGTCGCAACGTTTGAAAAATCGGGTGGCGCCGTAGGTCCATCCGAGGCCGAGACCGAAGCAAATCCGCGCGCACGTTCTGCAAAGCTGCGCGCCGCGATCCGCACGGAAGCGCCGGCGCGTTCCGACGATCTTTCGATCTTCGGCCTGCCCAAACTCCCAGAAATCCGGTCCGAAAGGTAAGAAGCAAATGTTCCGCACAAGCGACATCGTTCTCATCGCGGTCATGGTTTCGGCGGCAGCCTTCACCTACAAGACCAAGCATGATGCGGAAAGCCAGCTCGACGCCGCGCGCAAGATCGAGCAGCAGATACGCTTCGAGGAAGACTCCATCGACCTGCTGAAAGCCGACTGGAGCCTGCTGACCCAGCCCGCCCGCCTGCAGAAGCTGTCGGAATTGTACCAGTCCCAGCTTCAGCTTCAGCCGGTGGAAGGTCGTCAGATCGTCAGCCTGGACGATCTGCCGGCGCGTCCCGTCGACATACCGGATTTCTCGACGCAGCGGCTCGGCGGCATGGCCGACAGCGGAACCGACAAGACCGTGACGGGGGCGGTGACTCAATGATGAAGTTTTGGCGCAAGCGCATCTCGAAGGCTGAATCCTCGACAGCGTCGATCGTCGTCGACGGCGCGCGCAAGGCGACAGGCGGACGCTCGAAAAATCGCGTGGTCATGACCATGGCGGTGTTCCTGGGCATATATGCAACCATCGCCGGGCGGCTGGTCTATCTTGGCTTCCAGGATCCGGAAGCTTCGGGTGGCCCCGTCTCGCGCGTCACCGCGTCGCGTCCGGACATTGTCGACCGCAACGGCGAAGTGCTGGCCACGGACATCAAAACTGCTTCACTGTTTGCCGAACCGCGCCGCATCGTCGATGCCGACGAGGTGATCGAGAAGCTCCAGACCGTTTTGCCAGACATCGAGGTCGAGCAGACCTACAACAAGCTGAAAAGCGGCACCGGCTTCGTCTGGCTGAAGCGCCAGCTTTCGCCCAAGCAGCAGAACGACATCATGCAGCTCGGCCTGCCGGGCATCGGCTTCCGCACGGAAAAGCGGCGTTTCTATCCGGGCGGCCCGACGGCTTCGCACATTCTTGGCCTGACCAATATCGACAATCAGGGCATCGCCGGAATGGAGAAATACATTGATGATCAGGGGCTTGCGGATTTGCAGGCCTCGGGCCTGGCGACCGCGAAAGACCTGAAGCCGGTGCGGCTTTCGATCGATCTTCGTGTGCAGCATATCGTGCGCGACGAGGTCTCCCGCGCGATGGAAAAATTTCACGCCATAGCGGCGGGTGCGGTCGTGCTCAACGCCAAGACCGGCGAAGTTCTGGCCATGGCTTCCGTGCCGGACTTCGACCCGAACAATCCCTACAACGCGCTCGACAAGGATCACCTGAACCGCATGTCGGCAGGCACCTATGAGATGGGCTCGACCATCAAGAGCTTCACTACCGCGATGGCGCTGGATTCGGGCAAGGTGACGCTCAACAGCACCTTCGACGCGCGCCGGCCGATCACCATCGGCCGCCAGACGATCCGCGATTTTCATGGCAAGGGCCGCATTCTGACCGTGCCGGAAGTGTTCATCTATTCGTCGAACATCGGCTCGGCCCGCGAGGCTGACGTGGTCGGCATCGAGGGACACCGTGAGTTCCTGAAGCGCATCGGCCTTCTCGACCGCATGAAAACCGAACTTCCGGAAGTGGCGCGCCCGTCCGAGCCGAAAGTCTGGAAGAAGGTGCATTCGATCACCATCGCCTTCGGCCACGGCATGTCGACGACCCCGTTGCAGACGGCTGTCGGCGCCGCTGCACTAATGAATGGCGGCCTGCTGTTCGAGCCGACATTCCTGCCACGCACGCAGGCGCAGGCCGACGCCGTGGCCACGCGGGTGATAAAGGAGAAGACCGGCGAGGATATGCGCTATCTCTACCGTTTGAACGCGACCGCGCCCGGCGGCTCCGGCAAGCGCGCTGCAGTCCCCGGCTATCGCGTCGGCGGCAAGACCGGCACCGCCGAAAAGGTCGTGAACGGCCGTTACTCTTCGACTGTCCGGTTCAACGCTTTCGTCGCGGCCTTTCCGATGGAAGACCCGCAATACATCGTGCTCAGCATTATCGATGAACCGAAGCCCGAAAAGCCTGGCGCAGGCGCGACGGCAGGCTTCAATGCGGCACCTATCGTGTCGAATATCATCAGGCGTTCTGCTTCCTTTCTTGGCGTACAGCCAGATTTCGGCCATGAAACTGAAGCTAAGCTGGTTTCGTACCAATGATTCTCGAGGCGCGCCGGCAAAGCGCGCCATTTGTTTATGACGAACGGACTTCGATGAAGCTGAAAGATCTCGCCGGTATCCTGCCTGTCGAAGGGACATTTCCAGGCGATCTGGAGACGGGCGGCGTTTCTTCGGACTCCCGCACCATAAAACCTGGCGACATCTTCGTGGCGGTAGCCGGTACCAAGGCCGACGGCGCGGTTTATGCGGCGGATGCCGAAAAACGCGGCGCGGCAGTGATTGTCGCCGCCAAGGGCGCGCAGTTGGGTTCGCCGTCGATCCCGGTGCTCTTGGTTGACGATCCTCGGCGCGCGCTGGCGCTGCTTGCAGCGCGTCTGTTCAGCGGCCAGCCGGAAACCATGGTCGCGGTTACCGGCACCAGCGGCAAGACTTCCGTGGCGGCATTCACCCGGCAGATCTGGGAGCGGGCGGGGTTCGCCGCCGCCAGCATCGGCACCACCGGCGTCGTCGCTCCTGGCCGCAACGAATATGGCTCGCTGACGACGCCCGATCCGGTCGAACTGCATCGCCTACTGTCGGAATTGGCCAAGGCCGGCGTGACCCATGCCTCGATGGAAGCTTCCAGCCATGGCCTGGACCAGCGCCGGCTTGATGGCGTCAAGCTTGCCGCCGGCGGCTTCACCAATCTCGGCCGCGACCATATGGATTACCATCCGACGGTCGAGGAATATCATCAGGCAAAGCTTCGCCTGTTCGACACGTTGCTGCCGAAAGGCGCGCCGGCGGTGGTCTTTGCCGACGATCCGTGGTCGCAGCCGACCATCGATGCCGCCGGGGCGGCAGGGCTCGAAGTGCTGACCGTCGGCCGCCATGGCGACTTCTTGAAGCTGAAGCGGGTCGAGCATGAGCGCTATCGCCAGCGTGCGGAGATCGAAGCCGGCGGCATTATTCACGAAATCGACCTGCCGCTGGCCGGCGATTTCCAGATATACAACGCGCTGGTCGCTGCCGGTCTCGCCATTGCTACCGGCACTGACGCCGCAACTGCGCTCGGTGCGCTCGAAAAGCTGAAAGGCGCTCCGGGCAGGCTGGACCTCGTCGGCACCACCGTCGAAGGCGCGCCGATCTATGTCGATTACGCGCATAAGCCCGACGCGCTGGAAAACGTGCTGGCGTCGGTGCGACCCTTCACCACCGGCCGTGTCGTCGTGGTGTTTGGTTGCGGTGGCGACCGCGATCGCGGCAAGCGTCCGATCATGGGCGAGATCGCGACACGTCTCGCCGATGTCACCATCGTCACCGACGACAATCCACGTTCGGAAGTGCCCGAGACGATCCGCGCCGCGATTCTTGCAGCAGCTCCCAAGGCCATCGAAATCGGAGACCGCCGCGCCGCCATTCGCGAGGCGATATCGATGCTTCATGCCGGCGATACGTTGATCGTCGCCGGAAAAGGCCATGAGGAAGGCCAGACCATCGGTTCTGAAACCTTCCCGTTCTCGGATCATGAAGAAGTGCGGCAGGCTCTTCGGGAGCATGCGGTATGAGCTTGCTCTGGACCTCCGATGCGCTGATCGCGGCAATGGACGGTCGCCCGCTCGGGCATATGCCTGACGGCATAACCGGCATTTCCATCGACAGCCGCAGCCTGCAGCCGGGAGAGGCGTTCTTTGCCATCAAGGGCGAGGCCATGGACGGTCATGATTTCGCAACTGCTGCCGTCAAGGCCGGTGCCGGCCTGCTGATTGTTGCGGAAGGCAAGCTGCCGGCACTCGGCCGTCTGACCGCTCCGATGATCGTCGTGCAGGACGTGCTGGTTGCGCTCGAAAAGGCCGGTATCGCAGCGCGCGCCCGGGCAAAGGCAAAGATCATTGCCGTCACCGGTTCGGTCGGCAAGACGAGCACGAAGGAAGCTCTTCGCCACGCGCTTTCGGCGGTGGGCACGGTGCATGCCTCCGCCGCGTCCTTCAACAATCATTGGGGCGTGCCGCTGACGCTCGCCCGTATGCCGGAAGATTGCGATTACGCCATCTTCGAAATCGGCATGAACCATGAAAACGAAATTCGCCCGCTGGTGAAGATGGTGCGGCCGCATATCGCGATCGTCACCGCCATCGCTGCGGCGCATCTCGGTCATTTCAAGAGCCTCGACGATATCGCCAAGGCCAAGGCGGAGATTTTCGAAGGCATCGAGCCGCATGGCACCGCACTCATCAACCGCGACGATGCCCGCTTCAAGCTGCTTGAAAAGCTGGCGCATGCAGCCGGCGTCGAAAATGTCGTCGGTTTCGGCGAGCATGCGCGAGCACAGGTAAAACTCACCAATTTCGTCCTCCATGCCGACCATTCGATCATGACGGCGAAGGTGCTAGGCCAGGAGGTCGCTGCCAAGATCGGCGCGCCGGGCCGTCACATCGTTCAGAACATTCTAGCGGTTCTCGGCGCGGCACAGCTGGCGGGCGCCGATGTTACCAAGGTAGCGCTGGCGCTCGAAGATCTGGTTCCGGAGCGCGGCCGCGGACAACGCCATGTGCTGCGTCATCGCGAGGGGCCGTTCACGCTGATAGACGAGAGCTACAACGCCAATCCGGCATCCATGAAGGCGGCGATGGCTCTGCTGGAGGCGACGCCGGTTTCGGGAGAGGGACGGCGCGTCGCGGTTCTGGGCGATATGCTGGAGCTTGGTCAGCATTCGGCGAAGCTGCACGCGGCGTTGGCCGAACTTGTCACCGAAGGCAAGACCAATCGCGTCTTTCTCGCCGGGCCGGAGATCAAGGCGCTGGCGGAAGTCCTGCCGAGCGATTTTCACACGGAGTACCGGGCAAGCGCGCAGGACCTCAAGCCGGTCCTGATCAAGGCGATCCGTCCGGGCGACGTCATCATGATCAAGTCATCGAAGGGCATCGGGTTTTCGAAACTGGTCGATGCGCTTCTCGAAAAGTTCCCGGCGCAGGCCGGAAGCACTGCAAACAGCTGATCGCGGTCCGGGGAAAGGCCTTAGATGCTTACTTTACTGGTTGATTTTGCGGACCATTTTTCGGCCTTCAACGTCTTTCGCTATATCACGTTCCGTACCGGCGGCGCGCTGATCACCTCGGCGCTGATCGTCTTCATCTTCGGGCCGATGATCATCAATTCTCTGAGGGTCAGGCAGGGCAAGGGCCAGCCGATCCGCGCCGACGGGCCGCAGACCCATTTCAAGAAGGCCGGCACGCCGACCATGGGCGGCCTGATGATCATCTCGGGCATCGTCGGTTCGTCGCTGCTATGGGCCAACATCACCAGCGCCTATGTCTGGATCGTGCTTCTGGTGACGCTGGGCTTCGGCGCGATCGGCTTCTACGACGACTATCTGAAGGTGACGAAGCAATCGCATCTAGGCTTTTCCGGCAAGGCGCGGCTGGCAATCGAATTCGTCATCGCGGCAATCGCCGGCTGGGCGATCATGCATGCGGGGCAGGAGCCATTCTCGTCCTCGCTGACATTCCCCTTCATCAAGGATTTGCTGATCAATCTCGGCTGGTTCTTCATTCCTTTCGCCTGCATCGTGATTGTGGGGGCGGGTAACGCGGTCAATCTCACTGACGGGCTGGACGGGCTGGCCATCGTGCCGATCATGATTGCGGCGGCTTCCTTCGGCGTCATCGCCTATCTCTCCGGTAACGCGGTATTCGCCGAATACCTGCAGATCCATTTCGTGCCCGGTACCGGCGAACTCGCGGTGATCCTCGGCGCAGTCATTGGCGCGGGTCTCGGCTTCCTCTGGTTCAACGCACCGCCGGCCGCAATTTTCATGGGCGACACCGGCTCACTGGCAATGGGCGGGCTCATCGGCACGATTGCGGTGGCGACCAAGCACGAGATCGTGCTGGCCATCATCGGCGGCCTGTTCGTCATGGAGGCGCTGTCGGTGATCATCCAGGTCGGCTTCTTCAAGATGACCGGAAAGCGCGTGTTCCTGATGGCGCCGATCCACCATCATTTCGAGAAGCTTGGCTGGACGGAAAGCCAGGTCGTGATCCGTTTCTGGATCATCGCCGTCATTCTTGCACTGGTCGGCCTGTCGACCCTAAAGTTGCGGTAGAGGGTTTCATGATTCCAGCGCGCTCGTTCGGCGGCAAGCGTGTAGCGCTCTTCGGGCTTGGCGGCTCGGGGATCGCGACGGCGCGCGCGCTTATCGAAGGTGGAGCGGATGTGCTTGCCTGGGACGACAACCCCGAAAGTGTCGCCAACGCTGCCGCCAGCGGAATCAACACCGGCGACCTGCGTCAGGCCGGGTGGGCCGGCTTTTCCTCCTTCGTCCTGTCACCCGGCGTTCCGCTGACGCATCCGAAACCGCACTGGACCGTGGAACTGGCGCGTGGCGCCGGCGTCGAGGTGATAGGCGACATCGAACTGTTCGCACGCGAGCGCATGGCGCGCGCGCCCGATTCGCCCTTCATCGCGATCACCGGCACCAATGGGAAATCGACGACTACGGCACTGACCGCCCATATCATCCAGGCGTCCGGCCGCGATACGCAGATGGGCGGCAATATCGGCCGCGCCGTCATGACGCTCGACCCGCCGAAGAGCGACCGCAACTACGTGGTCGAGTGCTCGTCCTATCAGATCGATCTGGCGCCTTCGATCAACCCGACTGCGGGCATCCTGCTCAATCTGACGCCCGATCATCTCGATCGTCACGGCACGATGCAGCATTATGCTTCGATCAAGGAGCGGCTGGTCGCCGGTAGCGAGACCGCCATAATCGGCGTCGATGACATATATTGCGCCCAGATCGCCGACCGCCTCGAAAAGGCCGGCAAGGACGTCGTGCGCATCTCCAAGCGCTTGCCGCTGACCGACGGCTATTTCGCCGATGGCACCAATCTGATGGAAGCCAAACACGGTCGTTTCAGCCGCATTGGTTTCCTTGAAGGCATCGGCTCGCTGCGTGGGCAGCACAATGCGCAGAACGCGCTGGCGGCGGTCGTCGCCTGCATGAAGATCGGCCTCGATCTTGGCGAGATACAATCCGGCCTTGAAAGCTTTCCGGGCCTTGCCCATCGCATGGAGCAGGTGGCTCGCCGCGACCATGTTCTGTTCATCAACGATTCCAAGGCGACCAATGCCGATGCGGCAGCGCCTGCGCTGTCGAGCTTTTCACGCATCTACTGGATTGCCGGCGGCCTGCAGAAGGAAGGCGGCATCGAGCCGCTGCGCAGCTTCTTTCCGCGCATCGCCAAGGCCTATCTGATCGGCGAGGCGGCCCCCGCCTTTTCCGCGACGCTGGGCGAGGCGGTGCCTTATGAGATTGCCGGGACGCTTGCTTCGGCGGTGGAGCATGCTGCACGCGATGCAGCACTCGACGATGCCAGCGAGGCGGTCGTCCTGTTGTCGCCGGCCTGTGCGAGCTTCGACCAGTTCAAGAATTTCGAAATACGCGGCGCAGCCTTCAAGGAGGCCGTCGGCGCGCTTGAGAGAATAAAGCCCATTGGAGGGACACGCTGATGGCAAGCCGTCTGGACAAAAGCCCGGTCGCAATCTGGTGGCGAACGATCGATCGCTGGTTTCTCGCTGCCTTCCTGTCCTTGATGGGGCTGGGCATCATCCTGTCGTTTGCGGCTAGCCCGGCGGTGGCCGAGCGCATCGGGCTCGGCAGTTTTCACTTCGCCACAAGGCAGATTTTCTTCACGCTGCCGGCACTGGCGGTGATGCTCGCGGTGTCTTTCCTGGAAGCGCGCGAGGTGCGGCGCATGGCGCTGATCATGCTGTGCATCTCGCTGGTGCTGATGGTGGCGGTTCTCTACATCGGCGTTGAGGTTAAGGGCGCGCGGCGCTGGGTGTCTTTTGCCGGCGTCTCGATCCAGCCTTCGGAGTTCCTGAAACCGGCCTTCGTCATCGTCTGTGCCTGGCTTTTCGCCGAGCACGCGCGCCAGCCTGACATTCCGGGCAATCTCTTCGCCATGATCCTGCTCGGCGTCGTCGTGACCCTTTTGGTGGCGCAGCCGGACCTTGGTCAGACCATGCTGGCGCTCGGCACCTGGGGCGTCATGTTCTTCATGGCCGGCATGCCATGGCTGTGGATCGTCGTGCTCGGCGCACTCGGTGCCGGCGGGGCGGTCGCAGCCTATACGATCTTCCCGCACGTCGCCGGCCGTATCGACCGCTTCGTGACCGGCGAGGGCGATACGTTTCAGGTCGACATGGGCCGCGAGGCTGTCATCAATGGCGGCTGGTTCGGCGTCGGGCCGGGCGAGGGCACCGTCAAGCGGATCATCCCGGACAGCCACGCCGACTTCGTCTTTGCGGTTGCCGGTGAAGAATTCGGCATCGTGCTCTGCTTCGCCATCATGTTCCTGTTCGCCTTCATCGTGCTGCGCGGGCTGAACACGGCGCTGAAGGAGCAGGACGATTTCACCCGCTATGCCGTTGCCGGCCTGGTCGTGGTATTCGGTTTCCAGTCGGTCATCAATATGGGCGTCAACCTGCAGCTCATGCCGGCCAAGGGCATGACCTTGCCCTTCATCTCCTATGGCGGTTCCTCGCTGATCGCGATTGCCATCTCCATGGGCATGGTGCTGGCCCTGACGCGAAAACGACCGGAAAAGCGCAAGCAGGTCGGCTTCTCCGGGCTTTCCCAGCACGCCATGCCGGCGGAATGACATGGCGAGGGGGACAATACTTCTTGCCGCCGGTGGTACCGGCGGCCATCTCTTTCCGGCTGAGGCCTTGTCGCATGAACTGAAGGCGCGGGGCTGGGATGTGCATCTTGCCACCGACGACCGCGCGGGACGCTATGCCGGCAATTTTCCGGCCAAGGCTGTTCATCCCATTGCGTCGGCAACGATCGGTTCGCGCAACCCGTTCAAGGTGCTGGCGTCTTTCTGGACGATCTGGCGTGGCTTCAGGCAATCATCGGCACTGATCCGAAGGCTGAAACCGGAAGTGGTTATAGGCTTCGGCGGCTATCCGACCTTGCCGCCGGTCTATGCCGCGACGCGCCGTCGCGTGAGGACGATAATCCACGAGCAGAACGCGGTGATGGGGCGCGCCAATCGCGCGCTGGCGGCAAATGCGACGGCAATAGCCGGCGGCTTCCTGGATGAGGCTGCCAGCAGTTTCGGCGACAAGACCGTCATTACCGGCAATCCCGTCCGCCCGGCCGTGCTGGAAGCTGCGCGCACCGCTTATGCGACTCCGCTTGAGGGCGAGCCTTTCCGCCTGCTGGTTTTCGGCGGCAGCCAGGGCGCGCTGTTCTTTTCCGATGCGGTTCCACCGGCGATCGCGGCTCTTCCCGAGGCTTTGCGCAAGCGGCTGGTCATCACGCAACAGGCCCGTGCCGAGGATGTCGCTCGCGTTACCGCTGCTTATGCCGAGCTCGGCATCGAAGCGAATGTGCTGCCGTTCTTCACCGACATGGCGGCGCGAATGGCGTCGTCGCATCTGGTGATTGCCCGTTCCGGCGCTTCGACGGTTTCCGAGATCGCTGTCATCGGCCGCCCGTCCTTGCTGGTGCCGTTTCCCTATGCGCTCGACCACGATCAGGCTGCGAATGCCGCGACGCTCTCTGCCTTGGGCGGGGCGGAGGTGCACCAGCAGGCGACGCTGACGACCGAAGTCCTCTCCGGTCTGATCGCCGGGCTGATGACGGAGCCTGACCGCCTGGTGGCGATGGCCACGGCTGCGAAGTCAGCCGGCAAACCCGACGCGGTGCGGTTGCTTGCCGACCTCACAGAGGCTATTGCGGCGAGGAAACCGATTGAAGACATAAAAGAAGGGATGCGGCCATGAAGATGCGGCAGACGATCGGCCTTGTGCATTTCATCGGCATTGGCGGCATCGGCATGAGCGGTATTGCCGAGGTGCTGCACAATCTCGGCTACAAGGTGCAGGGCTCGGACCAGTCCGAGAGCGCCAACGTACAACGGCTGCGCGACAAGGGCATCGAGTGTTTTGTCGGCCACAAGGCAGAAAACCTTGGCGATGCCGAAGTGGTCGTCGTTTCGACGGCGATCAAGAAAACCAATCCGGAACTGGTCGCGGCGCGCGAAAAGCTGCTGCCGATCGTTCGCCGCGCCGAGATGCTGGCCGAACTGATGCGCTTCCGGCAATCGGTCGCCATCGGCGGCACGCACGGCAAGACGACGACGACCTCGATGGTCGCCACGCTGCTCGACGCAGGCGGGCTCGATCCGACGGTCATCAATGGCGGCATCATCAACGCCTATGGCACCAATGCCCGCATGGGCGAGGGCGAATGGATGGTGGTGGAGGCCGACGAAAGCGACGGCACCTTCCTGAAGCTGCCGGCCGACATTGCCGTGGTCACCAATATCGATCCGGAGCATCTCGACCACTACGGCTCCTTCGACAAGGTGCGCGAGGCGTTCCGGCAGTTCGTTGAGAACGTCCCGTTCTATGGCTTCGGGGTGATGTGCACCGACCATCCCGAGGTACAGGCGCTGGTGTCGCGCATCGAGGATCGCCGTGTCATCACCTATGGCGAGAACACGCAGGCCGATGTCCGCTTCACGCGCCATCGCATGGACGGTGCGGCCTCCCTGTTCGACGTGGTCATCCGCGACCGCAAGACCGCCGAACAAACAATCATCTCCGACCTGCGCCTGCCGATGCCAGGCCGGCACAATGTTTCCAATGCCACCGCAGCCATCGCCGTTGCCCACGAGCTCGGCCTGACGCCTGAAGACATCAAGAAGGGCCTGTCGTCCTTCGGCGGCGTCAAGCGCCGCTTCACGCCGACGGGAAGCTGGAACGGCGTGCAGATATTCGACGATTACGGCCACCATCCGGTCGAGATCAAGGCAGTGCTGAGGGCAGCGCGGGACGCAACGAGCGGCCGAGTGATTGCGATCGCTCAGCCGCATCGCTTTACACGCCTGCACGACCTGTTCGACGATTTCTCCGCCTGCTTTAACGATGCCGACACGGTGATGGTCGCCCCGGTCTATGCTGCGGGCGAAGACCCCATCGAAGGCGCCAATTCGGAAACGCTGGTTTCGCGCATTCGCGCCGGCGGCCACCGCGACGCACGCCACATCGAAGGTCCTGCAGCCATCGCTCCCATCGTGCGCGAACTTGCAAAGCCGGGTGATTTTGTCATCTTTCTGGGTGCCGGCAATATCACGCAATGGGCTTATGCGTTGCCGAAGGAACTCGGCGGGGATACGGCATGACGAAAGGCGCAGCGCTTCTTGCCAGGCTTGGCGACCGGCTTGCCGGTTTGCGCGGCCGCATCACGCCTGACGCTGAAATGGACAAGATCACCTGGTTCCGCGCCGGTGGACCTGCGGACGCCCTGTTCCAGCCCGCCGACGAAGACGATCTCGCGGCTTTCCTGAAGGCGGTGCCTGAAGATATCCCGCTGACGATCGTCGGCATCGGCTCGAACCTTCTTGTGCGAGAAGGCGGCATAACGGGTTTTGTCGTGCGGCTTTCGGCAAAGGGGTTCGGCGAGGCCGAGGTCATTTCTGAAACACGCATAAAAGCGGGCGCGTCCACGCCTGACAAGCGCGTGGCGGCCGTGGCGCTGGAGGCCGGCATTGGCGGCTTCCATTTCTACCACGGCATCCCCGGGGCGATCGGTGGGGCGTTGCGCATGAATGCCGGCGCCAACGGCGTCGAGACACGTGAGCGTGTCGTCGAGGTTCGCGCGCTCGACCGGCAAGGCAATCTTCACACGCTGTCGAACGAGGAGATGGGCTACGCCTACCGGCACTCCTCGGCAGCCGCGGGCCTGATTTTCACCTCGGCGCTTTTCGAGGGCTACAAGGAGGATCGCGAAACTATCCGCGCTGCGATGGATGCCGTCCAGCATCATCGCGAGACCGTCCAGCCGATCCGCGAGAAGACCGGTGGATCGACCTTCAAGAATCCGGAAGGCACATCGGCCTGGAAGGAGATCGACAAGGCCGGCTGCCGTGGCTTGATGATCGGCGGTGCGCAGATGTCGCCGATGCATTGCAACTTCATGATCAACACCGGCCATGCCACCGGTTACGATCTCGAATATCTCGGCGAGACGGTTCGGGCGCGCGTGCTTGAGAACTCCGGCATTCGCCTGCACTGGGAGATCAAGCGCATCGGCAATTTCAAGCCCGATCACGAGGTGCAGGAATTCCTGGGGCAGCTACTTTAGCAAGGCGTGATTTGCCTGCTCCAAAAACGTGCAGCGTGATCACAATCGACCTAAATTTACATAAATTGAATCAACTCGAATCCTTGGGGCTTGCCACAGAGTCAACTCTCTGATTCTTTGGACAAAAGCGTTTCCTGATTTGAGTCGTTCCCGCGCGTTCGGCGCGTTTCCGTCTGGGGGGTAACCTGCCGGAGTGGGCGGATTCAATTCGGAAAAGGCTTAAGCCGAAGTCGGGTTCGGTGAGGGGATTGCAGAAACTATGACGCCTAAACACGTGGCCGTATTGTTGGGAGGGTTCTCGTCCGAACGGCCCGTTTCCTTGTCTTCCGGAAATTCATGTGCGGATGAACTTGAGGCTGTCGGCTATCGCGTCACGCGGGTCGATGTAGGTCGCGATGTCGGCTCCGTCCTTGCCGAGCTCAAGCCGGATGTCGTCTTCAATGCGCTGCATGGCCCGTTCGGTGAAGACGGCACGATCCAGGGCATTCTGGAATATCTCGCCATTCCCTACACGCATTCCGGCGTGCTTGCTTCCGCGCTTGCCATGAACAAGGAACAGGCCAAGCTGGTGGCTAAGGCTGCCGGCATTCCTGTCGCGGAATCGAAGACGATCGATCGATTTTCGATCGGCAACAAGCACCCGATGAAGCCGCCCTATGTGGTCAAGCCGGTCAGCGAAGGATCGAGCTTCGGCGTCGTGATCGTGAAGGAGGATCAGTCGCATCCGCCGCAGATCATCAGCTCTCCGGAGTGGAAATTCGGCGGCACGGTCATGGTCGAGCGCTATGTGCATGGGCGCGAGCTGACCTGCGCTGTGATGGGTGATGTGGCTCTTGGGGTCTGCGAGATCATCCCGACGGGCCATTCCTTCTACGATTATGATTCAAAATACGTTGCTGGCGGGTCAAAACACGAGGTGCCTGCTAAAATTTCACTAAATATTTACCAAAAAATACAGACACTGGCACTCAAGGCTCACCAAGCAATCGGGTGCCGGGGCGTCTCCCGGTCAGACTTCCGCTATGACGATCGCCATTCCGAAAATGGCGAGCTTATCTGGCTCGAAGTGAATACCCAGCCGGGTATGACGCCGACGTCGCTGGTGCCGGAAATTGCTGCCCAGGCCGGGCATTCGTTCGGCGAGTTGTTGAGTTGGATGGTGGAGGACGCTTCGTGTTCGCGTTGAGGTCGGGGCAGGTGAGAAGGATGGGTTCGGCAAGGCCGGGCCTGTTTGGCATGTCCTTTTCCGTCGACGGCTTCGTGCTGCCGCGCTTGCTGCGCCGTCCAGTGCGGATGCTTGCACGGCTGGGCAAAGGCGACTTCACGCCGCCGCCGTTTTCCGCGACCATCGCCTCGGCGATCTTTCTCTCCGCGAGCGGTCTCTACGGCGCCTATGTCGGCGGCCATATGCCGGCTCTCGTGCAGGGCATCACCGCCCGCAGCGGCTTTGCCGTCGATCAGATCAAGGTTGTCGGCCACCGCGAGACTTCGGAGATCGACGTCCTCGACAAGCTGGAGCTTGACGGCTGGACGTCGCTGATCGGTTTCGATGCCGACCAGGCACGCGAACGCATCGCCAAGCTGCCCTGGGTCGAGGTTGCTTCCGTTCGCAAGATCTATCCCAACACGCTCGAAGTGAAGATCGAGGAGCGCAGGGCCTTTGCCATCTGGCAGCATGGCAGCCAGCTTTCGATCGTCGAGGAGAACGGCAATGTGATCGCGCCGTTCTCGGGCGGCCGCCATGTCGCGTTGCCGCTGGTCGTCGGCTATGGCGCGGCCGAGCGCGCTTCCGGCTTCATCGCCAAGATCAAGCAGTTCCCCGAACTGGCTTCGCGGGTGAAGGGGTATGTCCGGGTTTCCGAACGCCGCTGGGATCTGCGGCTTGAAAACGGCATCACGGTCAAGCTGCCGGAATATGGCGAAGACACCGCACTCGCCGATCTCGTCAAGATGGATCGCGACACCGGCCTGCTGTCCCGCGACATAGCCGGCGTCGACATGCGCCTCTCCGACCGGCTGGTCGTGCAGCTCACGCCCGAGGCGGTCGAGCGGCGCGAAGCTGCGCTCAAAGAGCTTCTGAAATCACCCAAGAGCAAGCTGGAGAAAAGAATATGAGCTTGCTCGGCGGTCCAAAAGACGGCTCTGCCCACCGCTCCGGCATCGTCACCGTGCTCGATGTCGGCTCCAGCAAGGTTTGCTGCGTGGTCGCCAAGCTCAAGCCGGCGCCTGAGAGCCAGTTGCTGCGCGGCCGCACGCACCAGGCCAAGGTCATCGGCATCGGCCATCAGAAGTCGCAGGGCGTGAAGTCCGGCGTGGTCGTCGATCTGGATCGTGCCGAGCATGCTGTGCGGCTGGCGGTCGACGCTGCCGAGCGCATGGCCGGGCTGACGGTCGACTCGCTCATCGTCAACCTCACCGCCGGCCGTCTGAAGAGCGAAACCTTTTCGGCGACGATCAATCTCGGCGGTCACGAGGCTTCGGCCGGCGACATCAAGCGCGTTCTCGCAGCCGGCGCCAAGCAGGCGCTGAAGGCCGAACGCGAAGTCGTTCATTCGCTGCCGGTCGCGTTTTCGCTCGATGCCGAACGCGGCGTACGCGATCCGCGCGGCATGGTCGGCGACACGCTCGGCGTCGACATGCATGTGTTGACTGGCGATTCCGCGCCCTTGCGCAATCTGGAGCTTTGCATCAACCGCTCGCACCTTTCGGTCGAGCGCATGGTCGCCACGCCCTATGCGAGCGGGCTCGCAGCGCTGGTCGATGACGAGCTCGAAATGGGTGCGGCCTGCATCGACATGGGCGGCGGCACGACCACCATTTCGCTCTTCGCCGACGGCAAGTTCGTCTACGCCGACGCCATTCCGGTCGGTGGCAGCCATGTCACCATGGATATGGCGAAGGGCCTTTCGACGCGGCTTGACGATGCCGAGCGGCTGAAGGTGATGCATGGTTCGGCGCTGCCCGGTAGCGCTGACGACCGCGATCTGGTCACCGTTCAGCCGATCGGCGCCGACGACACCGAAGTGCCGCTTCAGGTGCCGCGTTCGGTGATGACGCGCATCATCCGCGCCCGCATCGAAGAGACGCTGGAAATACTGCGCGACCGTCTGAACAAATCAGGTTACGGCAATGCCGCCGGCAAGCGAGTCGTGCTGACGGGCGGCGCAAGCCAGCTTGCGGGCCTGCCGGAAGCTGCGCGCCGCATTCTGGGCCGCAACGTACGAATCGGCCGGCCGCTCGGCGTGGCCGGGTTGCCGGAGGCGGCAAAAGGACCGGCGTTCGCAACGGCGGTGGGCCTTCTGATCTACCCGCAGGTGGCGGGCTTCGAGATCAATAAGACGAGTGGGATTTCTGGACTACGCATGACCGGGACGGGCGGAAAACTGCATCGCATGAGTCAGTGGTTGAGAGACAGTTTCTAGAGTTTGACGGGGATTGCCCCATAACGGCCGCGGCGGCGAAGCGGCGGGAAAGGCGAAAAGGACAAGGACAATGACGATCAATCTGCAAAAGCCGGACATAACCGAGCTGAAGCCGCGCATCACCGTTTTCGGTGTCGGCGGTGGCGGCGGCAACGCAGTCAACAACATGATCACCGCGGGTCTTCGCGGCGTCGAATTCGTCGTGGCCAACACCGATGCCCAGGCGCTTACGATGTCGAAGGCCGATCGCCTGATCCAGCTTGGCGCCCATGTCACCGAGGGTCTCGGCGCGGGTTCCCAGCCTGAGGTCGGTCGCGCCGCCGCCGAAGAGTGCATCGACGAGATCATCGATCATCTGACGAACACCCATATGTGCTTCGTCACCGCCGGCATGGGCGGTGGCACTGGTACGGGTGCTGCTCCTGTCGTTGCCCGCGCAGCGCGCGAAAAGGGCATCCTCACCGTCGGCGTCGTCACCAAGCCGTTCCACTTCGAAGGCCAGCGCCGCATGAAGACAGCGGACATGGGCATCGAGGAACTGCAGAAATGCGTCGATACCCTGATCGTCATTCCGAACCAGAACCTGTTCCGGCTCGCCAATGACAAGACGACCTTTGCCGATGCCTTCGCCATGGCCGACCAGGTGCTTTATTCGGGTGTTGCCTGCATCACCGACCTGATGGTCAAGGAAGGTCTTATCAATCTCGACTTTGCCGACGTCCGTTCGGTGATGCGCGAGATGGGCAAGGCGATGATGGGCACCGGCGAAGCTTCGGGCGAGGGCCGTGCGATGGCCGCCGCCGAGGCTGCAATTGCCAACCCGCTGCTCGACGAAACCTCGATGAAGGGGGCGAAAGGCCTGCTGATCTCCATCACCGGCGGTCGCGACCTCACCCTGTTCGAAGTCGACGAAGCGGCGACCCGTATCCGCGAGGAGGTTGACCAGGATGCCAACATCATCCTGGGTGCTACCTTCGACGAGGAACTCGAAGGCGTCATCCGCGTCTCGGTCGTGGCGACCGGCATCGACAAGACGGCTGCCGAAATCGCAGCCGCCCCGATCGCCATCCGCCCGCCCATGAAGCCGGCTCCGCGTCCGGCGGCAATTGTCGAGCAGCGTCCCGCCGCACCTGTGCAGCAGATCGTCCAGGAAGCGCCGCGTGCTGCCGATCCGGTGGCCGATGCGATCCGCATGGCCGAAGCGAATGCAGCCGCAATGGCAGCACCCCGCCCGGTCGCCGTTCAGGACGATTTCCGCCCGCAGAGCAAGCTGTTCCAGGCTCCGCCGCCTGCCGCTCCCCAGCCGCAGCCGGTCCAGCAGCAGCCGATGGCAGCTCCTGTGCAGCTGCGTGAACTGCCTCAGCAGCCGGTGGCCGCCGCTCAGCCGCGGATGCCGCGTGTCGAAGACTTTCCGCCGCTGGTGAAAGCCGAAGTGGAAGCCAAGGCCCGCGCTCCCGAGCAGCATCACGAAAGCGGTCCGATGAGCTTGCTGAAGCGCCTGACCAACGGCCTGACCCGCCGCGAGGAAGAGCCTGCACGCCTGCAACCGGCACAGCCGCGCGAACCGAAGCTGCGCCAGCAGGCTCCGGAGTTGCGCCGCGCGGCCAGCCAGGACCCGTCGCTCTACGCGCCGCGCCGCGGCCAGCTCGATGAACATGGCCGTCTCGCTCCGCAGCAGCGGGCCGTGCAGGAAGACGATCAGTTGGAGATTCCGGCATTCCTGCGCCGGCAAGCCAACTGAACCGTTAACGGAATGTAACAGATATTAACGGGCAGGCGCGTGAGCGCCTGCCCGTTAACTTTTTAAATTGAATGAAAACAAATGCTTGGTGTGTTAAGCGTCTCTTAATTCGCCGTAACACGGGGTAAAAAACCGTGATTTGGAGTCTTCCCTGCGCGTCACTATCTTCCGCTTGATTGGAATCGGTGTGCGCGAATCTGCGGGGAACTGTTCCCGTATGCCGACAGACACGAGAGCAACGCCCCTCTGGACTGGCGTGACAGACACGCGCTAAACGGGCACATGGGGATTCACTTGCACGACTATCAGACGACATTGAAATCGCGCGCGACGCTTTCCGGGGTTGGCGTCCACAGCGGTAAACCAGTCACTCTGCACTTCCTGCCTGCCGATGCGGACACCGGTATAGTGTTCCACCATGTCGGTGAGGGCGAAGCCACGCGCGACCTGCGCGCGCTCGTTTCCGAAGTCGGCAGCACCGATCTCTGCACCATGCTCGGCGATCCTGCCGGCTATCATGTCGCCACCGTCGAGCACGTCATGGGCGCGCTGTTCGGTCTGGGCATCGACAATCTCATCATCGAGATCGACGGCAATGAAGTGCCGATCCTCGACGGCAGCGCCATCCGTTTCGTCGAAGCCATCGATCAGGCCGGCATCGAGACGCTTTCTGCCAAGCGCCGCTACGTTCGCATCCTGAAGCCTGTTCGCATCGAGGCGGGGGCCTCCTGGGCCGAATTCCGCCCCTATGCCGGAACGCGCTTCGAGGTCGAGATCGATTTCGAAAACCCGGCCATCGGCCGCCAGTCCTTCGCCGCAGACGTCAATCCGGACATGTTCCGCACCGAGATCGCACGCGCGCGCACCTTCGGTTTCATGAAGGATGTCGAGCGCCTGTGGGCTGCCGGCTATGCGCTCGGCTCTTCGCTGGAAAATTCCGTGGTGATCGGCGACGACAGCCGCATCATCAACATCGAAGGCCTGCGCTATCCCAACGAATTCGTACGACACAAGACGCTGGACGCGATGGGCGACCTGTCGCTTGCCGGCGCACGCTTCATCGGCTGCTTCCGCTCCTATCGCGGTGGTCACCGGATGAATGCCGCTGCCCTTCGCCGCCTGCTGTCGGATCGTTCGGCCTTCGAGATCGTCGAGACGACTCGCCGCGAACGTGGGCGGTCGGCCGAAATGATCGCCGTCAACGCGCCGGTCTACGCACCCTGGGTGCTTTGAGGCACGCCCGGGGGCTGACCTGGGGCCTTGAAAAGCAGGGCTTGTGTGACGATAACGCATCGTCCACAGGCTGATTATGGCGAAAGCCTGAGCCTGCCACAAAAATGCACCATTGCCGGACGATAGCGTTGCCGTTCAAGGGCAGTTGTGGTCTATGACTGCGGGGCGATGAGTATAATCATGGCGAGAGGGCCGAATCCGATCATGTTTTTCCAGCGAGCTGCACAGTCGAATCAGCCGGCGCGCGCTGCCTTCCTGGCGCTTTCGGTGCTTTCCGCGCCGCTTCTCCTTTCGGCCTGCATGTCTTCCGAAAAGGACCTCGATCTGTCGACCTATGTCGAGCAGACCGAACCAGCCGATGTTCTCTACAATCAGGGCCTGGCCAATCTGAATTCCGGCCGCCTGAAAGAAGCAAGCCGCAAGTTCGATGCGGTCGACCGCCAACATCCCTATTCGGAATATGCCCGTAAATCGATGGTGATGGGCGCCTTCGCCAATTACCGCCAGGGCAACTACGACGACTCGATCACCTCGGCGAAGCGCTACCTCGCGCTCTATCCGTCGACGCCCGACGCGGCCTATGCCCAGTATATCATCGGCCTGTGCTATTTCCGCCAGATCAAGGACGTGACGCAGGACCAGAAGGAATCGCGCCGCGCCATCGAGGCGATGCAGGAAGTGGTTACCCGCTGGCCTGATTCGGAATATGTCGACGACGCCAAGGAAAAGGTGCGCTTTGCGCGCGACCAACTCGCCGGCAAGGAAATGCAGGTCGGCCGCTATTATCTCGAGCGCCGCGAATATATCGCCGCTGTGAAGCGCTTCCGCTACGTGGTCGAGAATTACTCCAATACCCGCCAGGCCGAAGAAGCGCTCGCGCGTCTGACCGAAGCCTATTACGCGATGGGCCTGACCTCGGAAGCGCAGACGGCAGCCGCCGTGCTCGGCCAGAACTATCCGGACAGCCCGTGGTATCGCGATTCCTACAAGCTGCTGCAGACCAATGGTCTGGAGCCACGTGAGAACGCCGGCTCGTGGATATCCAAGGCCGGAAAACTTATCACCGGCGCCTGATAGCGGGCGTAGATGCTTTCCAGACTGTCTATCCGCGATATCGTCCTGATCGAGCGGCTGGACATTGATTTCTCGCCGGGGCTCTCCGTTCTCACCGGCGAGACGGGTGCAGGCAAATCCATTCTTCTCGACGCGCTGTCGCTGGCACTGGGTGCCCGCGGCGACGCATCGCTCGTCCGCCACGGTGCGGCGCAGGGGCAGGTGTCGGCTGTGTTCGACGTGCCGCGCAATCATCCCGCACGCCAGATTCTGATCGACAATGCGCTTGATGACGACGGCGACATCATCCTGCGCCGCGTCCAGACCGCAGACGGGCGCACGCGCGTCTTCGTCAACGACCAGCCGTCCAGCGTCACCCTGATGCGCGATATCGGCCGCGCGCTGGTCGAGATCCACGGCCAGCATGACGAACGCGCGTTGGTCGACGCAAGCGCCCACCGCGAATTGCTGGATTCCTTCGGCGGGCATATCGGCGAGGCGCGTGCCTGCGGCGAGGCGTGGCGGCGCTGGCGTGACTGCGAACAGGAACTGGCGCGGCATCGCGCGCGCGTCGAGGCTGCCGCGCGCGAGGCCGATTATTTACGTGCCGCCGTTGCCGAACTTTCCCAGCTCGACCCTCAGCCGGGCGAGGAAACGGAGCTGGCGGAAATCCGCACGACGATGATGCGGGCTGAAAAGATCGCCGGAGAGATCCAGGACGCGCAGGATGTGCTTTCCGGCCAGAACTCGCCGTTGCCGCAATTGGCAAGTTTGCTCAGGCGCTTGCAGCGCAAGGCATCGGAAGTCCCCGGCCTGCTCGATGATGTCGTGAAATCTCTGGACGAAGCCATGCTGTCGCTGGACGCTGCGCAGTCGGGCGTCGATACCGCGTTGCGCGCCACGGAATATGATCCGAAGCGTCTGGAGAAGGCGGAAGAGCGACTGTTTGCGCTGCGCGCCGCGTCGCGCAAGCACAATGTGCCGGTCGACGATCTGGCGCGGCTGCGCGATACAATGGTGGCCGATCTCGCCGATCTCGACGCTGGCGAAGAGCGCCTGCATCTCCTCCAAAAGCAGGCTGTCGCCGCGCGCGACGCCTACGACGCTGTGGCGGCAAATCTTTCGGAACTGCGCAAAGGTGCAGCTGTCGGATTGCGCAACGCGGTGATGGCCGAATTGCCGGCGCTGAAGCTGGAGCGTGCCGAGTTCATCGTCGAGATGAGCACGGAGGCCGGCAATCGGCTGGAGGAGGGCATCGACCTGATCGAGTTCTGGGTGCGCACCAACCCCGGCACCAAGCCCGGCCCGATGATGAAGATAGCGTCGGGCGGCGAGCTTTCCCGCTTCCTGCTGGCGCTGAAGGTGGCGCTTGCCGATCGCGGCTCTGCACCGACGCTGGTGTTCGACGAAATCGACACGGGCGTGGGCGGTGCCGTGGCCGATGCGATCGGGCAACGCCTGTCGCGGCTGGCCAATCGGGTCCAGGTTCTGTCGGTCACCCATGCGCCGCAGGTTGCCGCGCGCGCCGGCACGCATTTCCTTATCGCCAAGTCCGGCGGCAAAGAGCAGGTCTCGACCAGCATCGCCGAGATGGATCGCGGCTCGCGGCAGGAAGAGATCGCCCGCATGCTGGCCGGCGCAACAATCACCGACGAAGCGCGGGCCGCGGCCGAGCGCCTGCTGCGGGAAAATACTGCCGCTGCATCCTGAGTCCCTTAACGAACTGATTCCGGCGATGTCAGCAGGTTGCTGTTTCGGCACGATCTTTTGCTAAAAAGACTGCCGTCCCTTTGTCTCTTCGGCTAGTGTAGCCGCCGCAATAGCAGCCGGATTCTCAAGCCATGTCAGTGACCGCCAAGCCCGTCGAGGATTTGACCGAAGCCGAAGCCGAAGCCGAACTTGCCCGGCTTGCGGCGGAGGTCGCCTATCATGACGAGCGCTATCACGGTCACGACGAGCCGGAAATCTCCGATGCCGCCTATGATGCTCTGAAGCGGCGCAACGACGCGATCGAGAAGCTGTTTCCCCAGTTCATCCGCGCCGACAGTCCCTCGATTCGCGTGGGTGCGGCACCGCTTCCGACCTTTGCGTCGATTACCCATTCGCGGCCGATGCTGTCTCTCGACAACGCCTTTTCCGACGAAGACGTGCGTGATTTCGTCGGCTCCGTCTACCGTTTCCTCGGCCAGTTGCCGGACGGGTCGATCGCCTTCACCGCCGAACCGAAAATCGACGGCCTTTCCATGTCGATCCGCTATGAACGGGGCCGGTTGGTGAATGCCGCGACCCGTGGCGACGGGACGACCGGCGAAAACGTCACCGAGAATATCAAGACCATCAAGGAAATCCCGAACCGGCTTCCGGCCGATGCCCCCGATGTCGTCGAGGTGCGCGGCGAGGTCTATATGCGCAAGAGCGATTTTCTCGCGCTCAACGCGCAGATGGAAGCGGAAGGCAAGCAGACCTATGTGAACCCGCGCAACACGGCAGCGGGATCGCTGCGCCAGCTCGACGCCAAGGTGACGGCGAGCCGCAACCTGAAATTCTTCGCCTATGCCTGGGGGGAGATGTCCGAGATGCCCGCCGACACCCAGATGGGCATGGTGGGAAAGTTCAGGGAATGGGGTTTCCCGGTCAATCCGTTGATGAAGCGGCTTACCTCGGTCGAGGACATCATTGCCCACTATAACGAGATCGGGCTCCTGCGCCCGGATCTCGACTATGAGATCGACGGCGTCGTCTACAAGGTCGACAGGCTGGACCTGCAGGAGCGTCTCGGCTTTCGCTCGCGTTCGCCACGCTGGGCGACGGCGCATAAATTCCCGGCCGAACAGGCGTTCACCCATGTCGAGAAGATCGACATCCAGGTCGGTCGCACCGGCGCGTTGACGCCGGTGGCGCGGCTGACGCCGGTCACGGTCGGCGGCGTCGTCGTTACCAATGCGACGCTGCACAACGAGGACTACATCAGGGGTATCGGCAATTCGGGCGAGCGCATCCGCGAGGAGGAGCACGATATCCGCATCGGCGACACGGTGATCGTCCAGCGGGCCGGCGACGTCATTCCGCAGGTGCTCGACGTCATCATGGAGAAGCGCCCGGCGGATGCCGTGCCCTATGAATTCCCGAAGAAATGCCCGATCTGCGGCAGCCATGCGGTGCGCGAGAAGAACGAGAAAACCGGCAAGCTGGACTCCGTCACCCGCTGCACCGGCGGTTTCGTCTGCCGCGCGCAGGCGGTCGAGCATCTGAAGCATTTCGTCTCGCGCGCGGCCTACGATATCGAGGGGCTTGGCGCGAAGCAGATCGACTTCTTTTTCGAAAGCGAGGACGAGGCGCTGAAGGTGCGCACTGCGCCCGACATTTTCACGCTGAAGCAGCGGCAGGAAACGTCGCAGCTCACCAAGCTCGAGAACATCGATGGTTTCGGCAAGGTGAGCGTCAAAAAGCTGTTCGACGCCATCGACGAGCGCCGAAGCATTGCTCTCAACCGCTTCATCTATGCGCTCGGCATCCGCCACATCGGCGAAACTAACGCGAAGCTGCTTGCCCGCGCCTATGGCACCTACGAAGCCTTCGAGGCGGCGATGAAGCAGGCCGCTGCACTCTCGGGGGATGCCTGGGAAGACCTCAATAACATCGAGGGTATCGGCGAGGTCGTGGCGCGCGCGCTCGTCGAATTCTTCAAGGAGCCGCGCAATGTCGAGGTGATCGACAAGCTCCTGAAGGAGGTGACGCCGCAAGCCATGGAAGCGCCGGTGGCGAGTTCCAGTCCCGTCGCCGGCAAGACGGTCGTCTTCACCGGCTCGCTCGAAAAGATGTCGCGCGACGAGGCCAAGGCGATGGCCGAGAGGCTCGGCGCGAAGGTCTCGGGCTCCGTTTCGAAGAAGACCGATCTGGTCGTTGCCGGGCCGGGCGCGGGGTCAAAACTGAAGCAGGCGACCGAATTCGGCATTGAGGTTATCGACGAGGATGCATGGTTCGAAAGGGTAGGGCAGCGGCCTTAAGCCCCGCCGAGTCGATTGATCCCAGCCGGCAGGAGCATCATTTTCCCTGATCGCTGGCTCAAGCGAATTCATATGACTTGCGAGTCCTGCCGACCTAAATAGACTTTCTTTCCTAGATCGCCGTGCGTCCATTCGGATGCACAAAGGTCGATCTGACACTTTGAATGAGCATCCGAATATTCCGAAAACCGGTACCCACTTTTCGGTCCGATGCTTTAGGGAGTAGCCATGTCCAGCGAAGCCATTTCCGAGGGCGCTCGTGCGAGCGGGTTTTGGCGCGGTTTTCAAATGGGCGTTCCCATTGTGGTGGCTTCCGGGCCGTTCGGCCTTCTTTTCGGGGCGCTTGCGGCCGAGCAGGGTTTCAGCGTCTTCGAAGCTGTCTTGATGAGTGCGACCGTCTATGCCGGCGCGAGCCAGATGGTCGGCATCGAACTGTTCGGCCAGAATCTGTCGCCCGCTCTCATCGTGTTTTCGATCTTTGCGGTGAACTTCCGTCATGTGCTTTATTCGGCAGCACTCGGGCGGCGTATTCGCCATTGGCCACTCGCCCAGAAGGCGATCGGCTTTTTCTTTCTCACCGATCCGCAATATGCCGGCGCGGAAGCGAAGGGCGAACGTGGCGAAGACGTTTCCTTCGCCTGGTATATGGGTATGGCATTGCCGGTCTATGTTTGCTGGGTTGCGGAAGCAGCGCTCGGCGCGCAGTTCGGCAAGCTGATACCCGACACGCACGCCTTCGGGCTCGATTTCCTGCTGCCGATCTATTTCCTCGGCCTCGTCATGGGCTTTCGCAAGCGGCCCTTGTGGCTGCCGATCGTCATTACCAGCGCGATCGTTTCGATCATTGCCTACAAGACGGTCGGGTCGCCCTGGCATGTGTCTATCGGCGCGGTTGCCGGCATCCTGCTTGCAGCAGTGATGCCGATCAAGAAATCCGATCAGTCCGAAACCTCCGAGCGGAGTGAAGTCCTGTGAGCACGACAGTCTGGATCATCCTTGCCGGTGCTGCGATGACCTATCTCACGCGTATCGGCGGCCACCTCGTCCTGTCGCGCTTCGAACGCGTCCATCCGCGCATCGAGGCCGGGCTGGATGCCGTGCCCGCTGCCGTGTTGACGACGCTGGTGGCGCCTGCCGCCATTTCGGCAGGGCCGACGGAACTGGCAGCACTTCTGGTCGCAGGCATCGTTTCGCTGCGAAGCGGGCTGATGCCGATGTTCCTGGCGGGCGCTGTGGTTCTGATCGCGCTGCGCCATTTCATGGGCTGAAGCGCTATTTGTTTTTGATGATCGCGCCTATGAAATCGACGCGGTCGCCTGTTCCAGCCATTTCAGCGTTTCGCCATCCACCATCGGCCCGATCTCGGCCAGCACGCGGGCGTGATAGGCGTTCAGCCAGACAAGCTCCTCGTGCGTCAGAAGGTCGGACCTGACCAGCCGGCGGTCGATCGGCGCAAGCGTCAGCGTCTCGAATTCGTGTACAGGCAGGTCACCACCTTCGACCGGTTTGGCGGCGGTCACGAGAATAAGATTCTCGATCCGGATGCCGTAGTGGCCTTCCTTGTAGTAGCCGGGCTCGTTGGACAGGATCATGCCTTCGAGGAACTTTTCAGTGCCGGTTCGCGAAATGCGTTGCGGCCCTTCATGGACGGCCAGGTAAGAGCCGACGCCGTGGCCGGTGCCGTGCGCGAAATCCAGGCCGCGCTTCCATAGCGCCATTCTGGCGACCGCATCGATCTCTGAGCCGCGTGTACCAACCGGAAAGCGCAATGTCGAAATGCCGATCATACCCTTCAGGACGAGGGTGAAGCGTTCGCGCATCTCGTCGGTCGGTTGGCCGATGGCCACGGTGCGGGTGATGTCGGTGGTGCCGTCCTGATATTGCGCACCTGAATCGAGCAGGAATAGTTCGCCGTCGCCCAGCTTGCGGTTGGTCGCTTTCGAAACGCGGTAATGCATGATCGCGCCGTTCGGACCGGCCCCTGAGATCGTGTCGAAGGACACATCGCGCAGCGGCATCTGCGTTTCCTCGCCGACGGCGCGCCTTGTCTCCTCAAGCTGGGTGACCAGTTTGATCTCATCCATCGTGCCGGGCTTTTGCGCATCGAGCCAGCAGAGCAGTTTTGCCACAGCGGCCCCGTCGCGGCGGTGCGCTGCGCGCGCGCCCTGCAGTTCGGCCTGGTTTTTGGTGGCGCGGGGCAGGCGGGCGGGGTCGGCCTCGGAGACGACCGTGCCGCCATTCTCCTCGATGATCGCCCGCAGCTTTTCGGCGGCAAGGGCAGGGTCCAGTGCTACTTTCGCGCCGGATTTCGCAAGTTTTACGAGGTCGCCCGTGAGTGCGTCGGGCGCGCGAAGGTCGCAAAACTGGGTCAGGTAAGCCTGCACCTTCCGCGGCAGCTTGCGCTTGTCTATGAACAGGCGGTGCTTGCCATCCGCCGCCAGAATGGCGAAGCCCAGCGCCAGCGGGGTGTGCGGTACGTCATTGCCGCGAATGTTGAAGGCCCAGGCAATCGACGACGGGTCGGTCAACACACAGTGTGTGGCGCCATGCTTGGCGAGCGCTTCGGCGAGACGGGCGAGCTTTTCCTTGGCCAGTTCTCCGGCGAATTCGATGGGGTGAATGTCGACCGGTGCGGAGGGCGGCTCGGGCTGGTCCGCCCAGATCTCGTCGATTGGATTGACGTCGAGCGCCACCAGCGTTGCGCCGTTTTTCTCGGCGGCTTTCTTGAGCGCTTGTACCTCGCCGATCGTATGCAGCCATGGGTCGAAGCCCAGCCGCGCGCCCTTGCCGAGATTGTCCCTGATCCATGCGGCGGGTGGATTGTCGATCAGGCTCTCGATGGCGAAGATGCCGAGATCGGCCTGTTCGCGCACCTGCAACTGATAGCGTCCATCGACGAAGATGAAGGCGCGATCCTTAAGAATCAGCGCTACTCCGGCGGAACCGCTGAAGCCCGTCAGCCAGCGCAGCCTCTCCGAGCGAGCGGCAACATATTCGCCCTGATGTTCGTCGGCGCGGGGCACCAGAAAGCCGTCGAGATCGTGGCTCGCGAGCCATTCGCGCAATTTCGCCACGCGCGTGGGCGCGCTGGTCGGATCTCCGGCGGTCTCAAACGTCTGGAACATGACTTTCATGCCTTCCGGTGCTCGGTGCTTCGCGTCGCGCAAACCTATCCGGGTGGGTTGATGCTTGCAACGCGTCCGGTTTGATCCGGGGCTTGCCGGAATGGTGCGATGCACAATTCTGTTCGCACATGCAAAAATGTATGGGTGCAATGCAAAATCGTGTCTGTAAGTCAGCCGCGACCAGTCCTACCTTGGTTGTCGGGAGGTTGATGTTTCAACCAGGGGAATAAGATGTCCGGATTTTTCAAAGCTGCAATCAACGCCTTGATGGAAGCGCGCCAGCGCGAAGCTGCGCGCTATGTCAACGGCGCGCTTCTGTCGCTTGACGACGATACGCTGAAGGCTAATGGCTTTACCCGCGAAGACCTGAAGAAGCGCGGCAGCTCCTACTCGTTCGTGTAACTCACCGCTTGAGGTGAAGCGTCACCCAGCCTTCGCGGGCGAGGGTGCGCGCATGGCGAAAGTTCTGGCCGATATAGGCGGCCAGAACTGCGTTGCGCTGCCGCTCCAGAATGCCTGAAAGCACGATCGAACCGCCCGGCACGAGGTGATGCGCCATCTGCGGCGCGAGCTTCATCAGCGGGCGCGCCAGGATATTGGCGACGATCAGGTCGAAGGGACCGCGCGCGGCGAATATCGGGTGGTGAAAGCCCGGTGCGGTGTAGGCTTCGACATAGGACGAGACACCATTCAGCCGCGCATTGTCCGCCGCGACTTTTGTTGCGATCGGATCGATATCGGTGGCCAGCACCGGAATATGGGCGAACTTCGCCAGAGCGATCGCCAGCACCGCGCTGCCGGTGCCGAGGTCGAGCGCATTGCGCGGCCGCTCGCGTCGCGCCACTGTCTCCAGCACGTTCAGGCAGCCCGACGTGGTGCCGTGATGTCCGGTGCCGAAGGCAAGCCCGGCCTCGATTTCAATCGACAGTTCGCCGGGCCGCTGCTTGTCTCGGTCATGCGCGCCGTGGACGAAAAAGCGTCCGGCGCGAACCGGTTTCAAGCCTTCGAGTGACAGCGCAACCCAGTCCGTATCGGGCAGGATTTCGCGCTCGATCGTCTTTTGCAGCGACAGGCCCTCGAGCACCTGGCGCATGCGGCGCTCGGCATCATCGATATCGCCATCGGCGTAGATCGACACTTCCTGAATGTCGCGCTCCTCGTCCTGTTCCAGCACGGCGATCGGGAAGCCGTCCTCCTCGAACTCGGTTTCGAAAGCAACGAAGATGCGGTTGGCTTCGGCGCGCCCGGCCGTCAGATGGAGGCGTGTCTGGGTCATGGAATTTCGCGATCGGAAGAGAGGAAGCGTCGCCCGCTTTTGAACGTTTCAGCCCTTGCCCGCAAGCCGTTTCAGCTTGGCCACAGCAGTGTCGCCGCTTTCGCCATAGGCAATGGTGCCGAAGAAGTCGCCCTTGCCGTCGAGCAGCAGCACGGAAGCGGTGTGATCCATCGTGTAGTCGCTGCCTTCAAGCGGCACTTTTTTCGAGTAGATGCCGAACGCCTTGGCCATTGCCGCAACCTTGTCCGGCTCGCCGGTGATGCCGGTGACGCGGTCGGAGACGTTGCTGACATAGGAATTCATGATTTCGGGCGTATCGCGCTCGGGATCGATGGAGATGAAGTAGACCTTGATGTCCCTGCCTTCGTCACCGATCTTCTTCAGCCAGCCGTCCATTTCGAACAGTGTCGTCGGGCAGACCTCCGGGCAATGCGTGAAGCCGAAGAACAGCGCCGTCGGCTGGCCGCGGAACGCCGCCTCGGTAATCGGCTGGCCCTTCTGGTCGGTAAGCGCAAACGGCGCGCCATAGGGCTCGCCGCCGTGGCGGGTCTGGTACCAGTCGAAGGTGAGCCAGCCGATGCCGGCAGCCATGAGAACCAGTATGCCAACGAGGATTGCACGCATCATGATATGGAATTTCCGCCCGTAAACCTGAATCTATCGTTTTTTTGTTCGACTGCGATCTTTCCCGGGGCGCGATCTAGAAACACCAGGCAAGCCCGGCTTCCACCGTGGCCATGAAGATCGCTGCCCCGTTCTCCATCCACGCAGCAAAGGCCACGCCGGCCAGGGCGGCGAAAGCCGCCGTGCCCAGAATGATCTTTGCGGTCGTTGCGACCGGAGCCGAAAGGCGCTGTCTCATTGCCGGTAACATAGTCTTTGTGGCGATCTCGAAAAAGAGGCCATGATGCCGCTGGCGGTGGGGGCAGAGGCCGGCACTTTCGGCCTTGGGCTTGCAAGCTGGCTTTTGCTGCCCCAATTGTTGCGAACGGAATTTTTCCTTGCAGGAGGTTTTCATGCGTCTGGCTTTGTACGGTGCTGTTGCTCTTCTCGTTGGCGCGGTCGCGCCAGCGTCCGCGCAGGAGGTCGGCAGGGTCGGCGTCGACTGGCTCGGCAACGACATCATCGTCGAGGCGGTGACGGATCCCGCAGTCGGGGGCGTGACCTGCCACATCTCCTATTTCGACCGTGGCGTGGTCGACCGGCTGCAAAAGGGCAACTGGTTCGAAAACCCGTCCGATTCCTCCATCTCCTGCCGCCAGACCGGGCCGATCACCATCGGCAAGATCGACATGAGCGAGGAAGGCGAAGAGGTGTTCAAGCAGGGCATCAGCCTGATCTGGAAGAAGCAGGTGGTGAACCGCATCTACGACAAGAAGAACGATACGCTGATCTATCTCTCCCATTCCCGCCAGGTGCAGGACGGTTCGGCGAAGATGGCGGTGACAACGGTCCCGCTCTACGGCCAGAATGTCGTCTGGTCCGAAGGCAAGCCGCAGTAAGCTCTATCCGACCGGCTTGCGGGGCAAAGCGAGGCGGCGTAAAGCGCCAGCATGGACCCGAACCCCGCCCTTCGCTTCAAGGATGCCGAGCCGCGCATCCACCCGACAGCCGAGTTGAAGAGCTGCAAGCTCGGCCGCTATGCGATAATCGGCGAGCGCGTGATCCTGCGCGAGGTGACGGTCGGCGATTTTTCCTATTTCGAGCGCCACGCCGAGGCGATCTACACGACGATCGGAAAGTTCTGCTCCATCGCTGCCAACACCCGCATCAATGCGCTTGAACATCCCATCGAGCGCCTCACCACGCATAAGGTGAGCTACCGGCCGAACGAATACTTCCGCTATCTCGGCGTCGATGGCGACTTCAAGGCGCGGCGTCAAAGCAAGGCGGTCACCATCGGCCATGATGTCTGGATCGGCCATGGCGCTGTCATCATGCCGGGCGTCAGCATCGGCAATGGCGCGGTCGTCGGCGCCAACGCGGTGGTGACGCGCGATGTCGGTGCCTATGAGATCGTCACCGGCGTGCCGGCAAAGCTGTTGCGTCGCCGTTTCTCGCCCGAGATTGCCGCCCGCATCGAAGCGCTAGCCTGGTGGGACTGGCCGATCGGCCATCTGGCCGACGCCATCCCCGACATGCAGGCGATGCCGATCGAGGCGTTTCTCGATCGCTGGGAAGCGCGCAAACCCTGAGTTTTCCAGGGTTATCATCCGCTCCAAGATGATCTGATGCGGCTTTCAGGCTGCGACGGTAACCATTTTCCTTAAGGTAAAAGATTAAAGTTAAAAAATGGAAAACAGGTTGTATTAATTAAATACTGCAATTCAAGATTGCATGATTTGATTGCGTGTGAATAATCAAACTCGGAGAACAAGACGGGAAGCAGAGGGAAACACTGTAAGCAACAAAGGAGAGTACATCATGAAGACGATCATCTATGCACTTACTGCTACTGTTGTTTCCTTCTCGGCTGTTTCGGCACATGCCGGCGGTTGGGGCTCCAACACTGGCAACTTCAGCCAGTCGAGCGGCCTCATCAATGTGTCGCCGTCGATCGGCCTCGGCAATATCGGCCTTGGCGTCAACCTGCTGAACGGCTCGCCGATCCTCAGCGGCAACAACATCCTCAGCGGCAACAGCACCGGCATCCTGAACGGGAACACCGTCGGCGTGCTGAACGGCGTCCTTAATGGCGTTGGCATCAACCTCCTGGGCGGCAACAGCTACAAGCTGAAGAAGTAATTCCCGGCCAGCAATCATGAGCATGCATGCAGGGCAGGAGGGAGTTGCGTCCCTCCTGCCTGAAAACCTATTCATAAACTCTACTCCGGCGGCCATCTGCCGGCGTTTTCTGCGCTTCCGGTACTCACGTACCCAAACGTACGCTCCGTTCCGGTTCTCGAAACCGCCACCATCTGACTCGCCGGAGCGAGTTTCTGAACAGGTTTTGGACCGGCAGCTTCAGATCTTCGTCCGGATGCCGATGAAGGCACCGACGGTCTTCTTCTCGACATCGATCACCGTCAGGAAACGCTGCGTGTAATCAACGCGGACGACCAGCGAGACAGCCTTGGTCGCCTGGAAGCTGGCTTCGCCATAGAGGCCATGGGCGCGCTCCCTGTTTTCATAGAGCAGGTTTTTCTTCAGCTCTGCGAAAGCGCCCGAGGCGAGCGCCAGGCGTTCGTTGAGCAGGAACCGTGCCTCGATCTCGCCGCGCTGCAGCCATGAGGCCAGCGGGTCGTCGCTGTCGATGGTCTCGAAGCGGCCGAAATAGGCGCCGCGCAATTCGAAGCCATGCGGCAGGGGCTGCGCGACGGCCACCCGCCATGTCGGGCGCACGCTCTGATAGATGTCCTGTGCGCCGCGCAGCATCTGGACGCCGAGCGCGCCGGTGATGCTGGCTCCCGTCTGGCGCTTGTAGCCGGCCTCCGCCTGCAGCGTATACTCGGCGAGCGACAGGCCGACGGGTGGCGAGCCCAGCTTTTCCACGGAGACGAATTGCGCCGAGGACGAAACGCCATAGGCTGCCTGACCGACAGTGCGCATGAGTTTTGCGCCGACCTGCGTGCGGTTCTTGTCGGGGTCGAGTTTGGTGCGCGGCAGCACGTCGTCCTGGAAGCGGGATTCGCCGAGCAGTTCATAAGCGTTGGCCAGTTCGAGGATAAGTGCTGTGCCGCCGCCGAGATCGATGCCGGCCTGGCCCTGTGCGCCGAACACCTGCTTGGGCGCGCGCGTGCCTATGATGAAGGGGCCAATGGTAAAATCGTCGCCTTCCGTCGAAAGCCGGTAGGTGAGGGTGCCGCGCAGTTCCAGCGCCGGGCTTACGCGCTTCGTCACGTCAAGCAATAGCGCGCCGGCGCGGTCGTCCTCTATCTTCACCGTATCATGGCGGGTCGCCTGGATTTCGGCACCGAATTTCACCGTCCCATTGTCGATCTGCCATTCGTGCTGCAGCGAGCCGCGGATCAGCGAATACCAGTCTGGTATGGCGAATTCGCTGTCGAGCGCATTGCTGGTCCAGTGGCGCTCTACGCTGGTGACGATATTTGGTGCTGGCGGGGCGGCTGGATCAGGCACGAGATCGGCTGCCGCCGATGGCGTTGCCAGAAGGGCCAGCATGAGAGAGGCACGTTTGACCCGCACGGCGCGCTCCGGGTTCGGCTTCGAAAAACCCCTTCCGCCTGCGGGGGTGTCGAGGCGGAAGGGGCTGGAGTACCCCGCCGGGAAGCGGAGGGTACGGGCTCTTGCCCGCCCCGAAACATTTGCATGCATTCGGCAAACTTCGCGTTATGGTTGTATGTATCCTGTGGTTGTGGCGGGTTGTGGTTTGCCCGACCGCCCTTGCGAGTTGACGGCGCGGGAAGCGGGCGGGCATGGTGCGCGCGAACGGAGAGATGATTTGACTGACTGGCTTGAGATCCTGAAAGAGCAGACCGAGGCGGGCGCCCGTATGGGCAAGGAAGTGCCGAAAATGCTCTCCGACCCCGAAATCAGCGCCGAACAGGTCGGTTCACTGTTCCATGCGCTGGAGGAGCAGGCCCAGTTCGTCGAGAAACTGACCAAGATCCTCGAAAAATACGGCTACGATTTCGATATCATCAAAGCCGCCGAAACGCTGGAGGAGCGCTACGTCGACCTCGCCGCCGAAGCGGCGGAGAAGCTGAGGGCGATGCGGGGGTAGTGCACCTTTTCCTTCTCCCCTTGTGGGAGAAGGTGGCCGACCCGAAGGGGAGGTCGGATGAGGGGTGTTGGACGGGATGCAGACGCTGGAGTTTCTTCCAGCACCCCTCATCCGTCTTGGCGCTGCGCGCCAATCCACCTTCTCCCACAAGGGGAGAAGGAATGGCGCTCCTCAAATCCCCGTCACAAACCCGTCCAGCACCCGCTTCTGCCCGGCCTTGTCGAAATCGATCGTCAGCTTGTTGCCATCGACGACCGAGACATTGCCGTTGCCGAATTTCTGGTGGAACACGCGGTCGCCGACCTTGAAGGGCGAGGGGGTGTCGGAGACGGATTTGGCGACGAGTTCGCCTTCTATCGTGCGGCTTTTGACCGAGCCGCGGCCGGCGCCATAGCCTGAATCGGTCTCGCCATAGCCGATGCGTTCTACCGCGTGGCCGCTGCGCGAGCCCCAGTTGCGGTCGGTTGCCTCGTTGCGGTTCGCCTGCGCGCGCTGCCAGCCCGGCGTCGCATAGGTGTTGGAGAACGAGCCGGAGTCCTGGCCGACATTGTCGAAGCGCGATGCGCCATAGGGGTTCTGCCGCCCGCCACGGCCGCCGGCGAAGGAGCCGCCGCCATAGCCGCCATAGCTGTTGCCGGCCTCGGCCACTTCGACATGGGCCTCGGGCAGTTCATCGAGAAAGCGCGACGGGATGGTCGATTGCCACAGGCCGTGGATGCGCCGGTTGGAAACGAACCAGATGTGCAGGTTCTTCTTGGCGCGGGTGACGCCGACATAGGCAAGCCGGCGCTCTTCCTCGAGCCCGGAGCGGCCGCCTTCGTCGAGCGAGCGCTGGTGCGGGAAAAGGCCTTCCTCCCAACCGGGGAGAAAAACAGTTTCGAATTCCAGCCCCTTGGCCGAATGCAGCGTCATGATGTTGACGGCGTCGAGGTCTTCGTTCTTCTCGCTGTCCATGACCAGTGCGACATGTTCGAGGAAGGAGCGCAGCGACTCGTATTCCTCCATGGAGCGGATGAGCTCCTTGAGGTTTTCGAGCCGGCCCGGCGCTTCGGCCGAGCGGTCGTTCTTCCACATGTCGGTGTAGCCGGATTCTTCGAGGATCGTCTCGGCAAGCTCGGTGTGGGGCGTGTTGTCGAGCGCCTTCTGCCAGCGCTCGAAATTGGCCGCGACCTCGCGCAGGGCGGCGCGCGGCTTGGGCTTCAGCTCGTCGCTTTCGGCAAGATTGCCAGCGGCTTCCAGCATCGGGATGCGCAGCGCGCGCGCCGTGTCGTGGACCTGCCTTACGGCCGCTTCGCCAAGCCCGCGCTTGGGCACGTTGACGATGCGCTCGAAGGCGAGGTCGTCGGCGGGCTGGGCAACGACGCGGAAATAGGCCATGGCGTCGCGGATTTCCTGGCGCTCATAAAAGCGCGGGCCGCCGATGACGCGGTAGTTCAGGCCAAGCGTGACGAAGCGGTCTTCGAATTCGCGCATTTGGAAGGAGGCGCGCACGAGGATCGCCATGTCGTTGAGTTTGTGGCCTTTGCGCTGGGCTGTCTCGATCTCTTCGCCAACGGCGCGGGCTTCTTCTTCCGAATCCCAGGCGGCGTGGACATTGACCCTGGAGTCGTCATCCTCGACCTTTTCGGTGAACAGCGTCTTGCCCAGCCGTCCCTCATTGTGGGCGATGAGATGGGAGGCAGCACCGAGGATATGGGCGGTCGAGCGGTAGTTGCGCTCCAGCCGTATCACTACGGCGCCGGGAAAATCCTTGTCGAAGCGCAGGATGTTGTCGACCTCGGCGCCGCGCCAGCCATAGATCGACTGGTCGTCGTCGCCGACGCAGCAGACATTCTTCTGGCCGGGCGCGCCGGTTTCCTGTGCCAGCAGCCGCAGCCACATATATTGGGCGGTGTTGGTGTCCTGATACTCGTCGACGAGGATGTATTTGAAGCGCTTGTGGTATTCCTTCAGCACATCCGGGTTGCCGCGAAAAATGCGGATCGGATGGCAGAGCAGGTCGCCGAAGTCGCAGGCGTTCAGCGTCTTCAGCCGGTCCTGATAGGCCTGATAGAGCTGGCGGCCCTTGCCGTTGGCAAAGGCGCGGGCGTCGCCTTCGGGAATTTCGGAGGGGCCGAGGCCCTTGTTCTTCCAGCCGTCGATCATCATGGCGAACTGGCGCGCCGGCCAGCGCTTGTCGTCCAGCCCCTCGGCCTGGATGAGCTGCTTGATCAGGCGGATGACGTCGTCGGTGTCCAAAATGGTGAAGTCGGAGCGCAGGCCGGCAAGCTCGGCATGGCGGCGCAGCATTTTTACGCCGATGGAGTGGAAGGTGCCGAGCCACGGCATGCCTTCGACGGCTTCGCCGACCAGCAGGCCGACGCGCTGCTTCATTTCGCGCGCGGCCTTGTTGGTGAAGGTCACGGCGAGAATCTGCGAGGGGAAGGCGCGGCCGAGGCTGAGAATGTGGGCGATGCGGGTGGTCAGCACGCGCGTCTTGCCGGTGCCGGCGCCGGCCAGCACAAGCACCGGGCCGTCGATGGTTTCCACCGCCAGCCGCTGCTCTTCGTTGAGGCCCTTCAGGTAATCCGGGGCCGAACCCTGGCGGGCCGCCATGGCGCGCGCGGCAATGCCGCCGCCTTGCGCCGGCGCGCGCGCAGGGGTGGCGCGAGGCGAGGGGGCCTCGTCGAAGAAGGGCATGTCGTCTGGAAAGTCTGACATTTGCACCGAATGTAGTGATTCGGACCAGAAAGGCCAGAAGAAGCGCTAAAACAAAGCGCGAACAGCCCTTATCCCCTGCATTCGGCGCGTAAGGCGTGTGTTTCGGCAGCTTGCGGCGGTTGTGGACCGGAAGTCCTTGCGATCTGCGATGCTCCCATATCCGTCATTTGACAGTGTTTGCGGTTCGGCGGAAAACTTGGCGCCTGACGACTCAACGCTCGGCTGTCGAGGCTCAGTTCGCCTCGAACGGTCCCCGAAATCACAGGGGCAACGATCTTGGCAACGGTTCTCACGGCGCTCGTCTTTCTCATTCTCGGACTTTTCCTCGCTGGCGGCGGCATATGGCTCGCGGCGATCGGCGGCAGTTTCTACTACGTCATTGTAGGCCTCGGCTTCCTGCTGACTGCATGGCTGCTGTTCAGGCGCTCAGGCGCAGCACTCTGGGTTTTCGCGCTGGTTCTGATCGGAACGCTGGCCTGGGCGATCTGGGAGGTCGGGCTCGACTGGTGGCAGCTCGGCCCGCGCGGTGGTGTTGTCGTGCTCTTGGCGCTGTGGCTGCTGACGCCTTGGGTGCGGCGGCGCCTGAGCGCTTCGGGCGGCGTGATTCCACTGGCAGCCGGTGTTCTTGCGGCGCTGATTGCGGCGGGCGCGTCGATGACGATCGATCCGCTGGACATCGCCGGCGAGCTGCCCACCGACAAGGTTGCCGCTACACCGGATCTCGGCGGCGGCGACGTGCCGGCGGGCGAATGGCATTTCTATGGCCGCACGCAATATGGCCAGCGCTATTCGCCGCTTGACCAGATAACGCCTGAGAATGTCGCGAAGCTCACACCGGCATGGACCTTCCAGACCGGCGACGTGCGCACATCGGCGGACGTGCCGGAGACGACCTATCAGGTGACGCCGCTGAAGATTGGCGACACGCTTTACATCTGCACGCCGCACAATTGGGCGATCGCCATCGACGCGGCGACCGGCAAGGAAAAGTGGCGCTTCGATCCCAAGATCGCGGAAGACAACAACCGCCAGCACCAGACCTGCCGCGGCGTGTCCTTCTACAATGATACCAAGGTGACGGCGGGGCAGCCCTGCGCGCAGCGCGTCTACCTGCCGACGTCCGATGCGCGGCTGATCGCGCTCGACGCGGCCAATGGTCAGGTCTGCCCCGGTTTTGCCGAAGGCGGCACGCTGAACCTGATGACCAATATGCCTTACCCGAAATCCGGCTACTATTATTCGACCTCGGCGCCCCTGATCGCCGGCGGCAAGATCATCGTCGGTGGCGCTGTCAACGACAATTACTCGACCGAGGAGCCGTCCGGCGTCATCCGGGCCTATGATGCCGACACCGGTGCGCTGGTCTGGAACTGGGATTCCGGTAATCCCGATTCCACGACGCCGATCGGGCCGGGTGAAGAATACACGCACAACTCACCCAACATGTGGTCGACGGCCAGTGCCGACGAGAAGCTCGGACTCGTCTATGTGCCGCTCGGCAACCAGACGCCCGACCAGCTTGGCGCAGGCCGCAGCGAGAATGTCGAAAAGTTCTCGTCGTCGATAACCGCGCTGGACCTCAATACCGGGCAGATGCGCTGGGTGCGCCAGACGGTGCATCACGATTTGTGGGACATGGACGTGCCGGCACAGCCGAGCCTCGTCGACATAACCACCGATAAGGGCGTGGTGCCGGGACTGGTCGGTCCGACCAAGCAGGGCGACATCTATGTGCTCGACCGCCGCACCGGCGAGCCGATCATCCCGGTCACTGAGGTTCCGGCTCCGGGTGGGGCGATCGAAGGTGATCACACATCGCCGACTCAGCCGGTCTCGGGGCTGACCTTCATGCCGCCGCCTCTGACCGGCAAGAGCATGTGGGGCATCACCATGTTCGACCAGCTTGCCTGCCGCATCGAGTTCCAGAACCTGCGCTACGAGGGCCGTTATACGCCACCTTCCCTGCAGGGATCGCTCATCTATCCGGGCAACTTCGGCACGTTCAACTGGGGCGGTGTCGCTGTCGACCCCGTGCGGCAGGTGATGTTCGGCATGCCGACCTATCTCGCCTTCAAGTCGACGCTGGTGCCGCGCGACCAGGTGCCGCCGCCGGATGGCGGCAGGGGCAGCGAGCAGGGCCTGAACCGCAACGAGGGCGCGCCCTATGCGGTGGTGATGGGGCCGTTCCTGTCGCCGCTCGGCATTCCCTGCCAGTCGCCGCCCTGGGGTTATGTTGCCGGCGCCGATCTCAGAACCGGCAAGATCGCCTACAAGCACAGGAATGGCACGGTCTACGACATGACGCCGCTGCCGCTGCCCTTCAAGGTCGGCGTGCCGGGCATCGGCGGGCCGATGATCACTGCCGGCGGCGTCGCCTTCCTGGGTGCTGCGGTCGACGACTATCTGCGCGCCTATGATGTGACGACGGGCCGGCAGCTTTGGGAGACGCGGCTCCCGGCAGGCGGCCAGTCGACGCCGATGACCTACACGGTTGCCGATGGACGGCAGTTCGTGGTGATCGTCGCCGGCGGGCATGGTTCGGTCGGTACCAAGCCGGGCGATTACGTGATGGCCTACACGCTGCCGAAATAGAGCGCAGAAAAGCTTGAAGAGAGCGGGAGAGGAAAGCTTCTCCCGCTCTCAGCTATACCGAGGCCTCGCAATCGCGGTCGGCTTTCTGTCCTATTGTTCCTTCCTACACGCAAAAAAGCCGCACTCGGCGCGGTCAATTGCGGAAATCAAGGCGCGGAATAACAAGCGCTTCAAAGACAGGGGACAGCACGATGAAAGTCTCTTACGACGACGTCAGGCGCACGAAAACGGCAAGGCTTGTCATGATCGACGGGCACAGGGTGCGCGTTGATCAGCGAGCCATCAAGGTCTGGAGAAAGAACCCCGAAGCGGTTTTCAACGCCGTTCTGGATTCCCATACACGGGAATACCGGATGTCGGGGCACGAGGTCTTGCGATCAGGCGACTAGGATAGCGGATGCGAGGGTTGCTCGCATCCGGCAGCAACCCTCATCCCTTCCGAGATAATCTATTTCTTCAGGCGGCACTCCTTGGAAATACCGGCAGCTTGGCGATGTCGTCGGCATTATGCTGGATGATCAGCGTGACCTCCCAGGCGAACAGTCTGCGAGGAGGCCATAGGCGCCGGCCGGGCTCCTTATCCCGCCTTTCATGGAGCTGCGCCTGTCCAGTTGCAGTGGAAAGCGTATTTTCAAGCCGGCTAAACGGGTAGCGCCACAGCTTTCCCGCTGATAAGGGTGCCTTCTCGAAGGGCAGGGTTTCCTGCCTGTACCGCGCCGCGGCATTTTAAGGCCTGGCGCAATCACGGAAAGAAAACCGGAGCACGGCACGCGATGATGGGATGGTTCCGCAAGCTTCTCCCGCGCGAGGATCGTTTCTTTGATCTGTTCGCAAGGCATTCGGAAACGCTGGTTCTCGGCGCGAAGGCGCTTGAGCGGCTTTTGGCCGGCGACGACATCGAGGCGCGTGGCAAGGAAATCATCGCGCTGGAAGACCGCGCCGACGCCATCACCGGCGAGGTGCTTCTGGCCGTGCGGAAGAGCTTCATCACGCCGTTCGACCGCGGCGACATCAAGGATCTCATCCAGTCCATGGACGACGCCATCGACATGATGCGCAAGACGGTAAAGACCGTGACGCTGTTCGAACAGCGCGAGTTCGATCCGCTGATGCAGCAGATGGGCACGCTCTGCGTGGAAGCGGCAAATCTCATCGCGCAGGCCGTTCCGCTGCTCGACCGCGTCAACGCCAACGCCGCCCGTCTCAACGAGCTGACCGAACAGGTGGTACGTGTCGAGGAACAGTCGGACGAGCTGCACGATCGCGGGCTGAAGGAGCTTTTCAAGAGATACGGCCGCACCGACCCGATGGCCTACATGATCGGCAGCGAGATCTATTCCGAGCTGGAAAAGGTGGTCGACCGCTTCGAGGATGTCGCCAATGAGATCAGCGGCATCGTCATCGAGAACGTCTAGGAAAATCGATGGACGCCACACTCGCGTTTCCGCTGCTGGTCGGTCTGATCGGCGTCGCCCTGTTTTTTGACTTCCTCAACGGTCTTCACGATGCCGCAAACTCCATCGCGACCATCGTTTCGACGCGCGTGCTGCGCCCGCAATATGCGGTGCTGTGGGCAGCGTTCTTCAACTTCATCGCCTTCCTGTTCTTCGGGCTGCATGTCGCTGAGACGCTGGGAACCGGCATCATCAGCGCCGATGTCGTCGATCCGCGCGTGGTGTTCTCGGCCCTGATGGGCGCGATCGCCTGGAACCTGCTGACCTGGGCCTTCGGCATCCCGTCCAGCAGCTCGCACGCGCTTGTCGGCGGGCTGGTCGGGGCAGGGGTGGCGAAGGCCGGCGGCGGCGCGATCGTCTGGTCGGGCCTGGCCAAGACATCGGCGGCAATCGTTCTTTCGCCGGCTACCGGTTTCATCCTGGCCTTGATGCTCATTCTTGCGGTGTCCTGGATTTTCGTTCGCAGCACGCCGTTCGCGGTCGACAAGACGTTCCGCATCATGCAGTTCATTTCCGCCTCGCTTTATTCGCTCGGCCATGGCGGCAACGATGCGCAAAAGACGATGGGCATCATCGCGGTGCTGCTTTATTCGCAGGGCATGCTCGGGCCGGACTTTTACGTGCCGTTCTGGGTGGTGATTTCCTGTCAGCTCGTGCTGGCGCTGGGCACGCTGTTCGGCGGCTGGCGCATCGTGCACACGATGGGGTCGAAGATCACGCGGCTTAACCCGATGCAGGGCTTCTGTGCCGAAACCGGCGGCGCGATCACGCTGTTCGCCGCGACTTGGCTCGGCATTCCGGTTTCGACCACGCATACCATCACCGGCGCGATCATCGGCGTAGGGGCTGCGCGCCGTGTGTCTGCGGTGCGGTGGGGCATTGCCGGCAATATCGTTGTCGCGTGGATCATCACGATCCCGATCACGGCTGCGATTTCCGCGCTCTGCTACGTGGCCACTGGGCTTTTTGTGTAACCCTGCCGGGCCGAGCGGTTCTTGACGCGCGCCGAGGGCTTGAATAGCTTTCCTGTCGGCCGGATGCGGCCGGCAGCCCGCGCTCCGCAACGAGCATGGCGAACGCATCCCGAGATATCTGTCACCTGATCCCACGGACGGTGAGAGCGTCAGCAATGCGGGCACTGATGAGCTTCCTCACCGTTTTGGAAGGATCGGAAGACCATGCGAAGTTTTCACGATGCAAAGGCGATGGCGAAAGCCATGCGCGAAACCCTTGCTGCCAAGGGCCTGACGATTTCCCACAGCGAGGCGCTGGAGATCGTTGCCCGCCAGTTCGGCCTCGACAACTGGAATATCCTGTCAGCAAAGATAGAGGCAGGTGAAGCTGGCCGCGAGCCGTCGGCAAACGCCATCGCCTTCGAGCAGGCCGTGCCGATCGTGCGTATCTTCGACATAGCCAAGGCGCACGAATTCTATCTCGATTTCCTTGGCTTCAAGGTCGATTGGGAACATCGCTTCGGCGAGAACTCTCCGCTCTACGAGCAGGTCTCGCGGGCCGGTTTGCGGCTGCATCTCTCGGAACATGCGGGTGATGCGACGCCCGGCGGCAATATGGTCGTTTACACGAAGGGCATCGAAGCCTTTCACAAGGAACTGATCGCCAAGAACTACCGTTATCTGCGGCCGGGGCTGGAGAACGAGGAGTGGGGCCTGGAGATGCAGGTGATCGATCCGTTCAACAACCGCATCCGCTTCATGGAAGCGCAGAGCACCGCTTGATTTGGGCGGCGCGTTCGAACGGCTTACTGGACGGCAGGAAGCGTTTGCCGTCTTGCCGATAAGGCAAGACCGTCGCGGATGTTGAAGCCCATCATGGTAAGGTTGATCAATCCCGCTGCGAGTTCGATTGCCTGTACCGTCATGAAGGCGGTGCCGAAGTCGCCGGCTGCTGCCTCGGCGTTGAGGAACAGCGCCGAGGGCAGGAGCACCAGCAGGCCGTTGAGTGCAATGAAGGGCATGCGCTTCTTCTTGGCTGCAACCATCGGCAGCTTCATGCCCTTGCCGAGGCGAAAGCCGGTGGTGCCGGTTGCGGCGAGCGCCGGTACAAGCACGAGCATGGCCCAGACGATCGCCTGCTTGACGGAAGCGATTGCGGCCGGCGTGCCGAAAAGTTCGCTGATTGCGGTAGACAGCCAGAAGCTGGCGATCAGGACGAAGGCGAGGGCGCCTGCGGCGGCATGCAGTCGGTGAAGAGGCATGATAGTTCTCCATTAACATAGCAAGCTATGTAATATTGCATGGTATGCTGTTTAATGCAAGCTGCGGCGTGACCTCGACGGATCGACGGAAGCGACGCAGACCGTCGGCCCTCATTACGCCGTTCACGCCCGCTTCACCGATGCGTTACTGGACCGGCTTCGCTTGCCGCCTATCTTGCTTTTCATCACTTCAATCGATGCAGGGAGAGAGTCATGACCAAGCCGGCCATCACGCAGGCGATGATCGACGCCTATGACGAATACACGCATCTGACATTGGATCGGCGCAGCTTCATGGAGAAGCTGACCAAACTTGCCGGCTCGGGGGCGGCAGCGGCAGCAATAGCGCCCATGCTTGCCGCCAACTCAGCGCAGGCCGCCGTGATTCCCGAAAACGACGAGCGGCTGAAAGCCGAGGACATCACCTATCCCGGCTCGAAAGGCGACATGAGGGGCTATCTCGTTCGCCCGGCCGCTCAAAGTGGCAAGCTTGGCACGGTCATCGTCATCCATGAGAACCGTGGCCTCAACGCGCATATCCAGGATGTCGCACGCCGCGTTGCACTCGAAGGCTTCGTTGCGCTGGCGCCGGATTTCCTGTCTCCGCTGGGCGGCACGCCGACCGACGAGGAAAAGGCGCGAGAAATGTTCGGACAGCTTTCGCCCGAACAGACCATCAGCGACGGTGTGGCGACGGTGGCGTTCCTGAAAAAGCATGAAGAGAGCAACGGCAAGACCGGTGCTGTCGGCTTCTGCTGGGGCGGTGGCGCGGTCAACGATCTGGCGGTCAATGCGCCCGACCTCGATGCCGGCGTCGCCTATTACGGGCGCCAGCCGAAGGCGGAAGACGTCGCCAAGATAAAGGCGCCGCTGCTGCTTCAATATGCGGGGCAGGACGAGCGCATCAATGCCGGCATCGAAGCCTATGAAAAGGCGCTCAAGGCGGACGGCAAGGAATACACCGTCTATGTCTATGACGGCGTCCAGCACGCCTTCAACAACGACACGTCCGAAGCCCGCTACAACAAGGAAGCGGCGGATCTTGCCTGGGGCAGGACCATCGCCTTCTTCAAGCAGAAGCTGTCCTAGCGGCAACCCGTCCTGCGGGGAATCAGTCGCGGCCGGAGTGTTCTCACGCCTCCGGCCGCGCCCGGGAAGGCGTGAGCGTTGAGCACACCGTGGCATTTTCGGGTTAAAGCTGGTTAACGAAAGCGGTTAAAATTCAAGCATCTACGCCGGCTTCCGGAAGCCGTTTCAGACTTGTGCGAGAGTGGGTTCGCAAGCCGTCAAGATCGGCGTCAAGCGCCCTTTCAGGGCCGCTACTGCGTGTATGCTCCAAGTAAAAAATCAAGCTCTTCCGGGTCGTCGCTTTCGCCTTGCAGTCTTCAGGATCTCGCGAGCGTAGATCATCTTCATCGGGATAGGTAAATGAAGACGTTCGATACGGTAAAGCTCGTTGTTTATTGTCTTCAGCGCGCGCCAGAAGTCATAATCACTTATCGTGTTATCGGATGCGAGGCGGCTCGACATCTGCGCAACATCTATCTTCATGCCAGTCTCCCGAACGGCGCCGCCCGTCACCATTCCGATCGTGAGTCGCTCCAGCATCGATTTTCACCCAGTGGCGGGCTGGATCAACCCGCCGCAACAGATCAAACTGTGCAAAAACCCTTAAGGTTAATGCTTCATTCACCATTAAAATTTTAACGACTTCCGCAAAACCCTCGCCTGGCGATCGCCGTGCGACGCTTTATAAGCATGGGTCTCACCACGCCCCCATCATTCGACCGGGGGAGGTAAGTTTCAATTCGGCCTTCGGGAGAGGTCACACGGCCTTTCGTTTGATGCCGATAGACCGTCCGGCGCGCTCCGGCATCGGCAATCCGCCATGGGCGGCACGCATGGCATCCACCTTTGCCATGATATCCTCGGGGAAGGCTGAGACCTTCGGCCCGGACATGTCGATATGCAGCGACAGCGTTTCCGAAGTGGCGGCAAGCCAGCCTTCGACATGGTGGATTTCCTGATAGGCGCGGATGCGCTTATCGTCATGATCGATGAGCTGGAAGGTGACTTTGACCTTGTCGGCAAGGTGGAGCTCGCGGACGTAGCAGAGGTGAACCTCGGCCGTATAGATCGTCAGCTTCCGGTCGCGCACATAATCCGCCCCCATGCCCATGATTTCAAAGGCTTCGTCGGAGCAGCGGTCGAAGATGACATTGTAATAGGCCATGTTGAGATGGCCGTTGTAGTCGATCCAGTCTTTCTCGACCTCCATGATGCGCGAGACGAAGGGGGCCGGAATGGTCATTGACAGCGTCCTCATTTGGCGGTTTGCACGGGTACCACTCTTAAATGCTACACGAGGGCCGCTCATGGTCCAATTGCGGAGGATTTCATGGCTCTTAGCGACGTCGCAAAGGTCGAACGCAACGAGACGGGCATCGCGACGGTGCTGGGCATACTGAAGCAGCGTTTCGGCGAGCGGTTCCAGACCGGCCAGTCGCTTCGCGAGCAGCATGGGCACACCACCACCTACATCCCGAATCAGGCGCCGGACGGCGTCGTCTTCCCCGAATCGACGGCCGAAGTGCAGGAAATCGTGCGCGCATGCGCCGAGCATCGCGTCCCGGTCATCGCCTTTGGCACGGGCACGTCGCTTGAAGGTCATGTCAATGCGCCGGGCGGCGGCATTTCGCTGGATACGTCGCGGATGAACCGCGTGCTTGCAGTCAATGCCGAGGATCTCGACGTCACCATCGAGCCCGGCATCACGCGCGAAGACCTGAACGCCTATCTGCGCGACACCGGCCTGTTCTTCCCGATCGATCCCGGCGCCAATGCCAGCCTTGGTGGCATGGCGGCGACGCGCGCTTCCGGCACCAATGCCGTGCGCTACGGCACGATGCGCGAAAATGTTCTGGCGCTGACGGCGGTGATGGCCGACGGCCGCGCGATCACCACGGCAAAGCGCGCCAAGAAAAGCTCTGCCGGCTACGACCTGACGCGGCTTCTGATCGGTTCGGAAGGGACGCTCGGCATCATCACCTCACTGACCCTGAAGCTGCAAGGCATTCCGCAGGCGATTTCGGGCGGCGTATGCCCGTTTCCGAGCGTCGAAGCGGCCTGCCAGGCAACGATCGCGACGATCCAGATGGGCATTCCGGTGGCGCGGATCGAACTGGTCAACGCGCTGCAGATGCGGGCGCTGAAGAACTATTCCAATCTCGACTATGCCGAGACCCCGTGCCTGTTTGTTGAATTCCACGGCAGCGATGCAGGAGTGGCCGAGCAGGCCGAGACTTTTGGCGAGATCGCCACCGAATATGGCGGCGGGCCGTTCCTATGGACAGCCGTCGCCGAAGAGCGCGCCAAGCTGTGGAAGGCGCGGCACGACGCCTATTGGGCCTCGCTGACCTTGCGGCCGGGCGCCAAGGCGCTTTCGACCGATGTCTGCGTGCCGATCTCGCGGCTTGCCGAATGCATTGCCGAAACCGAGGCCGATATCGCGCAATCCGGGCTGATCGCGCCCATCGTCGGCCATGTCGGCGACGGCAATTTCCATGTTCTGGTGCTGATGGACGTGAACGATCCAGCTGAAATCGAGCGAGCGGAAAAGTTCGTCGGCCGTCTCAACATGCGGGCAATCGGCATGGACGGCACCTGTACCGGCGAGCATGGCATCGGCCAGGGCAAGATGGGTTTTCTCGAGCGCGAACTGGGCGATGCGGTGGACTTCATGCGCACGATCAAGACTGCGCTCGACCCGCAGAACATCCTCAATCCGGGGAAGGTGCTGCCCGCGGCGCATTGAATTGCCGTGTAATCCTTCCCGCCTTAACCCTGCCACCCTTTGCCCGGACACTTCCGATCTATCGCAGCCGGAGGAGAGAAAACATGGCGATTTCGCGCAAGGAAGAAGCTCGCGCACTCAGCGCTGACGAGCATGAGCTGGTGGAAAAGTCTCACCATCCTGTCGTGCAGGAGCTGTCCGACACCGAGCTCGCCGGTCTGGTCAAACTCTTGCGCGAACGGCGCGACAAGGCGCAGACCGAGGCGCATCGCCGTCGCCGTGAAATTCGCGGCAAGGGTGCGCCCAAAGGGGCGGTGCCCTCAAAGGCCGATGCCGGCTCGCAACTGAAACTCGCCGTGCTGGCAATGACTATGCGGCGGCTCAATGGCGAGGTCGAGCGCCGCCGGCGGCTGGCGGTCGATCTGTCGCAGGTCGCGAATGCCCACAGAGCTTTGGAGATGAAGCAGGCGGCCAAGGCCAAGGGCGCGGATTTCAACACACGCCATGCCCACAAGGGCATGCGCGCGGTGGCAAACCAGCGCGCGCAAAATCTGGTGCGGCCGATGGAGCTTGGCCGGCAACGGCAGGCGGCAAAGGTGGCGCAGGCAAAACGCGACGCACGCTGATTTTTAGGGTCACCCGCGCTTATCGCGGGTAGCTCTAAGGCGCTGCTATGAAGCGGCAGCAAGCGACGTCAGCACGAAGCCGCCCCATGCCATGAGGGCAATGCCGACAACCTTGCCAACCCAATGACCGGCGGGCGCCAGTTTCTCGACCAATACGAACACGGCAAGTGCTGCGATCCAGGCGAAATTCATCACGCCGCCGACGAACAGGAGCAGCATCAGCATCCAGCAGCAGCCGACGCAGAAGACGCCGTGGCGAAGCCCCATGGCGAAGGCGCCGCGCTTGCCATCGCGCCAATAGGCCAGCACGAAGGACAAGGGCGAGCGGCAATTGCGCAGGCAGGCCTGTTTGAGCGGTGTCCATTGATAGATGCCGGCGGCGACCAGAAGCGCGCCGGCGAGCGCGATGCTGGTCGTTTCCAGCATCGGTGACAGCAGGCTGGCCCGATCCAACGCAAACTGGAGCGCCACTGCCGCAACGCTGAAGCCGACCCAGACCACCAGATAGCCGAGCCCGAAAAGGTTCGTCGAGCCAACGGCCGCATTGCTGGAACTGCGCTTCCTGGCGATCGAGTCGTAGAAGAGAAGCATGGGGACTGCGCTGGGCAGCATCATCGCTGCCATCATGGCCGACCACATGGCGATGGTGAGCGCGGCATAGCCGACCGTCCAGTCGGGAGCCGCCATGGGCATCGCCATGCCTTCCATTGCCGGCATCGGCATTTCCACGCCGAACAGAAGGTAGCCCCAGGAGATCAGGACGACCCCGAGGACAATGGCTATGACGGCTTCCCGGTCATGCCGGTGGAGATTCACCAACAGCGTCATGGTTCATCACCGGTTTGGTCAGCCAGGTCCGAACCGCACACAGGCGCGCGGTTCGTCGTGTCGGCGTCAGGCGGCGACGCCCATGGGGGTATGCACCACATGCGCAAGTGAGCTGTGCATGCCCTTCGTTTCGAATTTTATCGCGGCCAGGCTGCGAATGTTGGATGAGGCGATCTCTGCCATCCGGTGTTCGAAGCCTTCGGGCATGACGACTTGAACCCGGTGCGGCTCGCCGGTCACCGGGTTTTTGATCGGCTCCACCTCTGTCTCCAGTACACCTGGAATGACCATCCGCGCGGTGCGGGCGTCGCGGTCGAAGCTGAATTCGAACGACGCAAGTATCGGGTCGTGGAAAGTGGTGACGATCAGGCTCACGATGTGAAACAGCGTTCCCTCCGCCGAGTCCTGGCCCGACAGGATGGCTCCCAATGCGTCGCGCTGCTCAGGGCTTGCCCGCTCGTCGAGGATAGGCTGGGCCTGTCCGTTGCCCTCGTGAAGCGCGCCGGGGAAATGAACGGTCACGCAGAAACTTAGGCCGTCGAGTTTCACGTCCTTGTAGTGACCCTTGGTGATGTGCATCGCCACGAGGCCTTCGCAGTAGCCCTGGGTCGGCCTTGCGTTGAAGTCGCAGGGGCAGCCGAAGGCGCAACTGCAGTTCTTGATCCACTCGCCTTCCAGTCTCCAATCAGCCAATGCCATAGTTTCCTCCATGGATTGTCCGGAGTGCCGCAAAGTCTGCAGCAGGCAGGATCAAGCATTCTACCACGACGCGCCGCTCCTCAAAATTACATATGAGAGGAGTTGGCCTAGTCCGTATGGAGGTGGCTGCGTGCAAGCAGGCCGGGATCGGCATCTATCGAAGCGCAATCAGGCGGTTAATTCCAATTGCCATTTTATCAACACGCCGATGCGGGTACAGTGAGTCTCGTCTGGGGCGGTTTGCTGAAGTGAGATGCTGGCGCGGCTTTTTGTAATCATCGGTGGAATGATCGTACTGGCGCTGACCGCGGCGCTGGTGGTTCCCTATTTTATCGACTGGACAGGCTACCGCGCCGATTTCGAGCGCGAGGCAAGCGCAATCCTCGGACGCAAGGTCACGGTGCAGGGGTCGGCGACGGCGCGGCTGCTGCCGTTCCCTTCCGTGACGTTCTCCGACGTTGCCGTAGGTGGCGGCAATGGCGGCCAGCCGGCGATGACGGTGGAGAATTTCTCCATGGATGCCGAGCTTGCGCCCTTCATGAGCGGTGAAGTGCTGATCTACGACATGCGCATCGTGCGTCCGAAGGCGACCATCGACGTGGCGGAAGACGGCACGGTGGACTGGGCAGTGCGGCCATCGTCGCCCTTCGACCCGCGTCGCATTGCGCTTGAGAAGCTTACCGTTACCGATGGCCAGATCACCATCCGTCATGCGGCGGGCGGTCGCGACCATGTGCTGTCGGATATCAACACCGAAATTTCGGCCAAGTCGCTGGCCGGGCCATGGCGGGCGAATGGCACGCTGAGTGTCGACGGCATCAAGACGACGCTTAGCGCATCAACCGGCACCGCCGACGAAAACGGCCAGATGCGGCTGAGGGTGAGGGTCGACCCGGAAGCCTATCCGCTGATGATCGAGGCGGACGGCAATGCCCGCATCGAAAATGGCGCCGCACTTTACGCCGGACAGTTCAAGATCATCGGCAATGAAAAGCCGGCCGAGAAACTGCGCGGGGGCGATGGTGAAACGGTCAAGGCCGAGGCGCAGAAAGCTGAACCGGGCAACCGCGTGAACGGCGAGTTCTCCCTCAACCACAAAAAACTTTCCATCGACAATTTCCGCTTCGAGACCGGGCCGCTGGACAATCCTTATACGGCAGACGGCACTGCCTTCATCGAACTGGGCGAAGCGCCGCGGTTTTCCATCGAGGCCAAGGGCGCGCAGGTTCGGTTCGACGAGGCGATCGCCGGCAGCGAAACGAGCACCGGGCTGACGCTCGCCAACCGCATCTCGGCACTGGAAAAGGCGCTTGCCGGCCTGCCCAAGCCGACCATTCCTGGCAGCGTCGAGGTCGACCTGCCGGCGGTGGTGGCTGGCGACACGACGGTGCGCGACGTGCGGCTTTCGGCCGAACCGGCGGAAGGCGGTTGGACGGTGAAATCGCTTGCCGCGACGCTTCCCGGCCGCACCACGCTGGAAGCGGATGGGTTCCTGCGCACAGACAATGATTTCGGGTTTACGGGATCGTTGTTGCTGGCAGTGGCGCAACCTTCCGGCTTTGCAGCCTGGGTGTCGTCGGATGTCGACGAAGCGATCAGGCGGTTGCCGGCGGCCGGCTTCAAAGCCAGCATCGACATGACCGAGCAGCGCCAGACGTTCAAGAACCTCGAACTCATACTGGGCAACGCGAAGTTTTCGGGCGAAATCGACAGCCAGCAACCGGCTGATGTTCGCCCGTCGATGTTGCTTAAGCTCAACGGCGAAGCGCTGGATGTCGACGGGCTTGCGGCCTTTGCCTCGCTGTTCGTCAGCGACAAGGGCGCCAATCGCTTCGCCGATCGCGATCTCGATTTCCAGATCAAGGCCGGGCCGGTTTCGGCGGCCGGTCTGACTGCCGAGACGATCGACACCGCACTTCGCCTGCGCAATGGGCTGCTGGAGATCGACAGGCTGTCGATAGGCGGGCTGGAGGGTGCTTCGCTGAGCGCGACCGGCACCATCAAGGACTTTCCGCAGAGCCCGACCGGCAAGCTCGATGCGTCGGTCGTTGCCGTCGATCTCGCGCCTCTGGTGAAGCTCGCGGCCGCGCGCTACCCGAACAGCGCTTTCCTCAAAGGGCTGAACGAGCGGGCGATGGACTATCCGAACCTGCTGCAGGACGCGCAGATCGACTTCCTGGCGAATGCCGCCGCCAATGACGACGGCACGACCGACCTCTCGTTGAGCGCGAAGGGGGAGGCCGGCGGATCGGCGGTTTCGGCAAGCCTTTCGGGCAAGGGCAAGCTCGACGCCCTGAGTGACGCCCCGCTGGAACTGTCGTTTTCAGCACGCAACGACGATGCCACCACACTTTTGGCGCTAACCGGTTTGCCGGCGCTGCCGCTCGGCGTCACCGGAGGCGGAGAACTGGCGCTTTCGGCCAAGGGCGCGGTCGCCAGCGGGCTGGAGACGGCTTTCGCTTTGACCGGCGAGGGTTTCGCGGCGAAGTTCGACGGCACGACGGGTCTTGGCGAACAGGGGCCGACCGCAAAGGGCAAGATCAGCCTGGAGGCCGCGGATATCGAGCCCTGGCTGATGACCACAGCCGTGCACCTGCCCGGATTGGGCATGGGCACGCCGCTGGCCCTTGCCGCCGATGGCGACTACGAAAACGGCCTGCTTGTGCTCGACAATCTCGACGGCACGATCAACGAAGGCGCGGTTTCCGGCGGCATCAATGTCGAGATCAAGGATGGCCTTCCTTACCTGACTGGCGCATTGTCGCTCGACGAGATGAGCCTCGATCCGGCGGTTGCGATGGTTCTCGGCGAACAGGCCGCAGCACCCGCGGAAAGCGGCTGGTCGTCGGTGCCGTTCCAGCCAAAGGTGACGGCACCCTTTGCGGCCGATCTCGATATTTCGGCGGCGACGGTTTCGATCGGCTCGGCGACCAGCGCCTATGATGCGACGATGGCGCTCAAACTCGACGGGGAGGGAATGCGCCTTTCCGACATCAAGGCAAAGCTTTACGGCGGCGCCTTTTCCGGCCTGCTGGAGCTTAAGAACGACGGCGGAAGCGGTTTGGTCTCAGGCCAGGCAAAGCTTGAGGGAGCAGATCTCGCCACCGCTCTTCCGGGGGCCGGCTTGACCGGCAAAAGCGATTTTTCGACCGCGCTTACGGCCAGCGGCAAGTCGGTCGGTGGCCTTGTTGCAGCACTTTCCGGGTCCGGTACCGCGACGCTGAACGGCGTCGTCATCCCAGGGATCAATCCGGATGCGCTCGGGCCGCTTCTGGCCAAGGCCGATGCAGTCGGGCGCGACATCGACGCGGCGCGGACGGGCCAGTTCGCACCTGATATCGTCAATGCCGGCGTGTTGTCAGCCGGCAATGCCGATATCGCCTTCACCGTTGCCGGCGGCGTGCTGCGCGCCCCACCGGTGAGTTTTGCGACGCCTGCCGTGACGGTCACAAGCGACCTGCGCGCCGACCTCAATGCCGATACCATCGCCGCCGACGGCACGATCGCCTACGCGCCGGGCGACGAGGCGCTTGTCGGCTCCGAGCCGAGCCTGCGCTTCAGCCTGTCCGGCTCGCCTGCAGCACCCGAGCGGACGCTCGACAGCGATCCGCTGGCGCAGTTCCTGACGCAGCGCGCGCTGGAGCGCGAGCAGGCTCGGGTGGAGGCGATGCAGGCGGCGGTGCTGGAAAAGCAGCGCCTGCGCCGCGAGGTCCGCTACTACGCCGCCCTGCAGCAGGAGCGCGAGCGCGCCGCCGAGGAGCTTCGGCGCAAGCAGGAAGAAGAGGAGCGGGCCAAGGCCGAGGAAGAAGCACGGCTGGCAGCGGAAGCCAAGGCGCGCGAGGAAGCGGCCGCCGCGGCAAAGGCGCTGGAAGAGGCCGCCGCGCAGGCCAAGGCCAACGAGCAAGCCAAGCAGGCGGCCGACGAAGCCGCACTCAGATTGCAGGAAGCGGCAAGGCAATCGGCGCGCGAAGCTGAACAGGCTGCCGAGGCTGAAAGGGCACGGCAGGAGGCCGAGAAGAAGGCGCAGCCACCGGCGCCGGAGATCCAGCGCGCGCCGCTGCCGCCGGCTCCATCTGAAGGCTCGACGGGTTCGACCCAGAATTTCGAGCAGTCGATCCGCGATTTCCTGAACTCGCTGGATAATAAACCCGAGTAGGTTTCGTTTTCGCGCTCATCGATCAAAAAAGCTGCTGACCATGTCGGCATCGCAAAAGTCCGTTCGTCCTTGGATTGAACCTGACATCAACGGAGAGAACCAATGACCGCCAAAACCGACGCCACCCCGGCCAACGACCGCGAACTGGTGCTGACGCGCCTGATCGATGCGCCACGCGAGAAGGTGTTCAAGGCCTGGACCGACGCCGAACTGCTCAAGCAATGGTTCGCGCCACTGCCCTGGACGACGCCAGTCGTCGAGGTCGATGTCCGGCCGGGCGGCTCCAGCATGTTCGTCATGCGCGACCCGGACGGCAATGATTATCCGAACAAGGGCGTCTATCTCGAAGTCGTCGAGAACGAGAAGCTGGTGTTCACCGACGCTTTCACCGAGGCCTGGCTGCCTTCGGAAAAGCCGTTTTTCACCGGCGTCCTGACCTTCGAGGACGAGGGCGGCAAGACGCGCTACACGGCCCGCGCCCGCCACTGGACGAAGGAAGACCGCGACGCCCACGAGAAGATGGGTTTTCACGAGGGCTGGGGGCAGTGCGCCGACCAGCTCGAGGCGCTGGTGAAGAAAATCTGACCCGCAAGGGTACGTTGCGACCCGATTTAATCGTGACGCACGGAATACCGAGGCCATCCCGAACCATCCGGGATGGCTAAAAATCTACGATAATCTGGACAGCAGAAGCATCAATTCGCTTTGGCGATGCGTGTCGGTCTTGGCGAAGATCGACTTCAGGCGATGACGGGCTGTCTCGCGCACGATGCCCAGTGCATCGGCTGCCTCGAAGAGCGAAGCACCGCTTTCAAGCTCCTTGCAGAGTTTGACTTCCGCCGGGGTGAGGCCGAAGCCGGCGGCCAGATGGTCGAGTTTCGGTTTGCCCCGGTCTTCCGGGTCGGTGAGAAGAAGAACGGCCTGCGCCGTCGATGACATCGTTCTTACGAGACTGGGCAGGGAAGCTGCTTCAACGACGATCGGGTGCCGATCCAGCCTTGCGACATAGACCGGCAACGCTTCCACGCTTTCGGCGTTTGAAAGCCTGCGGCTGGTCGCCGATGCGATCAGCACCTGCAGTGCGTTGTTGCTGCGCGGGTGATGGGCGCACAGATAGCCTTTTCGCACGAAGAGAGCCTCGGTGTTTCGCTCCAGCAGCGCTTCCGCCTTCGCATTCATCTGGCCGACCTGCCTGTTGGGACTGATGAGGACGGCAGCCTGGCCGGTTCGGTCGAAAGCTTCCAGGCTGGAGCGGCCGCGCGAAAGGCCGAACTGGGACGATAGCTTCACCATGCGTCTCAGGTGGGGGCTCAATGCGGAGAGGGACACGGCTTCCTCCCTCGTGAAAAACCCTTCCTTTTTGGCCCTCAGGAGCGGCAGACACCATGAGGCGCCATCGACAGAGAAGCCGATCGCCGCATATCCCGGGAAACCCCATTTAAGATACAGGTCGTTATAGTCTGGAAGTTTCCTGCGCTCATCGTCAGTCGCAAGATCGTGCTCGATAATTACCTTTTGTTTCGACAGCAGCGGCCAGCCTCTCATGGCCCGGTAGTCATTTTCGTACCACTGACCGACAATGTATTCTTCGAGTAGCCGGTTGTTCCGGGTCGACGATGGAATTCGGACCGGATCCTGATCGAAGTCCTTCGGATAAAACATGCTGGCGGTCGCACCCAGCGACGAGGCCAGCTCGTCCAGCGCCTCAGGCCAAAGCTCAGGCGTGGCGACGGCGGCATAACACGCGTCTATCGCCCGCTCTTGCTGCTCGGAAAACACGCTTAGCCCCCAGATTGCCCTGGAGAAGGGTGCCTGCCGGGATGATATCTGTCAATCAGGGATAGAAATGGCCAAGCGAGCGTTCGCGCATGTGCGCCTTCAATCAGCGCTTGCCGGCGAGGCCGTATCCCGAAACCGGCTTCGTCTCCATCCGGTTGTCGAAGCCGGCGATGAGCGGGCGTGCCTTGCCAATCGCGGCCTGGACGGCGGGCAGGGACAGCGACGCCTTGTGGCTGGCCTCGCTGTCCCACACCTCGGTGATCCAGATCGCATCGTCATTGGCGGGGTCGAGGGCGATGATGTAGCTGAGGCAGCCGGGCATTGCATCGCTGCTTTCCGTCAGGATGGATAGCAGTTCGTCGCGTTTTCCGGGCTGCGCGGTCATCCGGCCGATCAATCCGTACATGGCTTGTCCTCCTCGGCTTTTCGTCCGCTGCTTGGCCCATTCCAGCACATGAAGCCTGAGCGCCGATGACAAATTTGCTTCGCGTGGACGGCTTTCGTCTACTTCCGCAACAAGGGCGGCAAGCGCGATGCCGCGCTCCGTGGCGATCGTCAGCAGGTCGTCGTAGAACGGTTTTTCGAGCGAATAGCTGGTGCGGTGACCGCGTATGGTCACGGAGCGCTTCTCGACAAGACTCACTTGCCGCTGTTCCCGTCGGGGCGCTGGCGCTTGTGGCCATCAATGAAGCGTACCGCCTTTTCGGACGACTGCTTTGCCTCGGCCTTCTCGGCCTTGGTGCGGCCATGCAGCACGCGGTTCTGTTCAGCCACGCGTTCCTTCTCGGTACGCGTCTTCTGCTTGCGGACCTGGCGAAGATTAACGATTTCCGCCATTTAAAACCCGCGGCGTTACTTCTTGCGGAAGGCGTCGAGCGAAACGACCTCGGCACCCTTGCCGGGCGCGGAATCGGCGTCGGCGGGCTCCGTGACTTCCTTTTCCTTATCCTTCTTCTTGCCTTCGCTTTTTGCGGAAGCGGCAGGCTGAAGCCGGGCAGGGGCCTTTTTCTCGACCGGAGCAGGCTCTTCTTCGGCGATTTCGGCGAGGCCGTCGGTCTTGACGTCGAATTCAAGCTCGAAATTGACGGACGGGTCATAGAAGCCGCGCACGGCGGAGAAGGGAATCTCCAGCTTTTCCGGCACGTCGGAGAAGGAGAGGCCGATCTCAAAACCGGTGTCGGTGACTTTAAGGTCCCAATACTGGAACTGCACCACGATCGTCATCTGTTCGGGATAGCGTTCGCGCAGGCGGCTCGAAATGCGAACGCCCGGCGCGCCGGTCAGGAAAGTGATGAAAAAGTGGTGGCTGCCCGGCAGACCGGTGCGCGCGACTTCCGCCAGAACCTTGCGCATGACGCCGCGCAATGCCTCCTGGGCGAGAATATCATAGCGGATGTGGTCTTCGGCCATGTGCAAATGCAGTTCCGGTGAATCGACTGCATAGCTGTAATCAAGCTTGGGGCTGTCGTAAACCGCATATAGCGCGATGATCTATCTGGACCGGCGGATGTTGCACCTGTGCAATCTAAACGGACGCGTGTATCGGCGCTGGCGTTTCTACCCGTGGGCGATAGGCACGCAGGAAAGTCCGCACCGCATTCGTAGCTGCGCTGCGTATCTGCTCGTCGGTTGCGATCTCGCCGAACATGGCCTGCAGCTGCAGGTCGGCGTTGATGAGGGCGAGAAACTGGCGGGCGGCGACATCGGGATCGTCGATCTCGAGATGGCCGGAGTAAGCCAGCCGGGCAAAGCGGGCGGCAAGGGCCGACCAGGTTTTCAGCGGGCCTTCGTCGCGCCAGCCGGTGAACAGTTCGGGATTGCGCTCGCCCTCGCTCTCGATCAGCTTGCGCAGGAATTTTCCGTCCTTGCTGCAGATGCAGTTCTGGTTCAGCCGCACGGCAAAGGCGATCAGCTCGGCTTCGAGGTCCTTGGGCTGGTCGGGAAAGGTTGCCAGTGTCGCGAAAAGCCCGGCATTGGACCGGTCGGTGATGTCCTTGATGACGGCGAGCAGCAAATTTTCCTTGTCGCCGTGATGATTATAGACCGTCTGGCGCGATACGCCGGCTTCCGCCGCGATCAGGTCGATATTGGCACCCGTAAAACCCTCTCGGCAAAAGACGTTGGCTGCGGCCTGCAGGATTGATGTCCGCTTGGCGGAGTGGCCGCGCGCGGCGGGGAAATGGGGAAACGGGCTCTCTTTCATTGAAAAAAGAATATAGGTGTGGTTGACGAATTAGACAAGTGTGTCTAAATTTCTGGACAGATACCGTCAACGCCGTTCCATGGGAGGAGTGGCGGCGTGATTGGCGGGACGAGACGGCGCCGGATCATCCGATGCCTACACTCCGAAAGCAGCAAGCAGATGACACCCAAATTCCTCCGCCTCGCGGTCGTGCTCGGACTTTTGTCAGCGATCGGCCCCTTCGCGATCGACATGTATCTTCCCGCTCTGCCCTCCATCGGCGCGGATCTGAACGCCGGCACCAGTGCGGTGCAGATGAGCCTGCTGATCTTCTTTCTCTCCATGGGCTTCGGCCAGCTCATCGTCGGCCCGATATCCGACATGGTCGGCCGCAAGCTGCCGCTCTATGGCGGCCTCGTGCTGTTCATAATCGGCGGCGTCGGCTCGGCGCTTGCGCCCAGCATCGAATGGCTGATCGCCTTCCGTTTCCTCCAGGGCCTCGGCGCCAGCGCCGGCATGGCGGTACCACGCGCCATCGTGCGCGATCTGTATACCGGCACCGAAGCCGCCAAGCTGATGTCGCTGTTGATGCTGGTGTTTTCGGTGTCGCCGATCCTGGCGCCGCTGACCGGCAGCCTCGTGATAGAAAGCCTTGGCTGGCGCGCCGTGTTCTGGACGGTGACAGGTGCCGCAGTGCTGGCAATGGTGCTTCTGGCAACCTCGCTCACGGAGACCCGGCCGGCAGAAGAGCGCGCCGGCAGTTCCTTCGGCACGGCGCTTTCGGCCTATCGGTTCCTGATGGGTGAGCGCAATTTCCTCGGGCTGACGGCGATTGCCGGTTTCGCGATATCGAGCTTCTTCGTCTATCTGTCGAGCTCGTCTTTCATCCTGATCGACCACTACGGCCTGTCGCCGTCGGTCTACAGCCTGTTCTTCTCGATCAACGCGGTCGCTTTCATCGGCATGTCGCAGCTGACGGGAATACTGTCCGAGCGGTTCGGGCTGCGGCGCGTGGTGCGTGTCGCGGTGACCGGCTATGCCACGACCATGGTCGTGCTGCTGGCGATCATGTCGACCGGTGTCGACCGTCTCGACGTGATGGCAGCGCTGCTGTTCATTGGTTACGGTTTTGTCGGCCTGGTCATCCCGAGTACCTCGGTGCTGGCCATGGAAGAGCATGGCACGATCGCCGGCACCGCCTCAGCGCTGATGGGCACGCTTCATTTCGCCATTGGTGCTGCCGCCATGGGCGTGGCCGGCCTGTTCTTCGACGGCACGCCTTTGCCGATGGTTTTCGGCATCGCCATCTGTGCGGTGATAGCGCTCGGCCTGACCCAGCTGACGCTTGGCCGGGGCCGGGCGGTGGCGGAAGCGCCGGCGGAATAATTCGATAGCATACGAGCGAGAAAAAGGCCGGGTTGTTCCTGGCCTTTTTCATGTCGCTGACGAGAGCCGATGTCCGTGACCATCGACTTTTACCGCAGTATGCGTCAAACGCATGCTCATAGTCAGCGCCAACCGTCATGAATTGGCAGCGGGAGCAGGAAAATGCCATCGACCGAACTGCTGATCGCCTTCTTTGTGACCACGGCGATTTTCGCCTACATACCGGGTCCGGCCATGCTTTATGCGGCGGCGCAGACTTTGGCGCGCGGCCGATGGGCGGGCCTGATGGCGGCGTTCGGCATCCACCTTGGCGGTTACATTCATGTCATTGCCGCCGCCGCCGGACTGTCCGTTCTCTTCCACGCCGTCCCGGTGCTTTATTTGGCGGTCAAATTCGCCGGCGCCGCCTATCTGGTCTGGCTCGGCATATCGCTGTTCCGCGCCAAGTCGCAAGACGAGGCCACTATGCCCGGCATCGGACCGAAATCCGCGCGGCGCGCCTTTATGGAGAGCATTGCCGTCGAGGTTCTCAATCCCAAGACAGCGCTCTTCTTCCTGGCGTTCCTGCCGCAGTTCATCGATGCTTCAGCCGCGTTCCCCATCTGGGTGCAGTTCATTCTTCTCGGCACGATCGTCAATGTGATGTTTTCGTCGGCGGATGTCATGTGCGTGCTTCTGGCGGGCGCGGCGATAACGCGGCTAAGGCGCTCGAGCCGTGCGCAGCGCCTCATGCAGCGCGCAGGCGGTGCATTGCTCGTCGGACTTGGCGCGCATCTCGCTCTGCAAAGGAGCTGAGGCTTTGGGCCTGCGATCGCCCGGCGAGCCGTTGCTGGTCAAAATCCAGCTTTAGCGAGCACGAAGCTTAGCCGCTCCTGAACCGGCGCCGGCGGTACGGTGATCAGTTCATAGCCGTACTCGGCATAGGTCTCGACCATCGCTTCATAGGTGCGCCGCGCCTCATCCAGGTCCTGCTTGCGCTCCGCATCCGGATGGAAAATCTCCGGCCAGGGCGGGAGAACAAAAACCTTGCGGTTGTAGCGGAAGGCTTCCGCCGCCTTTTCGATATGGGCCGGCACCGGCAGTCCGGTGAGCCGGAGATAGCCGATGACGTCCGGTACGCCGCGGTCGAAGAAGACCGGGCCGGTTTCCTGCATGGCGATGTCGTGGGAACGCATTTCCCACGACAGCATCAGTTCCGCGAAAAGTGCCGGGTCGTTCCACGGCAACGCAGGACCGGAAATCGCCACCTGATCCTGAATTATGCCGCGGCCGGCCTCGACGGAGGATCGATAACCGGCTGCGCGCAGCGATTCGATGAGCGTCGTCTTGCCTGAGCCGGGTCCGCCGGTGAGGATGAAAAAGCGGTCGCTGTCTGTCTGCATGGTCGAAAACTCTCTTTTGCAAAGGAGAATGCCCGCGCAGCGTGGCGATGCAAAGCGCGAGCGCATGCGACGACGAGCCGGGCAGGCGAGGGATGTTTGAAAAAGGGGGAGAAGTGGAGGCTTCTGTTGCCAGGTGCCTCCGGACCCCGCCTAGAAGTGCGAACCTCTAGGGCTTAATTTGAAGCTATCGCACTGCTTACGCAGCGAGACGTGCTTCCGCATAGTTGTCGTTTGCAACTACAAGTTTAGCCCGATAACGGTGGTACAATGCCGGGCAAAAGTACGATCTTTACACCTTCGTCGATCCTATTTCGCCCCCAGCAAAAACCGCTCCTTTTGGAAGCAGCGGCTTTTGGTGGAGGCGCCGGGTACCGCCCCCGGGTCCGAACGGCTTATTGCATCGCCTGTTTATCACCATAGTCAGTCAAGCTGACGGACCGAATATAGGGAGGGATCGCGGCAAAGGGAAGGCCGCATTCGCCGGAATCCACTTACATTCAAAGTGCATGACAGGGGAGGCAAAGTGCTTGACAGGACGGCGTGTTGAACCGAAGCTTTTCAACGGTGAGGAAAGTGCCGGAAACGCAAGGTTGTGATTCTGCGGCCTCATCGAGCGAAGTCCTGTTGTTCGACGAGGGGAATATTTCATGGCCGATTACCTTGCAGACGTGAAGAAGTATGATGCCGGCGCCGATGCCGCCGTGGTCGAAAAGATCGTGAAGCATCTGGGCATTGCACTTCGCAACCGCGATTCGTCGCTGGTGTCGTGCACCGACCCCAAGGAACTGGACCGCGTCAAGGCGAACTGGATCGCCAAGAAGCTCGGTGTAACCGACGATGCCAAGGCAAGCGCTGCCGTGGAAAAGGTCTGCAAGGCGATGTCCGCGGACAACACCAAGAGCCGCGTGACCTTTTACTACCTCGCCGCCAAGGATCTCGGAAAGCTCGGCTCTCTTTAAGGCCGAAGCTTCTTTCTTCTCCCCGTTTACGGGGAGAAGATGCCGGCAGGCAGATGAGGGGCAGCGCCTAGTTGCGAAGCTCGCGATATCCCATCGAAACGGCGTTGTTTTTTCTTTCGATGCGTTTTTGCTGCATAAGCGAAAATGCCTAGTGCTTTTGCGTTTTCGCATAACCGGGCTTGCGGTATGATCGGCAAAACTCCCGAATCGATGCGGAAGCGATGCGCCAGTATCTCGATCTCCTGAAACATGTTCTCGAAACCGGCGTCGACCGTGGCGACCGCACCGGCACCGGCACGCGTTCGGTGTTCGGCTACCAGATGCGGTTCGACCTGGCGAAGGGCTTTCCCGTCACCACGACGAAGAAGCTGCATCTGAAGTCGATCATCCACGAGCTTCTGTGGTTCCTGGCCGGCGACACGAACACCAAGTATCTGACCGATAACGGCGTCTCGATCTGGGACGAATGGGCCGATGAGAACGGCGATCTTGGTCCGGTCTATGGTGCGCAGTGGCGGTCATGGCCAGCGCCGAATGGCGAGCATATCGACCAGATCGCCAATCTCCTGACCCAGATACGCAAGAATCCCAATTCGCGGCGGCTGATCGTTTCGGCCTGGAACCCGGCCGAGGTGGACGCCATGGCGCTGCCGCCGTGTCACTGCCTGTTCCAGTTCTACGTCTCGGACGGCAAGCTCTCCTGCCAGCTCTACCAGCGCTCGGCCGACATTTTCCTCGGCGTGCCGTTCAACATCGCCTCGTACGCGCTGCTGACGCTGATGGTGGCACAGGTGACCGGGCTGAAGCCGGGTGATTTCGTCCACACGCTGGGCGACGCGCATCTCTATTCCAACCATTTCGAGCAGGCGCGCGAGCAGTTGGCGCGCACGCCCAAGGCGCTGCCGACGATGTGGATCAATCCTGACGTGACCGACCTGTTTGCTTTCCGCTTCGAGGATTTCCGGCTGGAGAATTACGCCGCCGACGCAAGCATTCGCGCGCCGATCGCGGTGTGAGCTGAGGGACCTCGGGCCACTATTTTTTCGACAGGAAGGCCGTCACCATCGCCACGGTGGCGTCCGGGTTTTCTTCCATGATCCAGTGCCCCGAGTTCGGGATGATCCCCTCGGTGACGTCGCTCGCGGCGAAACGCATGATCGTCGCCATCATCGGGCCGAAGGATTTCTCGCCGCCGATCGCCAGGACGGGCATGGTCAGCTTGCCGCCCTTTTCAAGAAACGCCTTGTCGTCGATAGCGTCCTGATCGAAGGCGGCGAATTGCGAGAAGCCGGCATGCATCGCACCCGGCAGCGCGTAAAGCTCGGCATAGTGCACGCGCGACGTCTCATCGAACTTGGCGGGATCGGCGGAGAATTCGTTCCAGAACCGGTCGAGATAGATGCGCTCGCGCCCGGCGACGAGCCGTTCCATGTCCGGGCCGCCAAAGCGGAAATGCCACAGCAGCGGGTTCTTGAGAATCTCCTCCCACGGGCCGATGCCGGGCAGGGGCGCGTCGATCAGCACGAACCGCGTCACCCGCTGCGGGTTCTCGGCGGCGAAGGCGTAACCGACCATATTGCCGATGTCGTGCGTGACCACATCGGCCTTGTCGATGTGCAGGGCATCGAGCACGCCGGCTACATCGCCGCCTTGGGTCTTCTTGTCATATCCTCCGGCGGGCTTCGAAGACAGGCCGAGCCCCCTCAGGTCGGGCACGACGACAGTGTGGTCGCGCGCGAGAACGGCAGCCAGCGGAGCCCACATGTCGCCAGTCTCGCCGTAGCCATGCAGCAGCACGACCGCAGGGCCGCTTCCGCCGACACGCACATGAATGGTCGTGCCGTTCGTTGCGATCTCCTCGATCTTGAAGCCGGCCGGGAAGGGCTGAATCTCGGCGCGGGCCGAACAAGCCAATGCCAGCAAAACAGGAACTGCGAAAAGAACACGAAACAATGCCGTCACTCCTTCAAGAACTGAGGTGATTTTTCGGCTAGTGGAAATGCCAGGAATTCCAGGATTTTCTGCTGATCTTCCGTCGCGCAGTCGGTTGGCGAGCCGCGCGAAAAGATCAGAGTAGTGCAAGTGCAGCCATCCAGCAAGAACCGGTAAATTCAGGAAAATATGATTGCAAAATCATGTTGAAGGATGTCGCTTTTATTTCGTCAAAGCCGCCGGAAATACTTTCAACTGCACTTTGGACGTCGCGAAGCCGCAGGATCGAACCGGGCTTGCCCGCCGAACGGGAGCCGCTTGACGGAAACCGACGAACATGGAATAAAAATTTCAATGATGATCGTGAATGGTCTTTACGTTCCGCCTTGCGTTTCGGAGCGTAAGCTTGCCGCCAGGGAGAAGCATAGGGCGCGACCATCCTGATCATTGACCGCGTGATGCCATGTGAGGAACCATGCGGCTCTTTCCATTTCCTACGGCCCGGATGATCCGGGCCGCACTTCAAGATGAGGCGTTATCATGACAGTTCGCTTTGGCCTGCTCGGTGCGGGCCGTATCGGCAAGGTTCACGCCAAGGCCGTGGCCTCCAACCCGCAAGCGCAGCTGGTCGCCGTTGCCGATGCCTTCGAAAAGGCCGCGAAGGAACTCGCCGGCGCCTATGGCTGCGCCATCCGTACGATCGACGAGATCGAGAAATCCGGCGATATCGACGCCGTCATCATCTGCACGCCGACTGACACCCATGCCGACCTGATCGAGCGCTTCGCCAAGGCCGGCAAGGCGATCTTCTGCGAAAAGCCGATCGATCTTGACGTCAAGCGCGTGGAGAAATGTCTGGCCGTGGTCGAAAAGACCGGTGCTACCCTCATGGTCGGTTTCAACCGCCGCTTCGATCCACATTTCGCCGCCGTGCGCAAGGCGATCGACGATGGCGCCATCGGCGATGTCGAGATGGTGACGATCACCTCGCGCGATCCCGGCGCGCCGCCGGTCGACTACATCAAGCGCTCCGGCGGCATCTTTCGCGACATGACCATTCATGACTTCGACATGGCGCGTTTTCTGCTGGGCGAGGATCCAGTCTCGGTCAGCGCCCACGCCTCGGTGCTAGTCGACAAGAAGATCGGCGAGGCCGGCGATTTCGACAGCGTCAGCGTCATCTTGGAAACCGCATCGGGCAAGCAGGCGGTGATCTCCAATTCGCGCCGCGCTACCTATGGCTACGACCAGCGCATCGAGGTGCATGGCTCAAAAGGCATGGTGGCTGCGGAAAACCAGCGGCCGGTTTCCATCGAGATCGCCAATGGCAAGGGCTATACGCGCCCGCCGCTGCATGACTTCTTCATGACCCGCTACACTGAAGCCTATGCCAACGAGATCGCGGCGTTCATCGAGGCGATGAGCAGGGGCAAGAAGGCCTCGCCCAGCGGCCGCGACGGGCTGATCGCACTGGCGCTGGCCGATGCGGCGCTTAAGTCGGCCAAGGAAGGCAAGACGATCCGCCTGAAAAGCAAGGATTGAAGGAAACCATCATGTCCGACCTGACAACGCGCAATGCCAGCACGAACGCCTTGATCACCGGCGGCGCGCAGGGCGTTGGGCTGGCGGTGGCGCGGCAACTGGTGGATGAGGGCTGCAAGGCGCTCGTGCTGCTTGGCCGCTCCGAAGACAAGGGCAGGGTGGCCGTAGCCGAACTTGAAAAGCGCGGCGCGGAAGCGATCTTCGTCAGCGCCGATCTTGCCGATCCGGCGGCCTGCCTGGCCGCTGTCGAGACCGGCGTGAAGCGCTTCGGCAGTCTCAATGCGATGGTCAATGCAGCAGCATCGGCGGCGCGCGGCTCGCTGATCGAGACCTCGCCGGCAATGTTCGACGAAATGTTCGCCATCAACGTGCGCGGCCCGTTCTTCCTGATGCAGGGTCTGGTCAGGCATCTCCTGGAAACCGGGCAGCCTGGATCGATGGTCAATGTCCTGTCCGTCAATGTGCATGGCGGCCAGTCGTTTTTATCTTCCTACTCCGCCAGCAAGGGCGCGTTGGCGACGCTTACCAAGAATGTCGCCAACGCCTATCGCCGCAACCGCATCCGCTGCAACGCGGTGATGCCGGGCTGGATGGACACGCCGGGCGAGGCTGCAACGCAGGCAAAGTTTCACGATGCGGCGCCGGACTGGCTGGCGAAGGCCGAAGCAGCCGCTCCCATGGGCCAGCTCGTCAAGACGCATGAGATGGCAGGCCTGATCACTTATATGCTGTCGCCTCAATCGGGCGTCATGACCGGCGCTTTGGTCGACTACGACCAGAACGTGCCCGGCATTATCGGCGAGTAATCATCGTGCGTGACAAATCCCGCGGCTTCGGCTAAATAGCGCGCATGATCCACCTGACCGCCTCGTTTTGGTACTTTAGCTACTGCAGCTCGCTGGCGGCGGGAGGATTGCGCTCGATCTAAGATTGCAGCACCAAAATCCGAACAGCCGCCAGACCTGGCGGTTTTTTTGTTTTTGCCGGCAGGTCTCCTAAAATCAGGAGCAGAAAGCCGTGTTGACCACCACAGACGACCTCCGGGTCAAGGAAATCAAGGAACTGAGCACACCAGACGAGGTGATGCAGGAGATACCGCGCACGCTGACGGCGACGAAGACCGTCACCGCGTCGCGCAATGCCATCCATGCCGCGCTGACGGGCACCGACGACCGGCTCGTCGTCGTCGTCGGTCCATGCTCTATCCACGACCCGATTGCCGCGGTCGATTATGCTAGCCGCCTAGTGGAGCTGCGCGAGGAATTGTCCGACCGGCTCGAGATCGTGATGCGCGTCTATTTCGAGAAGCCGCGCACGACGGTCGGCTGGAAGGGCCTGATCAACGATCCCGACCTCGACGGCAGTTTCAAGATCGACAAGGGGCTGAGACTGGCGCGCAACGTGCTGGCGGCGGTTAACAATCTCGGCCTTCCGGCGGCGACCGAATTCCTCGACATGACGACGCCGCAATACATCGCCGACCTCGTCTCCTGGGGCGCGATCGGCGCGCGCACGACGGAGAGCCAGATCCATCGCGAACTGGCGTCCGGCCTGTCCTGCCCCGTCGGCTTCAAGAACGGCACCGACGGCAATCTGCGGATCGCCGCCGAAGCGGTGAAGTCCGCAGCCCAGCCGCATCATTTCATGGCGGTGACCAAGGGCGGGCGCAGCGCCATCGCCGCGACCACCGGCAACGAGGACTGCCACGTCATCCTGCGCGGCGGGCTTGCGCCCAACTTTGATGCGGCGAGCGTCGAGGCTGCCAGCGTGGAACTCTCGCGCATCGGCATTGCGCCGAAGCTGATGATCGATGTCAGCCACGCCAACAGCGGCAAGAAGCCGGAAAACCAGCCGAAGGTCGCAGCCGACGTGGCGGCCCAGGTCGCCGCCGGCGACGAGCGCATCATCGGGCTGATGATAGAGAGCAATCTGGTGGCAGGACGGCAGGATGTCGTGCCGGGCAAGCCGCTTGTCTATGGGCAGAGCATCACCGACGGCTGCATCGACTGGGAGACGACGGAAACGGTTCTGCGCGGTCTGGCGGATGCGGTTGAACAGCGTCGGCAGGTTCGGGGCGAGATGGTTGCGCAGCGGGCGGGAGCTGCTTGATCGGGGCAGGGGAGCACACGCGAGGTTCCCCCTCTCCGTCGCGCGGAGCCTGTCCTCGGGCTTGCCTTCGGCAAGACCCGGGGGCGCGCCACCTCTCCCCCGCTTTGCGGGGGCGAGGAACCCAAGTTTTGCCAGGCTGCCGCATTTCAGGATTTAGGTTCCTCTCCCCATGAAATGGGGAGAGGTGGCTCGGCGAAGCCGAGACGGAGAGGGGCTCTACTCCCAACTACCTAACTACCGCACAGCCACCCATCGACCCTCCTCAAACGACCGCGCCATGGCGTGCACGGTGCGCTCGATCTCCAGCCCCTCATCGAACTCGATGACATTGGCCGGCTTGCCGCCAATGCGGGCGAGCAATTCATGGCATTCGATGGTTTTCAGATCGTTGAAGCCCAATCCATGGCCGGGGGCGGGCACGAAGCGGTCGTAGGGTGAGTGAACGGGCGCCGCGAGGATGGTGCGGTAGCCCTGTTCGGTTGGGCGATCCGAGGTGACATAGAGCTGGAATTCGTTGAACCGCTCCTGGTCGAACAGGATCGAGCCTTTCGAGCCGAAAATCTGCACGGCGATGCGACCCTTGCGGCCCCAGGCCGAGCGGTTGACCAGCAGCGTGCCCGACACACCGTTTTCGAGATGCATCAGAACGCTGGCGATGTCGTAGGTCTCGACCGCGCGCCGGCCACCGCCTTCGACGCGCCGGTCGGCATAGGGTTTTGCCATGTCGCACATGACCCGGCTTACGCGCCCGAACAGGGTCTGGATCAGCGACAGCGGGTGGACGGCGAAATCGTCGAGCGCGCCATAGCCGGAGGTCGCGGCGTGCTTCCAGCCGAAGGCCGTGTCGGCGTCGGCCATGAAATCCTCGTCCATCTCGATGCGCAGATGGTTGACATCGCCGATGGCGTTTTCGGAGAGCAGCGTGCGGATCTGGCGTATCGCTGGGCTCTGGATGTAGTTGTAGCCGAGCACTGCAACCTTGCCGGATTTGCGCGCGGCGGCAAGCATCGCTTCGGCTTCCGCGAAGGATGGCGCCATCGGCTTTTCGCACCACAGGTGCTTGCCGGCTTCGAGCGTGGCAATCGCCATTTCGGGGTGGAACTGGTTGGGCGTGGTCAATGAGACGACCTCCACCTCAGGGTCGGCGACAACGGCGCGCCAATCGCCCGAGCCTTTTTCGAAACCGAATTCATCGGCGCGGCGTATAGCGAGTTCGGCATTGGCTTCGCCGAGATGGACGAGCCGCACAGGTGCGACATCGCCGAAAACAGTGCGCACCGCGTTCCAGGCGATCGCGTGGCATTTGCCCATGAAGCCCGTTCCGATAAGACCGACGCCTGTCATGATCGCGCTTTCCTCCCTTTGTGCTTGTGGCGTATGGATTAATCTAAATTTTCCCGCAGTGGAATGGATGATCCATTTTTTATGACTTTCTTCGCCGGCTCCATTATGCTCTTGCGAGAGGGACGGGGACCAAGCAGTGTGAAACGCATGAACATCGAACCAGACCTGCCGCGCGACTATGAAACACTGAGGGCAAAAATCCTCGAACAGAGGCAATCGCTGCCCAAGCGCATCGCGCAGGTTGCCGCCTATTCGCTCGACAATCCCGACGAAATTGCCTTCGGCACTGCGGCCAGCATCGCGGCTTCCGCCGGCGTGCAGCCCTCGACGCTGATCCGTTTTTCCCAGCATCTTGGTTTCGACGGTTTCACCAGCCTGCAATCGGTATTTCGCGAGCGGCTGCGCGAGCGTACGACCTCTTATGAAGACCGGCTGACGGCATTGCGCGGCACTGGACCCGACGGCACCCGCAATCGCGCGATTTTCGACGGTTTCGTTGCTGCGGCCAGCAGTTCGCTGGATCAGATATCGCGCTCGCTCGACGATGGCGTGCTTGAGCGAGCCGTGACCATTCTTGCGAGGGCCGAGACAATCTACCTGCTGGCGCGGCGACGGTCCTATCCGATCGCCAGCTACATGGCCTATGCCTTCGGCAAGCTGAAAATCCGCAGCCAGTTGATCGAATCCGCTGCCGGGCTCGATCCGGAAATCATTTCCTTTGCCGGCCCGAAGGACGCCGTTCTGGCGGTCAGTTTCTCGCCCTACGCGTCTGCGACCGTAGATCAGGCCAGGCTGCTTTTCGAGCAGGGTGTGCCGGTGGTGGCCATCACCGACAGCGCGTTCTCGCCGCTGGCGCAGTCGGCTGCTGAGTGGTTCGAGGTCGCCGAATCGGATTGCGCCGGCTTCCGCTCCATGTCTGCGACCATGGCGCTGGCCATGACGCTGACGGTGGCGGTGGCCGAAAAGCGCCGCGACTAGGGATGTATCGATATTCAGGTGATGGCGGCCTGCGAATAACGGTTTTCTGCGCTTCCGGTACTCGCGTACCAGACGTACGCTGCGTTCCGGTTCTCGAAAACCGTCATTCTCGACTCGCCCTGACCTGAATCTCAATACATCCCGGGCAGATATGGCTATTCCAGCAGAAGAATATACATTCCATATTGACTAGAGTGTGGAATTAATATTTCGTATTTTTATCAGCGGCTGTTGACCAGAATGCGCTGAACAAGCAATCCCTGGATCGCCATGCGTCGCGCTTGCGTGCGCAAAGGTTGATCTGACATTTTTGAATGAGCATCGAAATGGTCCGAAAGCCGGATTCCGGTTTTCTATCCGATGCTCCGGTTTCGGGAGGAAGCCATGGCAGGGTCTCGTGGCGCCGAAAAAGTGCTGCTCGACGTCATCACCATCGGCCGCGCATCGGTCGATCTCTATGGCCAGCAGATCGGTTCGCGGCTGGAGGATATCGCCTCCTTGGCCAAATCGGTGGGCGGCTGCCCGACCAACATCGCCGTCGGCACGGCGCGGCTTGGCCTGAAGTCGGCGCTGGTCACCCGCGTCGGCGACGAGCAGATGGGCCGCTTCATTCGCGAACAGTTGCAGCGCGAGGGCGTTGCCATAGACGGCATCGCCACCGATCCCGAGCGGCTGACGGCGCTGGTGCTGCTGGCGGTGGAGGAAGAGGGCGTTTCGCCGATGATCTTCTATCGCTCCGACTGCGCCGACATGGCGCTTTCTGAGGAAAACATCGATGAAGCTTTCATCGCTTCGGCAAGCGCCATCGTGGTCACCGGCACGCATTTTTCGCGCGAAAACAGCGCCGCCGCGCAGCGCAAGGCAATGCGCATTGCCAAGCAGAATGGCGGCAAGGTCGCGTTCGACATCGACTATCGCCCAAACCTCTGGGGCCTTGCCGGCCACGCCGAGGGCTTTGGTCGTTATGTGAAATCCGACCGCGTCTCGGCGCAGTTGAAGGCCGTGCTGCCGGATTGCGACCTGATCGTCGGTACCGAGGAAGAGATCATGATCGCGTCCGGCGCCGATGACGTGCTCGGCGCGCTCAAGGCGATCCGCGCGGTCTCAAGCGCTACGATCGTGCTCAAGCGCGGCGCGATGGGCTGCATCGTCTATGATGGCGAGATCAGCGACGATCTCGAAGACGGCATTGTCGGCAAGGGTTTCCCCATCGAGGTCTACAATGTGCTCGGCGCAGGCGATGCCTTCATGTCGGGCCTGCTGCGCGGCTGGCTCGGGGCTGAGGATTGGCAGACCACTGCCACCTGGGCCAATGCCTGCGGCGCATTCGCCGTCTCGCGCCTGCTCTGCGCGCCGGAATATCCGACCTGGGAAGAGCTGCAGTTCTTCCTGAAGAACGGCAGCAAGCAGCACGCGCTGCGCAAGGACGAGGCGATCAACCACATCCATTGGGCGACCAACCGCCGGCGCGAAATCCCTTCGCTGATGGCGTTGGCGATCGACCATCGCTCGCAACTCGAGGATGTTGCGGCAAGGCTCGGCGTCGATCTGGCGCGGATCGGCGATTTCAAGGTGCTGGCGGTGAAGGCTGCAGCGAGAGTGGCCGCCGGCCGCGAAGGCTATGGCATGCTGCTGGACGAAAAGCATGGCCGCGACGCCATGTTCGAATTCGCCCGTCACCCGTTCGCGTGGCTGGGGCGGCCGGTGGAGCTTCCCGGCTCGCGGCCGCTGCGCTTCGAGTTCTCACAGGATATCGGCTCGCAGCTGGTCGACTGGCCGGTCGACCACTGCATCAAATGCCTGAGTTTTTATCATCCCGACGATCCGGCAGTTCTCAAGGAAGAACAGCAGCAGAAGCTGCGCGCTCTGTTCGAGGCGTCGCGGCGAGTGGGGCGCGAGCTTTTGATCGAGATCATCGCCGGCAAGCATGGCAAGCTCGACGACGAGACGATCCCGCGCGCGCTGCAGGAGCTCTACGATCTCGGCATCAAACCGGACTGGTGGAAGCTGGAACCGCAGGCCTCGGCGGAGGCGTGGCGCAAGGTCGAGGCGGTGATTTCGAAGAACGATCCGTGGTGCCGCGGCGTCGTGCTGCTCGGGCTGGAAGCGCCGCAGGCGGAACTGGAGGCCGCTTTCGCCGCGACCGCCGATGCGCCGGTGGTAAAGGGCTTTGCCGTCGGCCGCACAATATTCGTCGATGCCGCAAAAAAATGGCTGGCCGGGAAAATCTCGGACGAGGAAGCGATTGCCGACATGGCGTCGCGTTTCGAAAAGCTCACCGAAGCGTGGCTTGCCGCGCGCGGACGCAAGGCGGCATAACAAGGCCGGGAGGAAAATAGAGCATGAGCAAGACAATCCGCCTGACCATGGCACAGGCGCTTACGCGCTTTCTCGCCCGCCAGATGACCGAGATCGACGGCGAAAAACTGCCGTTGTTCGGTGGCGTATGGGCGATCTTCGGCCACGGCAATGTCGCCGGCATGGGCGAGGCGCTGTATCAGATCAGGGAAGACCTGCCGACCTTCCGCGCGCACAATGAGCAGGCGATGGCGCACGCGGCGATCGCCTATGGCAAGGCGCATTTCCGCCGCCGCATCATGGCGGTGACCTCCTCGATCGGCCCCGGTGCCACCAATCTGGTCACGGCCTGCGCGCTGGCCCATGTCAACCGGCTGCCGCTGCTGCTTCTGCCGGGCGATGTCTTCGCTAACCGCATTCCCGACCCGGTTTTGCAGCAGGTCGAGAATTTCGGCGACGGCACCGTTTCGGCCAATGACTGCTTCCGCCCGGTATCGCGCTATTTCGACCGCATCACCCGGCCCGAGCAGATCATCCCGGCGCTGGCGCGGGCCATGCAAGTGCTCACCGACCCGGCCGAATGCGGGCCGGTGACGCTCGCGCTGTGCCAGGATGTGCAGGCCGAGGCTTACGATTATCCCGAGAGTTTTTTCGAGGAACGGCTATGGACGCAGCGCCGGCTGCGCCCGGATCGCACCGAACTGGCGGCGGCGGTGGCCGCGCTGAAAGACGCGAAGAAGCCGCTGATCATCGCCGGCGGCGGCGTGCTTTATTCGCAGGCTTCAGCTGATCTCGCGCGGCTGGTCGAGGCGACCGGCATTCCGGTCTGCGAGACGCAAGGCGGCAAATCCTCGCTGCCGGACGATCATCCGCTCAACATGGCGGCGGTCGGCGTCACCGGAACGTCGGCTTCAAACCGTCTCGCGGAAGAGGCTGATGTCATTCTTGCCGTCGGCACGCGTTTGCAGGACTTCACCACCGGCTCGTGGGCGCTGTTCCGCAATTCGGCAAAGACCTTTGTCGGACTGAATGTGCAGGCGTTCGATGCGGGAAAACATCGTGCGCTGCCGCTGGTGGCGGATGCGGCGGAAGGGCTGGCAGAGCTGGGCGCAGGGTTGAAAGGCTACAAGGCGCCGGCAAGCTGGACGCAAAACGCCAAGGCGGGCAAGGCCGAATGGCAGGCGGCGGCTGCCAAGGTCACAGCTTCGACCAATGCCGCGCTGCCTTCGGATGCGCAGGTGATCGGCGCAGTGCAGCGGGCGATGGGCTCGGGCGTGACGGTTTTGCATGCGGCGGGCGGTTTGCCCGGCGAATTGCACAAGCTGTGGCAGGCCGGAGCGCCGGGCTCTTACCATGCCGAATATGGCTATTCCTGCATGGGCTACGAGATTGCCGGCGGGCTCGGCGTCAAGATGGCGAAGCCCGACGAGGAAGTCGTCGTCATGGTCGGCGACGGCTCCTATCTGATGCTGAATTCGGAGATCGCAACCTCGGTGATGCTCGGGCTGCGGCTGACCATCGTGCTTCTCGACAATCGCGGCTATGGCTGCATCAACCGGTTGCAGATGGGCACCGGCGGTGCCAACTTCAACAATCTGCTGAAGGACTCGCGCCACCAGACCCTTCCGGATATCGACTTCGCCGCCCACGCGGCGAGCCTCGGCGCGATTTCGGAAAAGGTGTCGTCGGTGGCGGAACTTGAAACGGCGCTCGGCAAAGCCAAGCAGAATCCGCGCACGACCGTGGTGGTCATTGATACCGATCCGCTGATTTCGACCGATGCCGGCGGGCATTGGTGGGATGTGGCAGTGCCGGCGGTGAGTGCGCGCAAGGAGGTCGTCGCCAAGCGCAAGGAATATGAGGAAGCGGTGAAATTGCAGCGGGTAGGGGATTGAGGTCGGCGCTGCCCCTCATCCGCCTGCCGGCACCTCTCCCCGTATAGTGACGGGGAGAGGTGGAAGCTCCAACGCTGGCGCCCCCTCTCCCCGTTTACGGGGAGAGGGTAAGGGTGAGGGGCAGCGCCAATCTCCAAGATTATGACAATAACGATCTGAAACCGGAGCAACGACTTGAAAGCCAAACTGGGCATGTCACCCATCGCGTGGTGGAACGACGATCTTGTGGAACTGAGCGATGACGTCTCGCTGGAGGAATGTCTTCGCCAGTCGCGCTCGGCGGGTTTCACCGGCATGGAGAAGGGCCGGCGTTTTCCCGACGATCCGGAGGTCATGCTGCCGATCCTGAAGGCGGCCGACGTCACCCTTTGCGGCGGCTGGTTTTCCGGCACGCTGGTCGATGAGGACCTGTCGGCCAACAAGGATCGCATCCAACCGATGATCGACCTGTTCAAGGCGGTCAACGCGCCCTGCATCGTCTATGGCGAGGTCGGCCGCTCAATCCAGGGCGATCGCTCGAAGCCGCTGGCGACCAAGCCGAAACTCTCCGACGATGAGATGAAGGCCTATGCGAGGAAGGTCACCGAATTCGGCGAATGGTGCGCCGGGCAGGGCATGCCGCTTTCCTATCATCATCACATGGCCGCCGTCGTGCAGTTCGAGCATGAGCTGGATGCCTTCATGAACCATTCCGGCGAGGGCATTCCGCTGCTGCTCGATGCCGGTCACCTCGCTTTCGCTGGCGGTGACGTGTTGCGCGCCATCGACAATCACCACAAGCGCATCAGCCATGTGCACGTGAAGGATATCCGCCGTGGCGTGATCGACGGCCTGGACTGGAAGAAGCAGTCGTTCCTCGACGCGGTGGCGCTGGGCGCCTTCACTGTGCCGGGAGACGGCTCGCTCGATTTCGGCGCGATCGTCCAGCGCTTCGCGGATCATGGTTATGAAGGCTGGTTCGTGGTCGAGGCCGAGCAGGACCCGAAGAAGAACCCGCCGCTGAAAATGGCTCAGCTTGGCCACAAGGAATTGATGCGGGTGATGAATGTTGCCGGCTACACGGTCGAGACGCAGGGCTTTCCCAATGTCTGATCGTGCTGGCACATCCCTGCCGGACTGTGCCAAGCTTGGGCGCAAGAGCTGACCTGATTTCCGATTGGAGCCGTTTCATTTGACCAAGGATTCCGAACATCCCTTCTTCCGCCCGCTGTGGCGGCGTATCGCGTTGGTAGCATTCTGCCTTGTCTGGGCGGGCATCGAGTTCGCGATGGATTCGCCGACATGGGGAATGATCATGCTGGGTTTTTCGGCCTATGCGGCGTGGCAGTATCTCTTCAGCTATGCGCCGCCGCCTGTGGATGCCGACAAGAAGGATTAAAGCCATGTCGAAGCTTCTGGTGAAGGCCAAGGATGGCGGCGGCCGCGTCGCCCATGTGACGCCGCAAAGTGCCGGCTGGGGTTACGTCGGTTTCGACCTGCATCGCCTGACGCCCGGCGAGACGGTGGCGGAGAGCAGTGGTTCGCGCGAGGTCTGCCTCGTTTTCGTTTCGGGCAAGGGCAGGGTCCATGCCGGCGGGCAGGATCTCGGCGTTCTCGGCGAGCGCATGTCGCCCTTCGAGGGCAAGCCATGGTCGGTCTATGTGCCGCAGGACACCGAATGGTCGGTGGAAGCCGGGACTGATCTCGAACTCGCCGTCTGTTCTGCGCCGGGGCTCGGCGGCGGGCTACCGGTGCGGGTGATTGCGCCGAAGGACCTTCACGAGGAACTGCGCGGCAAGGGCACCAACACCCGCTACGTCACCAACATATTGCCCGAAGGCGAGCCGGCGGATTCGCTGCTGGTGGTCGAAGTGATCACACCCGGCGGCCACACCTCGAGCTACCCGCCGCACAAGCACGACCAGGACAATCTGCCGGCCGAATCCTATCTCGAAGAAACCTATTACCACCGCCTCAACCCGCCGCAGGGTTTTGCCTTCCAACGCGTCTACACCGACGATCGTTCGCTGGATGAAACGATGGCGGTGGAAGACGGCGACGTGGTGATGGTGCCCAAGGGTTATCACCCCTGCGCGGCGTGTCATGGTTATGACCTATGGTATCTCAATGTCATGGCCGGGCCGAAGCGGACGTGGAGATTTCATAATGCCAGCGAGCATGAGTGGCTGCTGAAGGCTTGAGACCGCGGGCAATTCCGCACTGACGACCATCTGACGCAGGTTTTATCCAACCTGAGGAAGGGCAGCTTCGGCGAGGGCAATCGCATATGGAGTTCGACCCCCACTCCGTCTCGGCTTCGCCGAGCCACCTCTCCCCCGCTCGACGGGAGAGAGGAAACGCCGGCCGCGAGGCTAGGCTCCCTTCCTCTCCCCTTTTGAGGGGGAGAGGTGGCGCGCGAAGCGCGACGGAGTGGGGGTAGGCCATGCCAGATGTGATTGCCCTTTCGTAAATGGGGAGAAGGAGGAAGCTCCAACGCTGACGCCTCCCTCTCCCCGTTTTTCACGGGGAGAGGGTAAGGGTGAGGGGCGGCTGGGCCTGTCCGATTTGCTTTGATCACCCTCCCTTGGCAGGTTAGATGCCCATGCCTGACTGACTCGGCAAAAAACCATGCCGATCAGCGCAACGCCGGGGGATTTTTTCATGCTTCGACACATCCTGCTCGCCAGCCTCGTCACCGTGTCCGCGCCGGCGCTGGCCAATGACTCTGTGGCCGAACTCGGCACCGGCGGGCTGATTCTGTCGCGTACCGACGCGATCGCCATGGAAAGCGAGGATCTGTTCATCTCGCAGGAGAAGGTCACGGTCGACTATGTCTTCCGCAACCAGACGGACAAGGATGTCGATACCATCGTCGCCTTTCCGATGCCGGACATTGCCGGCAGCCCTTATGAGATGCCGGCGATACCCAAAAACGATGTCGACAATTTTCTCGGCTTCGAGGTTTCCGTCGACGGGCAGGCGATCAAGCCGGAACTGGAACACAAGGCGTTCGCGGTCGGCATCGACATTTCCGACGATCTGAAGGCGCACAATGTGCCGTTCTACCCGTTCGGTGACACTGCGGTGAAGGCGTTGGAGGCGCTGCCGCAGGATGTCGCCGACGACTGGCTTGATCGCGGCATCATCGTCATCGACGAGTTTGATGATGGCTCGGGCATGAAGAGCGTGCGCACGCCCTATTGGCAGTTGCGCTCGACCTATTGGTGGCGTGCGAAATTTCCGGCGGGAAGGACGGTGAACGTCGCCCACAGCTATCAGCCCAGTGTTGGCGCCTCGGTGGGGCTGAACTTCTTCAATGACGGAAAATTCCAGGGCGACGGCTATGCCGACTACAAGCAGCGCTATTGCATGGATGCCGCTTTCGAACGCGCCGTTGCCAAATCGGCGAAGGAAAATGCCGACGGCTATCCCTCGCTCAGCGAGAGCCGCATCGCCTATGTGCTGACCACCGGCGGTAACTGGGCCACCGGTACCATCGGTAAGTTCACGCTGACCATCGACAAGGGCGATCCGAAGAACCTCGTTTCCTTTTGCGGCAAAGGTGTCGAGAAAATCGGGCCGACGACCTTCCGCATGACGGCGGAGGATTTTTATCCGGAGCGCGATCTCAACATACTGGTCCTCAGCCCAAGCCAGAGCGGGAGCGGCAACTGATGCATATCGCGATCTATGTCGCCATAGCCGAAAACGGCGTGATCGGCCGCGAGGGCGGTCTGCCATGGCGGCTTTCGAGCGACCTCAAGCGTTTCAAGGCCGGGACGATGGGCAAGCCGATCGTCATGGGCCGCAAGACGTGGGAGAGTTTTCCCAAACGCCCGCTGCCGGGGCGGCTGAACATCGTGGTGACGCGTGACCGAAGTTTTCGAGCCGAGGGTGCCGAGGTCGTCGGCTCGCTGGAGGATGCGCTCACGCTTGCCACCGTGCGCGGTCGCTGCATGGAGGGTGCGGACGAAATCTGCATCATCGGCGGCGGCGAGATCTACCGGCAGGCGTTGCCGATGGCAGATCGCCTTCACGTGACGCATGTGCTGGGCGAAATCGACGGCGACACGCGTTTTCCGGCGATTGACCCTCAGATTTGGCGTATTGTCCGCGCGGAGGAGCTGCCTGCCGGCGAAAAGGACAGCCATGCGACACGCTATACGGTTTACGAACGCCACCCGGACGTGCATTGAAGGCGTGCTTGGGGAACGTGTCGCATCTGAAAAGGTGCGGCGCAGACGGCGGTTGCGTTGAAAGCGCGTGATGGCGTCCCTATAGAAGGAAGATAAGGAATTTGGGCCTGTCGCAGCAGGTCTGGAAGTTTTTGAGGCGAAAGGACATTCATGCCCTGGAACAATCAGAGTGGAGGAGGCGGCGGCGGTGGCCCATGGGGCGGCGGCGGCGGCAATAGCGGCGGACCATGGGGGCAGGGCCCTCGCCCGAGTGGACCGCAGGGTTCACCCCCCGATCTTGAAGACATCATCCGTCGCGGCCAGGACAGGCTGAAGAATGTTCTTCCCGGCGGCGGCGCCGGCAACCCGGCCCTTTTCGGCCTCATCGCCATCGCGCTTCTGGTGTTCTGGGCCTTCCAGGCCGTCTACACCGTGCAGCCGGACGAAGTGGCGGTTGAACTGCGCTTCGGCAAGCCGAAGGACCAGCTCTCGGAGCCGGGCCTGCATTTCCATTGGTGGCCGATCGAAACGGTCGAGAAGGCCAACACGGCTGAAAAGCTGATCAATATCGGCGGCGGTTCGGACCGCGCCAGCTCGGGCCTGATGCTGTCGGGCGACCAGAACATCGTCAACGTGCAGTTCTCGGTTGCCTATCAGGTCAACAATCCGCGCGATTATCTCTTCAACGTGTCCAACCCGGACGACATGCTGCGGCAGGTCGCCGAGAGCGCCATGCGCGAGGCCGTCGGCCGCCGCCCGGCGCAGGACATTTTCCGCGACGATCGCCAGGGCATTGCTGATGCGGTGCGTGGCATCATCCAGACCTCGCTCGAGGAATATGGCTCAGGCCTCGCGGTCAACGCCATCTCGATCGAGGACGCTTCGCCGCCGCGCGAAGTGGCGGATGCGTTCAGTGAGGTGCAGCGCGCCGAGCAGGACGAGGACCGTTTCGTCGAGGAATCCAACCAGTACTCCAACCAGAAGCTCGGTCAGGCTCGCGGTGAGGCGGCTCAGGTTCGCGAAGAAGCGGCCGGTTACAAGAACCGTGTCGTGCAGGAAGCCGAAGGTGAGGCGCAGCGCTTCATCTCCGTCTACGACGAATATGCCAAGGCACCCGACGTGACGCGCCAGCGCCTGTTCATCGAAACGATGGAAAAGGTGCTCAAGGGCTCCAACAAGGTCATCGTCGAACAAGGTAGCGGCCAGGGCGTCGTGCCCTATCTGCCGTTGCCTGAACTCCAGAAGCGCGCACCTGCCGCTCCCGCCGAAGGAGGCAACTGATGAGCAACCGACTTCCAATCATCGGCCTCATCGCCGTCGTCCTTCTCTTCATCCTCTATTCGTCGGTGTTCGTGGTGAACGCCAAGCAGCAGGCGATCATCCTGCGCTTCGGTGAAATCGTCGACGTCAAGACGCAGCCCGGCATCTACTTCAAGGCACCGTTCGGCATCTTCGAAGCAGACAATGTCCAGATGGTCGAGAACCGCGTCCTGCGCTTCGACCTCGACGACATCCGCGTGCAGGTTTCGGGCGGCAAGTTCTACGATGTCGATGCTTTCATGGCCTATCGCATCTCGGACCCGCGTCGTTTCCGTCAGGCCGTCTCGGGTAACATCTCGCTGGCCGAAGCGCGTCTCAAGACGCGTTTCGACGCGGCTCTACGCCGGGTCTACGGTCTGCGTGGCTTCGAATCGGCGCTATCGGAGGAACGTGCCTCGATGATGCGTGAGGTGCGCGACCAGCTCCGTCCCGACGCAACCTCGCTCGGCCTGGAGATCGAGGATGTCCGCATCCGCCGCACCGACCTGACGCAGGACGTTTCGGCGCAGACGTTTGAGCGCATGAAGGCCGAGCGTCTGGCCGAGGCCGAGAGGCTCAGGGCACGCGGCCGTGAAGCGGCACAGCGCATCCGCGCCCGTGCCGACCGCGAGGTCATCGAGACGGTTGCCGAAGCGCGCAAGGAATCGGAAATCCTGCGCGGTGAGGGTGAAGCCGCTCGTAACGCCGCCTTCGCCGGCGCGTTCCAGCGCGATCCGGAGTTCTTCGAGTTCTACCGCTCGATGAGCGCCTACAGCTCGGCTCTGGATAATTCCGGCACGACGATGGTTCTGTCGCCGGATTCGGAGTTCTTCCGCTTCTTCCGCAATCCGAGCGGAACGGCATCGAAAGCAGCCCCTGCTGCCCCGGCGACAGGGGCAGCGCAGCCAGCCACCGGCCAGTAATCGCCGGTGTCCGACTTTATCGCCGCCATGGGTCTGGTCCTCGTCATCGAGGGCCTGATCTATGGCGGTTTTCCATCTCTCGCCAAGAAACTGGCTTCCGAAGTGCTTCTTGTGCCTGAAAACGCCCTGCGTGTTGCCGGGCTTGCGGCGATCGCCATTGGTGTCGCCATCGTCTGGATTGCCCGCGGGTAATTCACACAAGATTGTCGGCCATCCTGCCCCGGGCAGTATGCAAGGCCGCAAACACGCCGTATTTTACCTGCCACATGGTAATGCGCCCCTAGGGCTGCCACGCTATTTCTTTATCTGAACCGGAGGCCACCTGCTTATGACGTTCACACTCGTACCGCCTGCGGTAAGAAGAACCTTCGTGGCCGCGACGATGGCGCTGCTGGCCGGCGCGGTCGCTGCGCCCTATGTCGTCGCCCCGGCGCTGGCGCAGGACAAGCCGAAGATTGCACCGCAAGCCCAGGTGCCGGCTCAGCAACCAAGACTCGCGCCGCAGGGCCCGGCCTCGGTTGCCGATCTGGCTGAGGGGTTGCTAGGTGCTGTCGTCAACATTTCGACCTCGCAGACGGTGAAGGGCGGCGAAGGCCCCGGTGCCGTGCCGATGCCGCAGCTACCGGAAGGCTCGCCATTCCAGGATTTCTTCGACGATTTCTTCAAGAATCGCCAGGGCAACAAGGATGGTGAAGGCGGCGGCGGTGGTGGCGGCGGATCGCAGAAGGTCCAGTCGCTCGGTTCAGGTTTCGTGGTCGATGCCGAAAAGGGCATCATCGTCACCAACAACCACGTCATTGCCGATGCCGACGAGATCGAAGTGAACTTCTCCGACGGCTCCAAGCTCAAGGCGACGCTCAAGGGCACCGACACCAAGACCGACATCGCCGTGCTGCAGGTCGATCCCAAGGGCAAGAAGCTGACGGCGGTGAATTTCGGCGATTCCAACAAGATGCGCATCGGCGACTGGGTCATGGCCGTCGGCAACCCGTTCGGCCTCGGCGGCACCGTCACCGTCGGCATCATCTCGGCACGCAACCGCGACATCAATTCCGGCCCCTATGACGACTTCATCCAGACGGATGCGGCGATCAACCGGGGCAATTCCGGCGGCCCGCTGTTCAACATGGAAGGCGAAGTCGTCGGCATCAACACCGCCATCATCTCGCCCTCGGGCGGCTCGATCGGCATTGGCTTCTCTATACCCTCCGAGCTTGCAGCAGGTGTGGTGGCCCAGCTTTCCGAGTTCGGCGAGACACGCCGCGGCTGGCTCGGCGTGCGCATCCAGCCGGTCACCGACGAGATCGCCGAAAGCCTCGGCATGAAGGGCGCCAAGGGCGCGCTGGTCGCCGGCGTCATCAAGGGTGGACCGGTCGACAATGGAACAATCCAGCCCGGCGATGTGATTACCAAGTTCGACGGCAAGGACGTTCATGAAATGCGCGACCTGCCGCGTGTCGTGGCTGAAAGCCCGGTCGGCAAGGCCGTCGACGTGCTGATCGTGCGCAAGGGCGTCGAGCAGACCGTCAAGGTCACGCTCGGCCGCCTGGAAGATGGCGAAAAGCTCAGCCAGGACGAGGAAGACAAGCCGGCACAAGGGGAAGGCGACAGCGGCGCAGTCGCGACCGCTTCCGTTCTCGGCATGACCATCGGCGAACTGAACGACGAGACGCGCAAGAAGTTCGAGATCGGCGCCGAGGTTTCTGGCGTCGTCGTCACCGAGGTCGCACCGAACTCGGCTGCTTCCGAGCGTGGTATTCTTGCCGGCGAGGTGATCACCGAGATCGCCCAGGAATCGGTGTCGTCACCCAAGGACGTGATGGACCGTATCGGCGCGCTGAAGGAACAGGGCCGCAAGAACGCGCTGCTGATGCTGGCGTCGAAAAGCGGCGAATTGCGCTTCGTGACCGTGCGGATGGATTGAGTCCGAAAACGGACGCAAACTGTTGATTTTTTTTGGGAAGGGCGGTCGAGTGACCGCCCTTTTTTGATGGGCTGCAAGTTGGCTTTTGCGGGCTTCAAGGTGGCGCAGCCTACGCGGTATCTGTTTGCAGGGCTGCCCGATCTTGACGGTGATCCTTCTGCACCGCTGAGGCTCTTCTCCGTTCCGGCATGGATTCCCGACACTCTCCGCTCGTTCCTCGCTCACGAGGTCGAGAATGACGAACTGCATTTGGGCTTGCCGCGAGTCCCAAGCGTTGGCGATTAGCAGACGCGTGAATAACAAGCTCGTCATCCTCGGGTCGCAGCATGAGCGAAGCGAATGCGAAGAACCCGGGGATCCATGCCGGAACATCTATGACGGCTACAGCGGTGCAGAACTGCCGAAGCTGAAACCAGCGGAAACTGGGGGAAATAGATTCACCCAATTTCCACTCAACCCATTGTTTCCATTCACCCAGCACATTTTTTCACGCCCGATTTATCCCCACCCCAAAACACCTCCGGCATAATCCCCCCATCGCTCCTGCGGGACCGGGTCTGGAACCGGGATCAAGGGGGAGTGGCGGTGACCTCCCGCCCTGGTGTGGTAGCCAGGGCTCCGAGGGCCTGACACAGGTCGGCGTGGAACGAGCACGGCGCAAATGCCTCTGCCCAAAACCATGCGGAGAACCCGCGGCGTCTTGTCCATGGAATGTACATGGAGCGGGCGTTGTGACCGGCCAACTTCGGGACAGATACCGAGACGGGCGGTCGAGAGATCGCAGAAAATACAAAAGATGAGCGAGATTTCGGCCGTCCGTCTTTCCCGGCTCTTTGACAATGGCCAGACGGTGAAAACCGGGCGTGGCGATGATGAAGCGCGCCTCTCCTTCTCCCACAGGGGGAGAAGGGAAGGCGAGTGCGCGCCGGCGCCCGAACTTACTTCTTCGCCCGCCAGTCTTCCCGCGAAAGCCGATACAGCACATGCCGCTTCAATTGCGGATGCGTGTCAGGCACTTCGGGATGATCGAAATCCCCCGATGGCTCGCGGCGCATGCCGAGGCGTTCCATGACGGCTGTCGAGCGGTGATTCTTCTCGACGGCGAAGGAGATGATTTCCAGCTTGCCGAGGGTGTCGAAACCGAAATCGAGCAGTGCTGCGGCACCTTCCGTAACGTAGCCCTTGCCCCAGAATTCCGGTGCCAGGCGCCAGCCGATCTCGATCGTGCCGGAGGGCGCAGCCGGCTCGATCTCGGCGTCGTGGAGGCCAATGAAGCCTATGCATTGACCCGTCGCGGCTATTTCTGCCGCCATCCAGCCATAGCCGTTTTCGGTGTTTTCGGCGCGTATCTCGTCCATCTTGGCGTCCGCCTGAGCGCGGTCGCGGCGGAAAGGAAAAAACTCCATCACCGTTTCGTCGGAGTTGATGCGGAAGAACAGGTCGCGGTCGCGCTCTTCCCAGTTGCGCAGGATAAGGCGTTCTGTGCGAATAGGCTTCATGCAACAAACTCCTTCTCGCTGTAGCCCTGAAGGTAGAGCAGGGCGGTGAGATCACCATGGTCGATGCGCACCTTTGCCTCGGCTGCGACCGATGGCTTGGCGTGGAGCGCGACGCCAGTGCCGGCAAGATGGATCATGTCGAGATCGTTGGCGCCGTCGCCGACGGCGATCGCGTCCGCCGGCGAGAGCCCGAGGCGTGCGGAGATTTCGTTCAGCGCGTCAGCCTTGGCGGCGCGGCCGAGGATCGGCTCGGCAACCTCGCCGGTGAGATGGCCGTCCTTCTCGATAAGGCGGTTGGCGCGGTTCTCGTCGAAGCCGAGCATCGCGGCAATGCGCGAGGTGAAAACGTCAAAACCGCCCGACACAAGTGCCGAATAGGCGCCGTTGGCGCGCATCGTGGCGACCAGCTGCAGTCCGCCGGAAGCCAGTGTCAGGCGATTGGCGATGATGCGGTCGATGACGGCGGCGTCGAGCCCTTTCAAGAGTGCCACGCGTTCGCGCAGCGCCGGTTCGAAGGCGATCTCGCCATTCATCGAGCGCGCGGTGATGGCCGCGACATGCGCCTTGACGCCAATCTCGTCGGCCAGTTCGTCGATGCACTCCTGGTCGATCATGGTTGAATCCATGTCGGCGATCAGGATTTTTTTCCGGCGTGTGTCGCTTTCCTGGACAACGACGTCGATCGGCTCGCCATCAAGCGCTGCACGCAATGCCGACAGGGCCTCGTCCACCGAAATGGAATTCGGCAAGGCGATATCGCAGGCGATTTTCTCGGAAAGCCAACGAACAGAGCTTGCGCCGACCGCCTGCGAGGCCATATTCGCCAGCGATTGCGAAAGTCGGCCCTGGGCCGGATGGGAAATGAGCGTGGCGACAAGCGACATGGAGAAATCCGGCGAGGCTGAGGGTGGCGGAAGCATCAGGAACGCGATCCTGATAGCCGGGCCGACCGCCAGCGGCAAGTCGGCGCTCGCGCTCGACCTTGCCGAGAAGAAAAACGGCGTGATCGTCAATACGGATTCCATGCAAGGCTATGCCGTGCTGAACGTGCTGACGGCGCGGCCCGGCGCGGAAGACCTGGCGCGCGCGCCGCATCATCTCTACGGCCACGTTTCGCCGAGAACCGCCTATTCCACCGGCGCCTGGCTGCGCGACGTGATGAAACTTATGGGCGAAGGAGTGTTCGAGGGCAGGACGCCGATTTTCGTCGGCGGCACCGGGCTCTATTTTCGGGCGCTGGCGGAAGGCATTTCCGAGATGCCGGAAATCCCGCCGGCGATCCGCGACCGGTGGCGCTATCGCCTGCTCGAGGACGGACCCGACCGGCTGCACCGCATCCTGCGGCAGGAAGATCCCGAAACCGCCCAGCGCCTGCGCCCGACCGACGGGCAGCGCATCGTACGGGCGCTGGAGGTGCTGGAGGCATCGGGCCGTTCCATCCTGCACTGGCAGGCTGATAGTGGGCATCCGCTGATAGACCGGGAAAGCGCTCACTTCTTTGTGATCGAACCAGAGCGTGCTGCGCTTGTGCATCGCATAGACCAGCGGTTTGATCATATGCTTGAGGCAGGCGCGCTGGAAGAGGTGAGAGCGCTGAGCGCATTGGAGCTCGATCCGGCCTTGCCTGCGATGAAGGCGATCGGCGTGCGGGAGCTTCAGGCTGCGGATTCAGGAAAAATTAAGTTTTCCGAGGCAACTATACGCGCAAAGATTGCAACGCGACAGTATTCCAAGCGCCAGGGGACATGGTTCCGCAATCAGCTTGGGCCGGAGTGGCAGCGCATCGACGCCTCGGTTGCTTTGGAAGCGAATGGGTAGTGGGGGGAATTTCTATACAGCTTGCGCAGCGACAACGGCTGCGCCGTTCTCGCCTTGCGGTTGCCGGGATTAACCCTCCGTAAGGTCCAAGGTGGCATAACAATTCACGACAGCTCGTCAACGGAAAGAATATGCGCTTCCACCAGTCGGAATCGGCCTTTTTTGTATTGATTACCGTTATTCTCGCGGCCGGAGCGGTGATCGTGCATGCCTACGGCGTTCTTCACACGTCGACCGAGACGCTTTACCAGCCGGAGCGGATGGAGGGTGTCGCCTATCTTTCCAAATTGCTTTTCGCGACGGGTGTTCTTCTTACGACCGCGCTGTTCTTCGGCATCTTCTTCATCTATCCGCAGATCCGCACACAGGTGAAAGAGCAGGGCAAGCTGCGCGCCATGACGGCCTCTCTCAGCGCCCGCTCAGTAACACTGGAACAGGCCGCGCTCACCGACGCGCTGACCGGCATGCAGAACCGGCGCTATTTCGACGATGCGCTGCGGGAATATCTCGAGGAGTTTCGCAAGATCGAGAAGCCTGTCGGCCTGATGATCCTCGATCTCGATCATTTCAAGCAGGTCAACGACACGCACGGGCACGATATAGGCGACGATGTGCTGCGCGCCGTCGCCAGTTGCCTGAAGGACATGACCCGCTACCACGATGTCGTCGCACGTCTCGGCGGCGAGGAATTCGCGGTGGTGGCACCCAACATGGACGCCGACATGCTGACCCGGCTCGCCGAGCGCATACGCAAGGCGATCGCCGCCACCACGGTGTTCAACGGCAACATACGTCTGAAGATCACCACCAGCGTCGGCCTTGCCGTCTGGGATCGCAAGGAAACGGCCGAAGAGTTCTTCCGCCGCGCCGACAAGCAGCTCTACGAGGCCAAGAGACAGGGCCGCAATCGCGTCAGCGCCTGAGAATTCCACATGAATTCGTGATGCTGGCCTTCTGACACCGGTTTTCTGCGCTTCCGGTGCTCACGTACTAAAATGTACGCTCCGCTCCGGTTCTCGAAAACCAGCGCCATAAGACTCAGCCTGACGAATTCCTGCGGGAATTCTTCCCAAGCCAGCCGGCGTCGCAATTGGTGCTGCTGATGATGGTCGGTTTTGGCTTCAATCCGAGCGCGGGCGGAGCCCAAAGGTTGTCGTCTTGAGGCCGAAGCTGACGTCGAGGTCATCGGCTGCCGGGATTGCAGTTGCCGTCTTGCGATAGCCAGGATCGCCGGCCTGGCGCTGCACATCAACGGCTTCGGAGAAGCCGAGATTCTGCTGCGGACGGGGCACGTTGCGCAGCCGCTCGACGATCGCGGCGAGATCGACATCCGCATCGTCCGTGCTGGTTGCATCCGAGGCATGACGTTTTCCCGCACCGGGTATCAGATTTGCCGGCAGGCGTTCGAATTTCAGGCGCATGGTGGTCGCGACACCTTCGCCGAAGGCGATGGCCTCGCGCTGGCCCATGGAAGACAGGAAGGACAGGGTAGAGGCCGAAGAGTCGGCGATCGCCGAGCGGATGATCTTCTGGTCCTGGTCGTTGGCGAGCCGCATGGCGAAAACCGTCGAGCACTGTGACAGGATCGTCGGATCGAGATCGCCCGGCCGCTGCGTTACCACGCCGAGATAGCAGCCATATTTGCGGCCTTCCTTGGCGATGCGCGACATGGCGTGGCGGGTCGGCGCGAAGCCCAGCCTTGGGTCGGAAGGCATGTAACGATGGGCTTCCTCGCATAGCACCAGCAGCTTCAGCCGCCCCTCGCTCCACAATGCCAAGTCGAAGGCGAGCCGGGCCAGAACGGAGCAGACCGAGTTGACCACTTCCGAAGGCATGCCGGCCATCTCAAAACAGGTGATCGGCCGGCCTCCATGCGGAATGCGGAAGATGTTGCCGATGGTCTGGTGGATCGTGTCCTCGATCAGCCTGGAAGCGAACATGAAGCGGTAGCGTGGATCGGCGACAGCCGATTCGATGCGCGTCTTTAGCGCGCGATAGACCGGGCGGTCGTTCTTGCTTTCCAGCAGGCCCATGCGCTCGTCGATCTGCTTGATCAGGTCGGCCATGCGGTAGGGCACCGGCGTGTCGGCGGTCAGGGCATCGCTGCCGCGACGTATGAAGGTGCCGGCGTTCGGATTGCGATAGAGGTTCTTGGCGTGCGGGATGAGATCGCGCAGAACGTCGAGTTCCTCGGGAACGATCTCTCGCCCGCGAAACAGCACTTCCGCGAACTCCTCCAGCCGGAACAGCCAGAAGGGTAGGTCGAGCGACGAGGTGTCGACCTTGACGCTGAGCTCGGGCAGGGCGTCGGCGAATTCATTGTGCGGATCGAGGATAAGCACGCGCAGGTCGGGCTTGGCCTGGATCGTCTTGCGCAACAGCAGTGACACGGCGGTCGATTTGCCGACGCCGGTGGTGCCGACCACGGCGAAATGGCGGGTCAGCGTGTCTTCGATGGCGATGCAGGCGTCGATGGTCTCGTCCTGCGACAACTGCCCGATTGTGACGGCCTTGCGACCGGCGAGATCGTAGACCGCCTGAAGGTCGCGAGCGCGGATGCGGTGGGCGACCGCGCCGATATGCGGATATACGGTGATGCCGCGATCGAATGCCGGCTTTGCCGGCGCAGGGAGATCGCGGACCTCGCCGATGAGTTCGATGCTGACCTCGATGGCATTGCGGCCGTCATTGTTCCAGACGCGGTCGGATTTGCCGATGGCATAGACCAGGCCGACGGTGCGGCACGCGCCGAGATTGATGGAGATCATGCGCCCGACCGTCCACTGGCCGGTTACCGAACCATCGCTCGCGTCGGCGAAGGCTGCGATGGTGGCGCGGGCGCCGTCGCAATGAACCACGTGGCCAAGGACGCGCGCGTCGGGTTGCGCGTTGTCGCGACGTTCCTGCGAAGTTGGTTCTCCGCCGGATTTCTGCCCGTCGACATACATGGAAATGGCTGCGCCTCTCGGAAGTGTTCTATTTGCGAAAAGTCTATCCACATTGGGTTAAGGCCGCGTGTCGGGGCATGGTTGAGCATAGGTTAACGGACGTTAATCAAACTCGCGCTATCGTGATTTCAGAAGCCGCAAATCGGTCGCAGGCCGGGACCAGGATCGATGGCGCTGAAGGACGAAAATCATTGCTTCAATGCCTTCGAACGGCTTTGCGGCAGAAATCCTGGAGGGCGCCATGCATGCGTCTTTGTCTCGAATTTTCGGTAGAAAAGGCGGCTTGACCGCCATGGCGCTGATCGGAGCGCTGATTGGAGTGTCCGTCGCTCCGCTGACCTCGCCTGGCAACCAGGTAGTGCAGGCGGCGACGTTCTCGGTTTCAACGCATGAAAGGCTTTCCCGGTACGGCGAGTGGCGAATGTCGTCGCGGTTCGGGCAGGTGTGGGTACCGACCGTGCAGACCGGATGGAGGCCCTATACGGTCGGCCACTGGGTCTGGACCGACGATGGCTGGTACTGGCAGTCCGACGAACCCTTCGGCTGGGTCGTCTTCCACTACGGGCGCTGGGCGTTCGATCGGGATTTGGGCTGGGTATGGGTCTCCGGCAACGACTGGGCGCCGGCCTGGGTCGTCTGGCGAGAGAGCGACGAGAATGTCGGCTGGGTGCCGGCACCGCCGCCCACGGTCGTGGTCGAGGATGACTGGTGGTCGTTTGCGCCGGTGGCGGCGATCGGCGCAGTGGCAATCCTGCCCCTGCTCAGGCCGGTGAGCGACAACGTCACCTATGTGCGCAATACGACAATCATCAACGAAAACATAACGGTGAACAATTACCGGCGGGCCGGCACGGTTCGCGTTGGCAATACCGTCGTGCCGGTCAATGCCGGACCGCCGCTCAGCCGACTGCCGAGCACTGTCGTCAAATCGGTGCGGGCGGCGAAAGTGGTGCCGCCGTCCAGCGGCTCGATCGCTGCCGCCCACCTCGACCCTTCCAAGGGTGCGGTGATCAAGACGTCGGCGGCCAAGTTGAACCCTGGCGCGCAGCCTCCCGTTTTGGCGAAATCGAACAGCGCTTCCGTGCCAGCCTCGTCGACGGCCGCGCAACAGCCCGCCAACTCCTCGGCAGGCCCGAAGAAGCCCGTTGGCGCAACGGTTTCTGCTCAAAACAGGAAGAAGGTTCCAACGGCAACGACGAAGCCTGCGGCGATTGCCGGCGTTCCGGCTGGGCCTTCGGTACTGAAAACCCCGCAGCATCCGGTCAAAGTGGTGAACGCGGCGGCGTCAAAACCGGCTGCCGTGAATAGACACGTCACCACCGCCGGCGTCACCTCGCAACAGTTGCTTCTCCAGCGCCGCGCCGCCTTGCAGCAGCGGCGCAAGGTTGCATCGGCGCAACAGCAGGCGCGCCAGGCGGCGAAGCACCAGCAAGCAATGGCGATGCATGAGAGGCCGATGGTTCACGCGCAGGCGCAGGCCATGGCCGGGCATGGAATGGCGCCGGCGCAGGCAAGGCGCGTCGCCAAGTGCAATCCGCACGATCCGCGCTGCAAGCGTCCCGGTTGATCGACGAAAATATGTCCGGACCCGCCGTTTGACGGGTCCGGTTTCCGTCTGGCCGCAGCCCGGCTTGATTTTCATGTTCCTGTCGACGGCATTTGCCGAAAATGATAGGTTCGCGACGGAGTTGGGTTGGGTGCATTCGCGCCCAAGAACATGGGAAATGTCTTGAGAGTATCATTTCCGGTGAATGATCCCGGGTTTGCCGCGCATGCGGCAACGCCATCGACCCGCCGTGGACGCCGATGAGGCAGGATGTTGCGGATAAGGCATTGAAGGCGGTCTATGAGGCCGCTCTGATGCCGGAAACATGGCCCGACGCGATGCAGATGATTTCAGCGGCCTGCAACGCCTCGCTGGCGCTCGGCCAACTGGTCGGCAAGGACGGCTACAACGCGATCGCGAGCCGGGGCAGCGAAGGCCTGTTGCGCGACTATGTCGATGGCGGCTGGCACGAAAACAATCCACGCATGATGCGGGGTCTGGCGATAACGCAGGCCGGCTTTCGCGGTCTGGTCACCGAGCGGCAGATGTTTACGGCGGAGGAGCGGGCGCGTCTGCCGTTCGAACAGGAATTCGCGCCCAGATATGACATCACCTCCGAAGCAGGCACGATCGTCGCCTCTCATGCCGGTTCTCACTTCGTCCTGACGGTCCAGCGTGGATTGCGCGCGGGATCGTTCGAAGACGACGAATTGAAGACCATGAACCATTTTGTCGACAACGTTGCGGCGGCTTGCTCCTTCGCACTTCGCGCCAAGCTGGAGCAGGCGGCGAATATGCTCGATGCGCTGGGTGCGCGCGGCGAGGCATTGGTGCTTCTTTCGCCCGCCGGCCGCATTCTTCACTTCACGACGGCTTTTGAGACTTTGCTGACCGATCGCCTCACCGTCCGCAACAGCCATATCCATGCAGTCGAGGCCGGCGATGACGTTCGTTTGCAGGAGTTGATCGCGCGGACTGGGGAGAGGCCGGGGCTTGCAAACGAGCCTTCGAGCAGCGTGTTCCTGCGTCGCGCGACAGGCAGGCCGCTCGTCGTGCGCTGCCTGCCGATCGCGGGGGCTGCACGCGACTTCTTTGGCCTGGCACGCATGATCATGACAGTCGACGATCTCGAAAGGCCCCGGTCGACGGCGGTGCATGAGAGCCTGCGCGACGCTTTCGGGCTGACCGCCGCGGAAGTGCGTCTTGCCGTGCGTATCGGGCGGGGAGAAATGCTGCGCGCGGCTGCTACCGGGGAGGGCGTCTCGTTCGAGACCGCCCGCACGCGGCTGAAACTCATCTTCGACAAGACGGGCACGCGCCGGCAGGCGGAACTTGCCGTTCTGATCAGCCGGCTCGGCTGACCAGATTGACGCTGCCGAATTCTCCTTACGCAGCGTATTTTTCCCGTTGACGCGCTTTCGGAGCGCAACTATGGTTCGCGACCATGAAGACAGCACTCATTCTCGTAGTAGGAAGGCGCGTGGGCAAGGCGGTGTAACCGCCGGGCGAAATCCCCCCATGCGCAAGACACAGGCTCCCTCGGGGGCCTTTTTTATTGCCAAAAATACCGATACGACCAGCAAACGCAAAAAGCGGAAGAGACGGAACCAGACCGATGAGCAACGGACAGAACGAGACCGGACGGCGTGAAATGAGCGGCGCCGAAATGGTGGTACAGGCGCTGAAGGACAATGGCGTCAAGCATCTCTTCGGCTATCCCGGCGGTGCGGTTCTTCCGATTTACGACGAGCTGTTCCAGCAGGACGATGTCGAGCACATTCTGGTCCGCCACGAGCAGGGCGCAGGCCACGCGGCGGAGGGCTATGCCCGCTCGACGGGCAAGGCCGGCGTCGTGCTGGTCACCTCCGGTCCCGGTGCGACCAACATGGTGACGCCGCTGCAGGACGCGCTGTCGGATTCGATCCCGCTGGTGTGTATCACCGGCCAGGCGCCGACAATGCTGATCGGCACCGACGCCTTCCAGGAATGCGACACCGTCGGCATCACGCGGCCCTGCACCAAGCACAACTGGCTGGTGAAGGACGTCAACGATCTGGCTCGCATCCTGCACGAGGCTTTTCACGTCGCGACCACCGGCCGGCCCGGCCCGGTCGTCGTCGACGTGCCGAAAGACGTCCAGTTCGCCAAGGGCATCTACACGCCGCCGCAGACCGCGCCGCGCACCAGCTACCAGCCCAAGGTTCAGGGCGATCTCGAGAAGATCAAGGCTGCCGTCGCGCTGATGGCGGAGGCCAAGAAGCCGATCATCTATTCCGGCGGCGGCGTCATCAATTCAGGCCCCGAGGCGAGCCATTTGCTGCGCGAACTGGTCGACCTGACCGGCTTCCCGATCACCTCGACGCTGATGGGCCTCGGCGCCTATCCGGCCTCGGGCAAGAACTGGCTCGGCATGCTCGGCATGCACGGCAGCTACGAATCCAACATGGCGATGCATGACTGCGACGTCATGATCTGCATCGGCGCGCGCTTCGACGACCGCATCACCGGCCGTCTCAATGCGTTCTCGCCAAACTCGAAGAAGATCCACATCGACATCGACCCGTCGTCGATCAACAAGAATGTGCGGGCCGATGTGCCGATCATCGGCGATGTCGGCCGTGTGCTGGAGGATATGGTCCGGCTGTGGCGGGCGACCGCCAAGACCGACAAGAAGGCGCTCTATCCATGGTGGGAGCAGATCGCCAAATGGCGCGCGCGCGATTCCCTGGCCTTCAAGCCGAACAACGACGTGATCATGCCGCAACATGCGATCCAGCGGCTGTATGAACTGACCAAGCATCTCGACACCTACATTACCACCGAGGTCGGCCAGCACCAGATGTGGGCGGCGCAGCATTTCCATTTCGAAAAGCCGAACCACTGGATGACCTCGGGCGGGCTCGGCACGATGGGCTACGGCCTGCCGGCAGCCCTTGGCGTGCAGATCGCGCATCGGGATTCGCTGGTCATCGACATTGCCGGCGACGCTTCGGTGCAGATGACGATGCAGGAGATGAGCACGGCGGTGCAGTATGAGGCGCCGATCAAGATCTTCATCCTGAACAACCAGTATATGGGCATGGTAAGGCAGTGGCAGCAGCTGCTGCACGGCAACCGCCTGTCGCATTCCTACACCGAGGCGATGCCGGACTTCGTCAAGCTGGCGGAGGCTTATGGCGGCCACGGCATTCGTTGCGAGAAGCCGGGCGATCTCGATGACGCGATCAAGGAGATGATCTCGGTGAAGAAGCCGGTGATCTTCGATTGCCGCGTCGCAGCACTTGCCAACTGCTTCCCGATGATCCCGTCCGGCAAGGCGCATAATGAAATGCTGCTGCCGGACGAGGCAACGGACGAAGCGGTCGCCAACGCCATCGACGCCAAGGGCAGGGAACTGGTGTGATCTGGGCGTCGCCCGGCAAAGGCCGTGCGGAAACAAAGCAATAGCCAAGAATTTTGAGAACGAGATTCAATCATGAACGCACAGCTACAACCGACCGGCTCCGCCTATTTCATCGCCAAGGAGACCGAACGCCCGGAAAACCACACGCTGTCGGTGCTGGTCGACAATGAACCGGGCGTTCTTGCCCGGGTTATCGGCCTGTTTTCGGGTCGCGGCTATAACATCGAGAGCCTTACGGTCTCCGAGACCGAGCATGAAAAGCATCTTTCGCGCATCACCATCGTGACGCGGGGCACGCCCCATGTGCTTGAGCAGATCAAGCATCAACTCGAGCGCATCGTGCCGGTGCATCGCGTGGTCGATCTTACGGTGCTGGCGGGCGAACTGGGTCAGGACCGGCCGATGGAGCGGGAACTGGCGCTGGTCAAGGTCGCGGGTACGGGTGACCACCGTGTCGAGGCGCTGCGCCTGGCCGAAGCCTTCCGCGCCAATGTGATCGACGCCAACACCGAGCATTTCATCTTCGAGATCACCGGCAAGGTGTCGAAGATCGAGCAGTTCATCGCCATCATGAAGCCGCTCGGACTGGTGGAAGTCTGCCGCACCGGCGTGGCGGCGATGAACCGCGGCCCGCAGGGGATGTAAGCAAGCCATCCTCAAAAGGCTTCGGCTGGGCCAAAAGATCGGCCGGATGCGATGAGATGGATCGTGTTAAGAAGGTCAATGTTGCTGACTTATATTCGGTGAACGATGTCCTCGGAAGCTTTTCTTGCCCTTCTCGTCTATGCCTTCGTAACCTCGATCACGCCGGGGCCGAACAATTTCATGCTGCTGGCATCGGGCGTGAATTTCGGCTTCGTGCGCACCATTCCGCATATGCTGGGCATCGGCATGGGTTTTCTCTCCCTGCTGCTCGGCGTCGGTTTCGGGCTAGGTGCTGTGTTGACGGCCTTTCCGGCCCTGCACACCGTGCTGAAGATCGCAGGCGGTGCCTATCTGCTTTACCTTGCCTGGAAGATCGCCATGTCGCGCTCGATGGGCAAGAGCGGCGAGGCGAAGGCGCGGCCGATGACCTTCATTGAAGCCTCGGCTTTTCAATGGGTCAATCCCAAGGCTTGGGTGATGGCGATAACCGCCATGGCCGTCTACACCAATCCCGCAGCGCCCTTTCTGTCGGTGGTCCTGATTTCGGTCGCTTTCGCGCTGGTCAATCTGCCGAGCGTTTCGTCCTGGGCCGGGTTCGGCATGGCGCTGCGCGGCTTCCTGTCCGATCCGGTGCGGCTGAAATGGTTCAACATCGCCATGGGCGTTTTGCTGGCGGCGACACTGTGGCCGATGCTGAAATAGCGGTCAGAACAAGTTGATTGCCGGCTTGGTCAGCATCAGCCAGAAGATGGCGAGAACGCTGAAGAACGCCGGAAAGCCGCAGGCGAACCAGATCCGGTAGAGGCGGAAATAGCGTGCGGGTAGCTCCGTGCCGTCGGACGCTGCCTTCCGCGCCAGATTGCGCATCAGTATCTGGATATAGACGACCGGCAACCAGAACAGCCCTGTGACGACATAGAACACAAGCGAAAGCGCGATCCAGCCTTCACCGAGCGACCAGCCGATCTCATGCGCCAGCCACGCGCCTGTAATAGGCTGGAGGATGACGGCGGTTGCGGTGAAGATCGTATCGGCCAGCACAACCGTCCCGCCGACATGGGCGATGATTGCCGGATCGCGCGTTCGGTGGGCCATGACCATAAAGAAGGCGATGCCGGCGCCGGTGCCGAACAGGACAGTGGCGCCGAGGACATGAATGAGGCGCAAAAACTCTTCCATGGTTCAGCGCTCGTCCAGTATTGCGAGCGCAACCAGCGTAAGCGCGATCGACGGCAGCACTTTGACCAGCGGCCCGAGCGGATCGAGCCATAACTCCGGCGTCAGGAACGTGGCTGCCGCCAGATAGGCCAGCGAGAGGGCGATCATGGCTTTGAGCGCTATGCTGGAATAGCGACGGACAACGACGCCGAGCCCGAGCGCGATATCGGCGAGACTGGTGACGAGCGTCAGGGCAGAGGCAAAGGCGGGGGAAGCACCGGCGTCCACCAAATGCTGCGATGAGGCGCCGAAGCGGAGCAGCGCGATCGCGCCGGACACTATCCAGAACAGGCTCAGCGTGCCGAAGATGACCGGCTTGAGCAGATAGAGCCGGGCGAACCAAAGCTCCTGGACGTCTGCCGGCATGTCCGAAAGAGTTTCGGAAAGAGATTTCAGCTTCCGGTCAGGTGAGGCGAAATGCCCTGACACCCCGGCGGCAGCCACATCGAGGGCGGTGGAGCGCAGGGGTGATCGCCAGCCCAGCCCGCCAAGCAGATCGGCAACCGAAGCGACGGCGCGGGCGGCAAATGCGGGTACGGCAATGAAGGGTGCCGGAGGCAATCCCAGCCATTGGCGGTGGATGGCGACGGCCTCGGAAAGGGGAAGTGTTTCCGGCGCGGCAAGATCGAGATCGCTGCCAGGCTCGATCCTGCCAGCCAAGGCATCCGCGACGGCAGCAGTCACATCGTCAAGCGCTGCAAACTGCATTTGAGCGTCTGCGTGAACCAACGGCGTTATGAGCGGAAATGCCGCCAAGGCCCTCAGCAGCGCTGAGCCGCCGTATGCGGTTCTGCCTATGATTACGGCCGGTTTCAACACGACGAAAGGAATGCCTGAGGTTTTCAGTGCTTCGTCGGCGGCTTGCTTGGTGGACAGGAAAGGAAGGCCGGCAGCAGCGCCGTAAGCCCGTGCGGAGATCTGAACGATGAGCTTTATGTTCAAGCGGGCCGCAGCCTCATAGAGCGCACGCATGGCGTCATATTGAACGGCTGCGACATTGTCCCGGGCGCTGTCCTGTAATGCACCGGCGCAGTTTACCACAGCGTCGATATCCACCAGCAGCGGTAGCCAGGCTTCCGCGGTGAGCAGCCTGGCGATGTCGGCCGATATCCACTCAATCTGCGGCATTCGACGTTTCGGCTGCGAGACATCGCGGGCAAGAGCGGTAACGGAGTTTCCGCGATCCGACAGCAGTTTCGCAACTGCCGAACCGATGAAGCCGCTGCCGCCTAGAATCAAGACCCGCATGGCTCGACGATAACCGGTGGCCGGGTCACGCACAAACAACGGCTGGCCCAAGGCGACACGCTTGCCGACCGCGCAGGTCAGGCTTAGGTTTCGCCCATGTCACATGACCACGATCACCACCACCACGATAACGAACTTGACCCGATGGCCGCGCGGGTGCGGGCGCTGGAGACGATCCTGACCCAGAAGGGCCTGATCGATCCGGCGGCGATCGATGTCATCGTCGAGACTTATGAGACCAAAGTCGGCCCGCGCAACGGAGCGAAAGTGGTGGCGAAGGCGTGGAGCGATCCGAGCTTTGCAGATTGGCTGAAAAGCGATGCGACGGCCGCGATCGCTTCGCTCGGTTTCACCGGCCGGCAGGGCGAGCACATGCAGGCGGTGTTCAACACGGCCGACACGCACAACCTCGTCGTCTGCACGCTCTGCTCCTGCTATCCGTGGTCGGTGCTGGGATTGCCGCCGGTCTGGTACAAGGCGCCACCTTATCGCTCCAAGGCGGTGATCGATCCGCGCGGCGTTCTTGCAGAATTTGGCATAACTCTGTCTGCGGAAACGAAAATCCGCGTCTGGGATTCGACTGCCGAGCTTCGCTATCTGGTGGTCCCGGAGCGGCCCGCAGGTACTGACGGCTGGAGCGAAGAAAAGCTCGCTGAACTGGTGACGCGGGATTCGATGATCGGCACCGGGCTTGCCGGGCAAGCCGCATGAACGGGCCGCAGGACCTTGGCGGGCAGATGGGGTTCGGGCCGGTCGCGCCCGAACAGGACGAGCAGCTCTTCCATGCCGAATGGGAAAAGCGTGCGCTGGGCGTGACGCTGACCGCCGGTGCGATGGGCCATTGGAACATCGATGAAAGCCGGCATGCGCGCGAAAGCCTTCACCCGGCGGATTACTATTCGTCGAGCTACTATGAGATATGGACGAAGGCGCTGGAGGTGCTGCTTGAGCGTCATGGTTTCGTGACCGCAGACGAACTTACGCAAGGCAAGGCCCTGAGCGAGGGTACCACGCCGAAGCGTGTGCTGACGGCGGAAAACACGGCTGCGGTGCTGGCCAAGGGCGGGCCTTGCGACAGACCGGTGCCGACCGAGCCGCGCTTTGCCGCGGGCGACAAGGTGCGGACGAAGAACTTCAACCCGCAGGGCCATACGCGGCTGCCACGCTATGCGCGTGGTAAGCTTGGCACCATCGAGGCAGTGCGCGACGGCTTTGTCTTTCCCGACAGCAATGCGCATGGCAAGGGTGAGAACCCGCAATGGGTTTACACTGTCGTCTTCGATGGCCGCGAAATCTGGGGCGAGGGCGCTGATCCGATGCTGACGGTCAGCATCGATGCCTGGGAGAGCTATCTTGAACCGGCGTGAGGCGTTGCCCGGATTATCCGCCGATGCACCGGTTTTTGCCGCGCCTTGGCAGGCGGAAGCCTTTGCCATGGTCGTCGCACTTCACGAGCGCGGATTGTTTTCGTGGAGCGAGTGGGCCGAAGCGCTCTCGGCGGAGGTAAAGCAACCCGACGCTGACGAAGACGGCCATGATTATTATGCGCATTGGCTGGCCGCCCTGGAAAAGCTGCTTGCCGCAAAAGGCGTTGCGCCATCGCGGGATGTCGACCAGCTTGCGGCTGCCTGGCAGCGCGCTGCTCACGCGACGCCGCACGGCAAGCCGATCGCGCTGGAGAACGACCCGTTGCACGGTGGGTGATCGTTCCGACCTTCGACCAATCCTCCGCTCGCCAGTAGAAAGGCCATTCGTGGTGCAAGCTCTCCCGACATATGAAGATGTTCTCGCCGCCGCTCGCCGTATCGAGGGGGAGGCGCACAGGACGCCGGTGCTCACCTCCAGCACGATCGACGATGAACTGGGTGCGAAACTGTTCTTCAAGGCGGAGAACCTGCAGCGCATGGGCGCCTTCAAGTTCCGCGGTGCGTTCAACGCGCTGTCGCGTTTCACCGACGCCCAGAAGAAGGCGGGCGTGCTGACATTTTCCTCCGGCAATCATGCGCAGGCCATTGCGCTGTCGGCCAAGCTTCTCGGTATCGCCGCCACCATCATCATGCCGGATGACGCGCCTGCCTCGAAGCGGGACGCGACGAAGGGATATGGCGGCAAGATCGTCTCCTATGACCGCTACAGCGAGGATCGAGACGAAATCGGACGCCGATTGCAGGAAGAGACCGGGGCGACGCTGATTCCACCCTTTGACCATGCCGATATCATTGCCGGGCAGGGAACGGCGGCGAAGGAGCTTTTCGAGGAAGCGGGCGAACTCGATGCTTTGTTCGTCTGCCTCGGCGGCGGGGGGCTTCTGGCCGGCAGCGCCCTGTCGGCGAAGGCACTGTCGCCCCAATGCAAAATCTACGGCGTCGAGCCGGAAGCGGGCAATGACGGCCAGCAATCTTTCCGGGCCGGGCACATCGTCAGCATCAAGACACCGAAGACCATCGCGGACGGCGCGCAAACCCCATCGCTCGGGAAACTGACCTTCGACATTATCCGGCGCGACGCGGCCGATATATTGACGGCTTCGGATGCCCAGCTTGTCGACTGCATGCGGTTCTTCGCCGAGCGCATGAAGATGGTGGTCGAACCCACCGGTTGCCTCGGTTTTGCCGCCGCTCGCAACGCGCCCGAGATGGTCAGGGGAAAGCGGGTCGGCGTCATTATCAGTGGCGGCAATGTCGATCTCGGCCGGTTTGCGGCATTGATTTCCGACGGCGCGCCAGCGTGATCAAAGCCGGAACGCCGATTGCGTCTTGCCCTTCGGGCGCGAATCCTGTCTGTCGAAATCATGGAATTCTCTCCGCAACAGGATGATGCGCTGCAGGCGGTGGCGCGCTGGCTGAAGACCGGAAAACCGCAGGTTTTTCGCCTGTTCGGCTATGCCGGAACCGGCAAGACGACGCTGGCACGCTATTTCGCCGAGCATGTCGACGGGCAGGTGCAGTTCGCCGCCTTCACCGGCAAGGCGGCACAGGTGTTGCGCTCGAAGGGGGCGACCAATGCCCGCACCATCCATTCGCTTATCTACCGCCCGAAAGGCGAGGAAGCGGTGTCGGACGAGACGACCGGCAAGACCTCGATGTCGCCGACCTTCTCGCTCAACCGCCAGAGCCCGATCTCCAAGGCCAAGCTGGTCATCATCGACGAATGCTCGATGGTCGACGAGGAGTTGGGCCGCGACCTGCTTTCCTTCGGCACGCCGATCCTCGTTCTGGGCGATCCCGGCCAGTTGCCGCCGATTTCGGGCGGTGGTTTCTTCACCGAGCACGAGCCGGATTTCCTGCTCACCGAAATCCATCGCCAGGCGCGCGACAATCCCATCCTCAGGCTGGCACTCGACGTACGCGAGGGCCGCGAATTCATGCGCGGCGACTATGGCACCGCGCAGGTCATCGGCAAGGAACAGGTGACGCAGGAATTGGTGCTGGCGGCCGATCAGGTGCTGGTCGGCACCAACCGCACGCGCAAGCGCTACAACCACCGCCTGCGCGAGCTGAAAGGTTTCACCGCCAGCTATCCGCAGGCCGGCGACAAGCTCGTCTGCTTGCGCAACGACCCGTCCAAAGGGTTGCTCAACGGTTCGCTGTGGAAGGTCATGACCTCGTCGCGCGAAACGGTGAAACCGGGCATCAATCTGCTGGTCTCGCCGGAGGAGGACGATCCCGATCGCGGCGTGGCCAAGATCAAGCTGCTGAAGGCGGTCTTCGAGGACCCGGATGCTGATGTTCCCTGGCAGCAGAAGAAGCGTTTTGACGATTTCGACTATGGCTACGCGCTGACCGTTCACAAGGCGCAGGGCTCGCAGTGGAACGATATCGTGCTGTTCGACGAAAGCTTTGCCTTCAAGGATACGCGCCAGCGCTGGCTCTATACGGCGATCACGCGTGCGGCTGAACGGCTTACTGTCGTTCGATAGCCGCCTGCTTCATTCGACAATTTCGAACAGGACTGCAGTAGCGTCGTCGCTCATCTTGAAGCGCGGGAATTTGTGGCCGTCCGGGTCCTCGACGCGCTCGATCCGGCGCAATTCCTCCAGCAGGGCCGACAGGCCGGCATCGCGGGCGGCTTTCACTAAGTCGCCGACGCCATAACGGCCGTATTGATCGCAAAGGGCTGCGAAGCCGTCGGTGCACAAAAGCCCGGTGGCCGGCAGGCTGAAGGGGAGCGGTTCGGTAGCCAGATGCTTTGCCGCCGCAGGCTCTGTCCCCAAGGTCCAGACGCCTGAGTCCGACTGGTTGTATGCGGCACGGTGTTTGCGCAATTCGTCGCGCACGACCGGATCGTCCGCCAATGCCTGATGCGAGGAAAATCCGCCGGTATGGGCGATTGCCAGCCGAGCGCCGTCGCGCTCGTCGGCAAAGCCGCCCTTGATGGCGCTGGTGTCGAATTCCGCACCGTCTGCACCGAGCAGGAACAGGCGGCAGTCGCCAAGCCCATGCGTGACCACCCCACCTTCCTCGACGCGTACCATCTGAAAGCCGGCGATCGGCAGGTTCCACGGTTCGATCGGCAGCGCATTTGCCGCTTCCTGCACGACATTGGCCGCGCGGGCGTTGAATTCGTGCACGATCTCGCTCATCGGGCGTCCATTGCGCACCGTCTGTTCGAACGAATCTTTCGCGAACTGGGCAAGCCAAGCCGCATCGGAACCGTTCAGCCCGACAATGCTCTTGCCACCGAGGCCGGTCGCGCCGTCGATGACGAAGGCGCAACTGGCATTGCCGCCGGCGGCGTCTTCATTAGGGCGCGAAGGGGAGCCCGGATCGGAGATCGAATCGATGATGCGAATGTTCGGCATGATGGCGGCTGTGTGGCGCGAGGCCGTGACGGGAATGTGACCGCGTTGCTTAACCCAACGTCCGCCTGGCGTCACTCCGTATCTGTCGGCGACGCACTCAGCCAGGCCCAGGCTTCCATTTCTTCTTCGCTATCAAAATGCCTTGTTTCGACCGGGGAGGGTGGCTTGAAAAACCGCTCCAGATACCGCGCACCGCTGGATCTCCCGACCGTTGCGCAACGGCGAATATGCTTGGAGGCAATGTCGCGGCCTTCCGACGTGGTGTCGGGCGAAATCTCGCTCCAGTCGACGCCATCATTGTCCACCATCTTCACCAGCAGGTCGATCCGATCATGCAGGGCGTAGGCGCCTTCCAGAAGGCCGTAGAAATTCTCGACATCGGCTGCCGAAATATGCCCGGTGATCTCAAAGGCATATGCGTTGTCCCGGTTCGTCTCGATGCGCCGAACCGCCGGCATGGAATCCAATGGATTTAGCATGGGTGGAGCCTCCTGCTTTCAAACATTCCAATCTTGTCAGATTGGAACACACAAAGTGCGCTGTCTGTTCCATAAAGACAGGCTATAGAACGGCTGCCCTCTTCAGGAACAAGGCTGCCGACATGCCCGCAAAACTCTCCGTCAACCTCAATGCCATCGCCATGCTGCGCAATCGCCGCGACCTGCCGTGGCCGAGCGTGACCGGGCTGGGGCGGGCCGCCCTTGCGGCTGGCGCACATGGCTTGACGGTGCATCCGCGGCCGGACGAGCGCCATACGCGCCTGTCCGATCTGCCCGAGATCAGGGCCCTCATAGACGACGAGTTTCCGCAGGCGGAATTCAATATCGAAGGTTATCCGACCGAGGATTTTCTGCTTCTTGTGGAAAAGCACCAGCCGGAACAGGTGACTTTGGTGCCTGACGACCCTGCGCAGGCGACATCGGATCACGGCTGGAACTTCGTCGAGCGATCAACATTTCTGACACCGATCGTCAAGAGATTGAAGAAGGGCGGATTTCGCGTCTCGCTGTTTTCCGATCCTGATCCGTCGCAGGTTTCAGCCGCGCGCGACACCGGGGCCGATCGCATCGAGCTCTATACCGGCCCCTATGGCAGTTGCCATTCCGATTCCGGAAAAGCGCGCAGGGAGTTGGAAAAGCTCGGTAAAACGGCCGACGCGGCAATTGCCGCAGGGCTTGCCGTGAATGCCGGGCATGATCTGGTCGTTGCCAACCTGCCGGCGCTGGCCAAGCGAATTCCTGGTCTGGCGGAGGTATCGATCGGGCACGGCTTGACGGCGGATGCTTTGGAATATGGTATGGCCGAGACGACGCGGCGTTTTCTAAGGGCTTGCGGGTGGTAGGTTCGCAATCCTGGCTGCGGCGAGCTGTCGCGGTGCGACTGTTGCTATTGCGCTGCAGCAGGAGTAGATGACCGCCGCCTCATCGGAGTGTCATGCATGGCCCATACCAACCTTGGTACTGAGGCAGAACCCATACAGCAAGCAGCGCCCGCGAGCGAACACTCGCAGAATACCGGTATTCTCATGCTCGGCGCCCTTGGCGTCGTTTATGGCGATATCGGGACGAGCCCGATCTATGCGTTTCGCGAGGCGCTGGTCGCGTCCGCCAGCCGTGGGCCTGTAGCTTCCGAAGAGGCGGTTCTGGGTGTGCTCTCGCTCATCGTCTGGGCGCTGACGATTATCGTCACCATAAAATACATCATTTTTGTGCTCAGGGCCGACAACAGGGGCGAGGGCGGAACGCTCTCTCTGATGGCATTGGTGCAAGCTGTGCTGAAGAAGCGCTCCAGGATCGTGCTTGCCCTTGGCATGGCCGGTGCGGCGCTGTTCTTCGGCGACGCGGTGATAACGCCGGCGATCTCGGTTCTTTCGGCGGTTGAAGGCATGGAGGTGGTCACGCCGGCATTCGACCCCTATGTCGTGCCGCTGACGCTGCTGATCCTGGCCATACTGTTTTCCGTACAGCGCTTCGGCACAGGCCGCGTGGCCACGGTGTTCGGCCCGATCACGCTGCTGTGGTTTGTTGCCATCGGCATTTCCGGACTGATCCATATTGCCGATGCGCCGACGATCCTCTACGCCCTGAACCCCATCTACATCGTTGATTTCCTGGCGGATTCGCCGGGCGTGTCCTTCGTCACCATCGGTGCGATCTTCCTTGCCGTGACGGGCGCCGAGGCACTTTATGCCGATCTTGGCCATTTTGGCCGCAAGCCGATCGTGCTGGCCTGGCTCTGGATCGTGTTTCCCTGCCTGCTGCTCAATTATTTCGGGCAAGGGGCCTATGTTCTGGCCAATGAAGGCAGGATTGGCCACCCGTTCTTCGAGATGAATACGGGTTGGGCGCTGGTGCCGATGGTGGTGCTGGCGACGGCGGCCACGGTCATTGCCAGCCAGGCGGTGATCTCCGGCGCATATTCGCTGACACGGCAGGCCGTACAGCTCAACATGCTGCCGCGCCTCGAAATCCAGCACACGTCCGAGACGCAGCTGGGCCAGATCTACATGCCGCGCGTCAACGCGTTTCTGGCGATCTGCGTCATGCTGCTGGTCGTCGGGTTCCAGCAATCGAGCGATCTGGCGGCCGCCTACGGCATTTCCGTCACCGGCAATATGCTGGTGACGACGACGCTGCTGTTCGTGGTGATGAAGCGTATCTGGAAATGGCCGCTCGGCCTGGCGGTTGCACTGACGGCGCTGTTTGGGCTGATCGATGTCGGCTTCTTCGTTTCCAACATCGTCAAGGTCTTCGACGGCGGCTGGGCATCGCTCGTGGTTGCATTCGTGGTGATCCTGGTCATGTCTACCTGGGTGCGCGGCAGCAACATGCTGTTTGAAAAGACACGCAAGAACGAGGTGCCGCTGGACTTCCTGGCGGAGAATCTTGCGAAAAAGCAGCCCAGGCTGGTGCCTGGAACGGCAGTGTTCCTGACCAGCGACCCGCAAAGCGCGCCGACCGCGATGATGCACAGCCTCAAGCACTACAAGGTGCTGCACGAAAACAATGTGATCCTGTCAGTCGTGACCGCTCCGCAACCCTTCGTGCCCAAAAGCGAGCGGGTGAAGATGGAGAAGATCAACGACCTGTTCATGCGGGTGTCGCTGACCTTCGGCTATATGGAGCACCCGAACATTCCGAAAGCGCTGGTGATCTGCCGCCAGCAGGGCTGGAAGTTCGACATCATGGAAACGTCGTTCTTCCTGTCGCGGCGCTCGCTGAAGGCGTCGCCCAATTCCGGCATGCCGTTGTGGCAGGACCGGCTGTTCATCGGGCTGGCGCGCAGTGCTGCCGATGCGACCGAATATTTCCAGATACCGACCGGCCGCGTGGTGGAAATCGGCACGCAGGTGGCTGTCTGAGGCGAGGGGCGTCGGCCTCCGGTTACGGGATGATCCTGCGCCGGCGGAAATCTTCGAAGACGTTCATGAACATGGCTTCGGTGTCGACGAACTCGTGAAAACCGAGGCGTCGCGCCTTGGTGCCGTCGGCGAAGAAGTCGTAATCCCACGAGAAAACGAAATCGCCGAAGCCCCATGCTGAGACGTCCTGGTAGGCATGCGGTGCAAGCCCGTGCTTCTCCACCATGGCGTCCCACAGCGGCTCCTTGTCGGCCATGATGGTGTTGAGCGACATCGGCAAGGGTGGCGCGACTTCGAGGTCAAAGAAACGCGCGATCTTCGGCCACATCTCGCTCCAGCGGAACAGGTCGCCATTGTTGATGTTGAAGGCCTGGTTGGCGCACCGTGGGTCGGTGGCTGCCCAGACGGTCGCCCGCGCCAGCAGGCCGGCATCCGTCATTTCCAGCAGGCTGTCATAGGAACCCGGCTTGCCAGGAAAGCGCAGCGGCAGGCCAAGTTCCTTCGACATCGCGGCATAGATGGCGATGACCATTGCGAGGTTCATCGGATTGCCAAGCCCAAAGCCGACGACGACGGACGGGCGCAACGCTGACCAGTTCCATGACTTGCCCTGCTGGCGTCGCTCAAGAAACGCCTGCTGGTCGATATTGAACTCGGGCGGCATGTGGTTGGCGTCGGTCTCGCGTGCCGGCGTCTTGAAAGGCCCGAGATGCGCGCCGTAGACCTTGTATCCCTGCATCAGGCTGACATGGGCGAGGTTGGGGGCGACCAGTTCGATTGCGTCGACGACATTGACCAGCATCGCCAGGTTCGGCGCAACGAGTTCGGCCCATGTCGGGCGATCCTGATAGGCGGCGTAGAAAATGTGGGTGACGTCACTCAGCCCGGCGAGCTTTTGCGTCGCGTCCTCCTTGTCCAGAAGATCGACCGATATGTGATGCAGACGCTCCGTCGCCGCCCCGCCACGCCGCGAAAGCCCAATGATGTCCCAATCGCCAAGCTCTATGAGGTGATCGATGAGGTTGCCGCCAATGACGCCTTTGGCGCCGACGACGAGCGCAACTTTCCTTGCAGGGGACATGGTTCTCTCCAGTGTGCGTATTGCGTCACTGGATATGGACGAGATTCCGTCTGTGAATTAGACCCTGTTCGGGAAAATGATCTGTGATTTCAATTCCATTTTGGTCAACGCGACGCATTGCCAATCCCTTTGATTTCCGCAACAGATCAGGCGATCTGACTTCATCAGCAAGGCATCATGCGGAAATCACTCGAGGTCGCGATTGCGGGCGCTGGACCGGCCGGGTTGGCTGCGGCCCTCTATCTGAAGCGCTTTGGTCATCGCGTGACCATCTTCGAGCGCTTCGACAAGCCCGCACCAATCGGTTCTGGATTGATCCTGCAACCAACAGGCCTCTCCGTATTGAGTGACCTTGGCCTTTTCGCCGAGATAAGTGCGCTTGGCGCCCGCATCGACAGGCTCTACGGGGCCGATGCAAAGTCTGGGCGGACGGTACTCGACGTCTCCTACAATGTCGCAGCAGGCAACCGCTTTGGTATCGCCGTTCATCGCGCAGCTTTGTTCGGCGTGCTGCACAAGGCGGTGCAGCGCCAAAACATAGCCATTCATACCGGAGCAGACGTCGAGTCCGTCGTCGCGGGCGGCGAAAAGCATACGCTGACTGGCGCAAACGGATCGGTGCTTGGCAGGTTCGACCTGGTCATCGACGCAAGCGGATCACGTTCGAAGCTCCGGCAAATGGCGAGCAGGCCGCGGGAGGCCAGGCCGCTGAAATATGGAGCGCTTTGGGCTTCGCTCGCCTGGCGCGGGGAAGGTTTCGACGAACATGCGCTCCTGCAGCGTTATGATCGCGCCAGCGTGATGATCGGCGTGCTGCCGATTGGGCGCGCCGAACCCGATGGCGGCAAGATGGCTGCCTTTTTCTGGAGCATCGAGAGCGCTGACGTTGCTCGCGTGCGGGAGAAGGGCCTTGCCGCGTGGAAGGAACAGGTCGCCGCACTTTGGCCGGACTGCCAGCCCTATCTCGACCAGATCCATGATTTTGGCCAGCTCACCCACGCCCACTACGCGCATCACACCCTGCTGCCGCCCGTCGGAGGCGGTTTCGCAATCATCGGAGACGCTGCGCATTCGACCAGTCCCCAACTGGGACAGGGGGCCAATATGGCTCTTCTCGATGCTGCAGCACTTGCTTATGCGATCGAGCGCTCGGATGACGTTTCCTCCGCGCTTGAGGCCTATGCGCGGGCGCGCCGCCTGCATGTCCGGGTTTTCCAGGCCCTGTCCATGTGCTTCACGCCCTTCTATCAGTCGAATTCCGTGCTTTTGCCACTTGTACGAGATCGTCTCGTACCAATTTTGGCACGCATCCCACCAGCGCCAAAGCTTCTGGCGGCCATGGTTTCGGGTACTGTGGTCGACCCTTTCGGGCCTATTGGAATCTCCGAATCCATTTGGGCCAAGAAAGACGCTTGCCATGATATCAGTATTTCGGCATAAGGCTTGCGAACCGTAACGTACGGTACGGCTTTGTTTCGTTGAACAGGATTTCAGGAAGCGGACTGGTGGAAACGGCCATTGAGACCAATGATGGCGAAGAGCTGACGGAACGTCAAAAGGACGTCCTGAACGCTGTTTTGCGCCTTCTGGTCGAGGAGGGCGATCGCCTGACCATGACCGCCGTAGCGCGGCGGGCAAGCTGCTCCAAGGAAACGCTCTACAAATGGTTCGGCGACCGCGACGGGCTTTTGACCGCGACAGTGCGGTGGCAGGCCTCAAAAGTGCGGGCCGGCAATTACGATCGCCAGCATCTCGACGCGACAGCGCTGCGCGCCAGCCTTGAGGGTTTTGCTGCCAACTGGCTTTCGGTGATTTCGTCGAGGACCTCGATCGCGCTGAACCGGGTCGCGATCTCGCATGCCGGCTCCGGCGAGGACAATCTCGGCGCCATCGTGCTCGACAATGGGCGCATCGCGATCGGCGAGCGGCTCAAGCCGCTTCTCGAAGCCGGCCGCGATGCGGGCCTGCTCGACTTCAGCGACACCGAAACGGCGTTCCGGACCTTTTTCGGTCTGGTTGGCCGTGATGTGCAAATCCGGTTGCTGCTCGGCGACCGGCTCGAATTGACTGACGCGGAGATTGGCCGGGATGCGGCCGAGGCGACGCGGCAGTTTCTCGCTCTCTACAGAGCAAAAACCGGGGCGGCCTGAGCCGGCCCCTGAAACACCCCGAAGGGAAGGAAGACAAAATGCGCGTTTATTACGATCGTGATGCCGATCTCAATCTGATCAAGGGCAAGAAGGTCGCCATCATCGGCTATGGCTCGCAGGGCCGCGCCCATGCGCTCAACCTCAAGGATTCCGGCGCCAAGGAACTTGCCGTCGCCCTGAAGGCCGGCTCGGCAACCGCCAAGAAGGTCGAGGCAGATGGCCTCAAGGTCATGACCGTCGCAGAAGCCGCCAAGTGGGCCGACCTGATGATGATGGCGACGCCTGACGAACTGCAGGCCGACATCTACCGCGACGAGATCGCGCCGAATATCCGCGACGGTGCAGCGATCGCCTTCGCCCACGGCCTCAACGTGCATTTCGGCCTGATCGAGCCGAAGAAGACCGTCGACGTGCTGATGGTCGCGCCGAAGGGCCCGGGCCACACTGTTCGCGGCGAATACCAGAAGGGCGGCGGCGTGCCTTGCCTCGTGGCCGTTCATCAGGACGCCTCGGGCAACGCGCTCGACCTCGGCCTGTCCTACGCCTGCGGCGTCGGCGGCGGCCGTTCGGGCATCATCGAGACCAACTTCAAGGAAGAGTGCGAAACCGATCTGTTCGGCGAGCAGGTCGTCCTGTGCGGTGGTCTGGTCGAACTGATCCGCGCCGGTTTCGAGACGCTGGTCGAAGGTGGCTATGCGCCTGAAATGGCCTATTTCGAGTGCCTGCACGAAGTGAAGCTGATCGTTGACCTGATCTATGAAGGCGGTATCGCCAACATGAACTACTCGATCTCCAACACTGCCGAGTGGGGCGAATATGTTTCGGGCCCGCGCATCATCACCGCCGAGACCAAGGCCGAGATGAAGCGCGTGCTGAAGGACATCCAGACCGGCAAGTTCACCTCCGACTGGATGCAGGAATACCGTTCGGGCGCTGCTCGCTTCAAGGGCATCCGCCGCATGAACGACAGCCACCAGATCGAGGAAGTCGGTTCGAAGCTGCGCGCCATGATGCCATGGATCGCCAAGAACCAGCTGGTCGACAAGGCGAAGAACTAATCCGACCCAACATCTGGGTTAGCGAAAAGCCGGCGGAGCAATCCGCCGGCTTTTTTGCGTCACCCGTAGTGCCAGCTGGGCTTGGGCTCGGTGCCGGTGAACTGGACGCCGATGCGGTCTTCCTTGCGCCAGCGCACGACAGACCTGTAGGCGATGCCGTCGACCGGCACGTAAAGCAGGAACTCCGGGGGAACCTGCGAATAGATCGAGATTTTGAGCTCCGCGCCGTCCTTGTGCATGTTGCGGATGGTGCATTTGACCTCGGAATTGGTGATGCCGCTAAGGATCGACGCACCCTTCAGCACGCGCTGGCGGTGTTGGCGTCTGTTCTCGGCATCTTCAGGCTCGGTCACGCAGAGCTCCCCAAAACGCTTGCGCGGTGTGATTTGACGATCAGCCAAAATCATAAGTTCCGACGTTCAAGAAATCCTTAAGCCATCGCTTAAATGCCCTGCTGAGGACGTGAAAACGGCGCCGTCGGGGACAGCGCCGTTTCTCAATCAATGGAAGAGACCAACTGTTTAGCTATAGGGCGACCAGCACTGCTGCCGTGGCCCGCCATAGGGCTGGAACGTGTTGTCATAGGCGCGATAAGACCGGTAGCGATTGTAGCACCAGTTCACATGCGCGCGAGAAAGCCGGGCACGCTGATAGCGGCGTGGCTGAACGTAGCGATATTGAGGCTCGGCATAGCGATAGGACGGAGCGGAGAAATTGAAATAGATACCGGAGCCGCCATAGTACCCGTCGTAACCACCATAGCCGCCGTAGTATGGACGCGGACGATGGTGACGATAGCGCCAGCGATCGTCGCGATAACGCGGGCGATCCCAGTTGCGGCGCGGCCTCTCCCAATTGCCCGGCCGATTCCAGCCCTGCCGGTATTCGCGGTCGCGCTGACGGATGACGACGCCACCGCCACTGCCGCCGCGACGGAAGCAGGACGAGCCCGGCGGGCAGCCTGGCTCCCATTCGCCGCTGCCGACCCTTATGAGCGGCAGAGCTTTGTCCGTGGCCGGCGCCATGCCCTGCAATGGGGCTGCGGCGGGAAGAGCAAGAGCCGGCGCGGAAACGCCAGCCAGAACGCCGAGGGCAATCAGCCCCGAGCGCACCAATGACGAAAGGTTCGGTTTCATCGAAATCTCCCTGAGGAACAACTTTTGCAAGCCATTGCCCAACTGCGATCATGATCGAACTTCGACCCTGAACGGTCGATGAACGGACGTTTCCGATTCCTGAAACTGCAACCGGCCCTTGTTTTTGACCGCGCTTGCGGGCAAAGCTCGCGCCCATGTCGCTGCGCCTCGCCACCTTCAATGTCGAAAACCTCATGAACAGGTTCGACTATTCCGGTTACCGCAACCAGCTCAATCAGGACCGGACGCTGGCCCTGTTCGAGATCAAGGACGAGGCGGAGTACCGGCTTCTCGAACAGGCCCGCGCCATCGCCCACACCGACGACATGCGCCAGTTGACGGCGCTTGCAATTGCCGAGACGCGCGCCGACATCATCTGCATGCAGGAGGTCGACAATATCGAGGCGCTTCGGGCCTTCGAATATGGCTATCTGTTCAAGATGGTCGGGCAGGGCTATCGCCAGAAATACACGACGTCCGGCAACGATACGCGCGGCATCGATGTCGCCGTGATGATGCGCACGGAGACGGCCGACGGCGAGCCGATCGAATTCGTGCGCATGACCAGCCACGCCCATGTGACCTTCGAGGAATTCGGGCTGCACACGCCCGAACTCCTCGCCACCGGCAACGAACCCTTCGAGCGGATTTTCCGGCGCGACTGTCTGGAGATCGACGTCAAGATCGGCGGGAGGCCACTCACCATCTACTCCGTCCATTTCAAATCCATGGGCAGCCCGCGAAACGGCGTGCCGGGCCGCGATGCCTCCATGCCGATCCGCGAAGCCGAGGCCAAGGCGGTGCGCCGCATCATCGAGGATCGGTTCGGCAAGGATCAGACTGCCGGCAAGCGCTGGGTGATCTGCGGCGACTTCAACGACTATCGCCAGCGCGTGGTGATCGGCGGCAGCGCACATGCGGGATACGATTTCACCGTGGTCAATGAAACGCAGTCGTGCCTCAACGTGCTGCTTGCCGACGGCTTTGCCGAAAACATCGTCGAAAGACGCCCCGAAATCGACCGCTGGACGCTCTATCATACGCGCGGACCGGAAGAGCGGCATCTGTGCCAGCTCGATTGTATCCTCGTATCGCCGGCACTGGCGCGGGAAAATGCCGGCGCGGTGCCGGATATCGTCCGCAAGGGGCAGCCGTGGCGCACGATCTTCCCGCCGGGCCAGGAAGTCGAGCGATACCCGCGCGCCGGCTGGGACCGGCCGAAAGCCTCCGATCACTGCCCCGTCGCGGTGACGCTGAACATCAGGTAGTTCGATGGATTTCGATATCCCACGCAACACCATCCTGCCGGTGGACGGCATCGAAGTCCGGCTCGATGCCTCGCCGCATCCCTTCGAACTGGCCAACACGGCGGCGATCGAGGAAAACTGGCTGGCGGAAAAAGCCGCCAATCCGGCATTGTTCGACGGCACGGTGGTTCTGCTTTCCGGGCTTTCCTACAAGGCCGGACGGCTGGAAGGGGTCTGCCATGCTGTGCGCTTCGCTACGTTCATGCACTGGCGCAAGCATCGCGCGATTTCAGGTGGCGAGCACGCCTATGCGCATGCCATGCTGGTGTCGCGCGACGATGCGCTGATTGCCATCCGCATGGGCGCGCATACGGTCAATGCCGGACGCGTCTATTTCGCAGCCGGTTCGTTCGAGCCGATCGATTTCGTCGATGGCATCGCCGACCTCCATTTCAACATGGTCAGGGAAGTGGACGAGGAAACCGGCATCAACATCAGCCATCTCGTGCGCGGCAAGCGCTATCACGCCTACTCGACCGAGGCAGGCACCGTGATCTTCCGCCGCTACTATATCGACGAGAACGCCGACGTCATTGCCGAAGCCATTCGCGAGTTCGTAGCCGCCGATCCTGAACCGGAGATCGAAGCTCCGGTCATCATCCGCGGCCCGGATGACCGGCCTGAAGGGTTGATGCCTCACATGGTGCCGCTGATCGAGTGGCATTTTTCGGTAACGGAATAGCGCTACGCCTACTCGTGCCGTAGCGCGTCGATCGGATCAAGCCTTGCCCCGCGGAGCGCCGGGAAGAAGCCGAACACCATGCCGATCAGCGCCGAGAAGCCGACGGCAAGCAGAATGATGGGAATGCTTGGCGCAAAGGGAATGGACAGCGTCAGCGAAGCCGCTCCCGCAAGCGCCAGGCCGATGGCGATGCCGATAAGCCCGCCGAGCAGCGACAGCACGGTCGCCTCGACCAGAAACTGGATGAGGATGTGCTTTTCATGCGCGCCGATGGCCAGCCTGATGCCGATCTCGCGCGTGCGCTCCGTTACCGAAACCAGCATGATGTTCATGATGCCGATGCCGCCGACAAGCAGGCTGACGCCGGCAACCGCGCCCAGCATGCCGGTCATGGTGGTGGTGGCGCTGGTCATGGCGTCGGCGATCTGGGTCATGTCGCGGACTTCGAAATTGTCGTCGGCGTCGGGCGCGAGGCGCCGCGTGTCGCGCATGATGTCTTCGATGCTTTCCTGCACTGCCGACGTCGCGACGCCGTCCTGCGCGGCAATGTAGACCGCGTCGATGTTGCGGTTGCCGGCGATGCGGCGCTGGAAGGCCCCCAGCGGCATCATCACGACGCTGTCCTGGTCCTGTCCGAAGCCAGACGTGCCCTTGGCCTGCAGCACGCCGATGACCTTGCAGCTCGTCTTGTTGACGCGCACCGACATGCCGTCGGGGTCGCCCGCACCGAAGAATTGCTGGCGCACGGTTTCGCCGAGGATGCAGACGCCGGCGCCGCTGCGCACCTCCGACTCGGAGAAGATGCGGCCGCTCGAGACATCCCAGTCGCGGGCGATGAAGAAATCCGTATCGGTGCCTGTCACCTGGGCAGCGATATTTTCCGCGCCGTAGACGACGCGCACCGTGCTTTGCGATGCTGCTGAAACCGCCTTGGCGTTGGTCAGGCCCTTGCGCAGGCCGAGCAGGTCCCGCTCCTCCAGCCGGCGAGGGGTGAAGGAGGTCGAGCCGCCGCGCTCGGGCCGGGCAGCGCGCACGACGAGCAGGTTCGAGCCGAGCTTGGAAATGTCGTTCTTGACCTTTTCCGTGGTGCCCGAGCCGATGGTGATCATGGCGATGACGGCGGCAACGCCGATGACGATACCGAGCAGGGTGAGGAACGAGCGCAGCACGTTGCGGCGCACAGAAAGCAAGGCGAGGCGGATGGTTTCCCAGAGCATCAGGCGGCCTTCCGGTTCAATTGGTCGGAGGCGATGTGGCCGTCGAGGAAGCCGATCGTGCGCTGGGCGTAGGCTGCGATATCGGCCTCATGCGTGACCATGACGACGGTGAGGCCTAGATCCTGATTGAGGCGCGTCAACAGTTCCATGATCTCGTGGCTGCGGGCGGTGTCGAGATTGCCGGTCGGCTCGTCCGCCACCAGAAGCGTCGGCTTTGTGACGATGGCGCGCGCGATCGCCACGCGCTGCTGCTGGCCACCGGAAAGCTCGCCCGGCGTGTGGCCCTGTCGGCCGAGCAAGCCGACCTGTTCCAGTGCCTCGGCTGCCAGTTTGTGCCGCTCGCTGGCCGGCGCGCCGCGATAGATAAGCGGCAGTTCGACATTTTCGGCAGCCGTCGTGCGCGGAAGCAGGTTGTAGCCCTGAAAGACAAAGCCGACATAGAGATTGCGCAGAACCGCGCGCCGGTTACGGTCGAGCCGCCCGGCATCGACGCCTAGAAAGCCATAACGCCCGGAGGTCGGCGTATCGAGGCAGCCGATGATGTTCATGGCGGTCGATTTACCCGAACCCGACGGGCCCATGATCGCCACGAACTCGCCGCGCCGAATCGACAGGTCGACGCCCGCCAGGGCATGAACGCTGGCTTCGCCTTCGCCGTAGGTCTTCCAGACCTGATCGAACGTTATGAGCGGCTTTTCCGTCATGCCGGTCAGTTCCGCGTCTGGCTGCCGGTGATGACGAGATCGCCGGCCGAGACGCCGGAGACGATCTCGGTATCCTCGCCGTTCGTGGAGCCGGTCTTGACCTTGACCGCCTCCGGCTGACCATCCTTCAGCACATAGAGCGTGCGCGTGCCGTCGGATGCAGCAGCCTGGCGCTGGCGCTGGCCGCCGCCGGGCCGGCCCATGCGCGGCATGAACAGGTTCTGCAGGCTCCAGCCGCGTCTCGTATCTGCTGCCGGCGGGCGATAGCGGAAGGCAGCGCTCGGCACAGTCAGGATATCGTTAGCCTCGCGCGTGATGACGGCGACGGTGGCCGTCATGCCGGGGCGCAGGAGCAGTTCGGCGTTGTCGACCGCCAGGCGGGCATTGTAGGTCACCACGCCTTCCGTGGTGGTTGAGGCAAAGGAGATGTCGCGGATATCGGCGTCGAAGCGGCGTTCCGGGAAAGCATCGACGGTGAAGCGCGCCTTCTGGCCCGGCGTCACCGAGCCGATATCGGCCTCATCTACGGCTGCCTGAAGTTCCATCTGCTTGAGATCGGCGGCAATGACGAACAGGACCGGCGCCTGCAATGAGGAGGCGACCGTCTGGCCGGGATCGACCGAACGGGTCAGGATGACGCCGTCGATCGGCGCATAGATGGTGCTCTTGGCGAGGTCGGCCTGTTGCAGCTTCAGATCGGCAGCCGCGATTGCCAGATTGGCCTCGGCACTTGCCACTGCGCTCTCGGCGCGGTCGCGCGCGGCCTGCGCCGTGTCGAGGATCTGATCGGCGACCATGCCGCGTGCGGAAAGCTGGCGCGAACGGGCCAGCGTCTGCCCGGTTTCCTTCAGCGTGGTCTTGGCATCCAGAACCTTTGCCTCGGCAGCCTTGACGGAAGCCTCGGCGCGTTCGATCTGGGCGAGCAGCCGGGTGGTGTCGAGCGCGGCAAGCACGTCGCCCTTTCGCACTTCCTGATTTTCCTCGGCGGAAACCGAGCGGACGACGCCGGAGAGCTCGCTGGAAATATCGACCTGGGTCAGCGGCTGCAATGTCCCGGTTGCCGAGACTTCAACGACGAGATTGCCGGTTTCGGCAGGAACGGTGGTGTAGCTTATCTTGGCGGATGACGGCTCGGAGAACAGGTAATATCCGCCGCCGGCCACGAGTGCGAGGCCGACGAGCGCATAAATCCAGCCGCGCCGACGCTTGCGTCCGCGCCCCTTGTTGTCGAGGCCAAGAGCGGCTTCGACCGTCGCTGGAGTTTCCGTCACTGGCCGATTGACAATCTGGTCCATGCCGGCCCCCTATGCATGCGAAAATCCCTACATCTCGACAACTCGTGGTTAGAGCCGAGGATTACAAGTTAAATTTCGCTCATGTTTGGGGCGGGAAACAGGAAGAAAGCCGATGAAGGGCAGGAAATACCTCGTCTATGACGTGTTTACGGGCGAAAGGCTGGCCGGCAATCCGCTGGCCGTCGTGCTCGATTGCGATGGGCTCGATACGGCCGCGATGCAGCGCATAGCGCGCGAGTTCAACCTGTCGGAAACGTCGTTCGTGCTGCCGCCGGAAAACCCGGTGCACAAGGCAAGGGTGCGCATTTTCACGCCGGTCTACGAAATGCCCTTTGCCGGCCATCCGACCGTTGGCACGGCGATCGCGCTGGCAGAACTGGACAGCAGCCGCACGGACGAGATTTTCGTGCTGGAGGAGAATATCGGGCTGTTTCGCTGCGCGATCTCGCGTAGCGAAACAGGCATCTTTGCGGAGTTCGACATTCCCGAGTTGCCAAAGCAATCGGAACTGACGGTGGAGTCCGAAGTGATCGGTGCGGCCCTTGGCCTCGACCCGCACGAGATCGGCTTCGAGAATCACCGCGTCGGCCTGTGGTCGGCCGGCGTGCCTTATCTGACTGTGCCGGTGGCGAATCTCGATGTCGCCAAGCGGGCGAGACTCGACAGCCCGGCCTGGCTGGAGTTCACACCGAGACGCACCGACGGCAAGCCGGCCAGCGCCTATGTCTACACGCGCGACACGGTCCATCACGACAGCAGTTTTCATGCGCGCATGTTCGTGGCTGGCAGTCCTTCCTATGAGGATCCGGCGACCGGATCGGCTGCGGCGGCCTTTTCCGGTGCGATCACGCATTTCGATGCGCCGAGCGACGGTCCTGCGCGATTCTGGATCGAGCAAGGCATGGAAATGGGGCGACCATCGCGCATCCGGCTGGAAATCGACGTGGAGGGTGGCAAACTGACCGCCGCGCGCATAGGTGGCAATGCCGTCAAGATCGCCGAGGGAATGCTGTTTGCATAAATGACGCAGGCGAAAATGAACTTTGACGACGAATGATTGATTTAGGGGGCTGGACAGGCCGGAAAGGTATGGCTATATCCCGCGCCAACACCGGTTCGCCGGTGGAGTGGGTGCGTAGCTCAGTTGGTAGAGCAGCTGACTCTTAATCAGCGGGTCACAGGTTCGATCCCTGTCGCACCCACCACTTTCTTCCTTTAACATCAATAGCTTGCTTCGGCTTAATGCGGCTCGATCCGCGCCGAGGCGCTTCAGTCGCACCGGCTTTACGCAACTGCTGTGCGGCTCGCCTTGGCGAAGTTCGTAATACGGCGGCATGTGTCGTATCGAAGAACTTTGTCGTGCAATGGTCTTCATTGCCGGCCTATGTTACCCGGTGAATGGCGTTCGCAGCCCTGTCTCGCCGGACAACGAAGGGAAGAACACGATGCCGACCTTAAGCAATGGCAGTGAGCTGAACGTCTGGGAAGACGTCAACAATGAGAGCCCCGACGCGGTTCTGTTTTCCATAACGGAAACAGATGGCGACGTTCTCGGGCCGACTGGGGCGCATACGGATTTTCCGTTCGGCTGGGTCGATGTGGCTTCGGTCGATGTCTTCGACGGTTTCTTCACCGTCTCCACCTTCACCAATGACGGCAGGACCGAACTTTTCACGACGATAGAAACAGCCGTCTTCGACAATGATGGCAACTATATCCGCACGCTGTCAGACCAGGCGGCCTATCTGTCGACCCAGATCGTCTCCGTCAGCGCCGACAGTCCGAACGACATTACGGTGACGTGGACAGGCGCCAACGAATATTATGGTGGCGAAAACACCCAGTACGGCCAGCATCAGATCATTCTGGACGGCGGCGTGCTCCAGCCCGACACCTTCATCAACCATGCCCCCACGGTCAGCAATCTGAGCTTCACGCTTGCGCCGGGACAATCTCTCGACGACATCAAGTTCAGCGCGACGGATGCGGATTACGATCTGCTGAGCTTTGTCGTCGTCGATGGGCCGGACCACGGCATGCTGCAGCAGGAAACGAAATATGAGGCCGGTTATTACCCGTTTCACCAGGGCCATTATTTCGACAGCCTGCACTATCACGCGGATTATCTGAACGGGAACCTGTTCGATTACGCACCCGAGGCAGGCTTCATCGGCACCGACACTTTTACCGTCTATGCCACCGACGGCCAGGGCAACAGCAATGTCGCGACCATCACCATCACCGTCGCCCCGCCGGCCGAAAGCATCACGCTGACCGACGCCAAGGACACCGTAAGCTACAAGACTTACGATCACGCCGTGCTGGTCACTGCCAATGGCGGCAACGACCGCATCACCGGCAGCAAGTTCAACGATTCCCTCGATGGCGGTGCCGGCAACGATCGCCTGCGGGGCGGTGCGGGCAACGATGAAATCACTGGCGGCGCGGGCAATGACCAGCTTCGCGGCGGCGCTGGCAACGACAATCTCAATGGTGGTGCCGGCCATGACCGGCTATCGGGTGGGGCGGGCAATGATACCTTCGTCTTCGATACCGCGCCCGGTTCAGCGAATCACGACAGGATCCTCGACTTCAGCTCCGTCGACGACATTATTCAGCTCGACAGCACCGTCTTTGCAGGGCTTGCAGCCGGTGCGCTGGATGCCGGGGCCTTGGTGATCGGCAAATCCGCCGTCGATGAAAACGACCGCATCATCTACAACAAGGCCTCCGGCAATCTGCTGTACGATGCGGACGGCGCCGGCGGCGCGGCAGCAGTCAAATTCGCCGCCGTGAGCCACGGCACATCGCTCACCGCAGGCGACTTTTTTATCGTCTAGGCGCAAATTCCCGACGGCCAGTTGTGCATTGGCCGTCTCGGAGCGCTTTGAGAAAAATCGCTTCTATCCCGCCAGCGCCTGGTCCAAATCCGCGATCAGGTCGTCGCCGTCCTCGATGCCCGCCGAAATGCGCACCAGCGAATCGGAGATGCCGAGCGCTGCACGTTGTTCTGCAGGAATGCTGCCGTGGGTCATCAAGGCAGGGTGCTCGATCAGGCTTTCGACGCCGCCCAGGCTTTCGGCCAGCGCGAAAAGCTGCGTGCGTTCCAGAAAGCGTTTCGTCGCGGCGAGGTCGCGGTCGAATTCGACCGTGATCATGCCGCCGAAGGCGTGCATCTGCGCCTTGGCGATTGTGCGCTGGGGGTGGCTTTCGAGGCCTGGGTAGATGACGCGACGGACATCGGAACGGCTTTCCAGCCATTTTGCGATCTTCAGGCCGTTCTGCGAATGCCTTTCAACACGCAGTGCCAATGTCTTCAGGCCGCGCAGCGCCAGAAAGCTGTCGAACGGTCCTGAAATCGCGCCGATGGCGTTTTGCAGGAATTTCAACTGGTCGAAGATTTCCTTGTTTTCGCCGACCACTGCGCAGCCGCCGACCATGTCGGAATGGCCGTTGAGATATTTGGTCGTCGAGTGGACGACGATGTCGATGCCGAGTTCCAGCGGCCGCTGGATGTAGGGGCTGGCGAAAGTGTTGTCGGCAACCGAGATCAGGCCCTTGCGGCGCGCGAGGGCTGCCACGCCTTCAAGGTCTACGATGCGCAGCAGCGGGTTGGTAGGCGTTTCAACCCAGAGCATTTTCGTCTCGGGCCGGATCGCGGCCTCGACTTTAGCGAGGTCGGTGAAGTCGACGAAGGTGATGTCGAGATTGGCCGTGCGTTTACGGACCCGCTGGAGCAGCCGGAAGGTACCGCCATAGATGTCGTCGGTGGCAACGATATGCGCGCCTGAGTCGAGCAGTTCCAGAACCGTGGCGATCGCGGCCAGGCCCGAGGCGAAAGCAAAGCCGGCCGAGCCGCTTTCAAGATCGGCAATGGCACGCTCGAAGGCGAAGCGCGTCGGGTTCTGGCTGCGCGCATATTCAAAACCCTTGTGCACGCCGGGGCTTTGCTGGGCATAGGTCGAGGTGGCGTAGATCGGCACCATCACCGCGCCGGTCGTCGGATCGTGGCTCTGGCCGCCATGGATGGTGCGGGTGGCGAAAGCCAGACGGTTCTTCGGCGAAGTGGTCATCGTGCGCGCCTCAAATGGTTGATCAGGTCGATGCGGGTGATGAGACCGACGAATTCGTCACCATCGAAGATGATGGCGACCTCGTTGCGGTCGAAGACGGGCAGTAGAGAATCCAGTGTCTGGCTCGCCTGGAGCGTGTGGAGCTCCGAACTCATGGCCGAGCTGACCGGGGCGTTGAAACGATCCCAGCGGCTGTCATAGGGGCCATCGACCACGGCCAGCACGTCGCTCTCATCGATGATGCCGACGAGTTTACCGTCGTCGAGCACCGGCAGTTGCGAAACGTCGGCACGGCGCATGCGGCCGTAGGCTGTCAGTAGGCTGTCGCCGGGGCCGGCGAAGACGGTGCCACCCTCGCGGTGCGAGCGGGCGACCAGATCGCGCAGATCGCCATGGTTGTCGCGCTCGGAGAGGCCCTGTTCGGCCAGCCAGAAATCGTCGAACACCTTGGAAAGATACTTGTTGCCGCTGTCGCAGACGAAGGTCACGACCCGCTTCGGGGTCGTCTGTTCGCGGCAATAGCGCAGTGCGGCCGACAAAAGCGTACCGGAGGAGGAGCCGGCGAGAATACCTTCCCGGGACAGCAGGTCGCGCACGGCCAGCATGCTCGCCTTGTCGGGGATCGAATAGGCTTTGGAGACGAGCGAGAGATCGGCGTTGGGCGGCACGAAGTCCTCGCCGATGCCTTCCACCGTCCAGCTTCCGGCTTCTTCCATTTTGCCGGTCTTGATCAGCGGTGCCAGTACCGAGCCGACGGGATCGGCCAGCACCATCTCGGTCTGCGGCGAAACCTGCTTGAAGAAGCGGCCAAGGCCGGTCAGGGTGCCGCCCGAGCCGACGCCGACGACCACTGCGTCGACCTTGTGCTCGAGCTGCTCCCAGATTTCCGGCCCGGTCGTGGTTTCGTGGGCAAGCGGATTGGCCGGGTTGGCGAACTGGTTGACGTAGAAGGCGCCGGGAATGCCGGCTGCGATCTTCTCCGCCATGTCCTGGTAATATTCAGGGTGGCCCTTGCCGACATCGGAGCGGGTGAGCCGTACGTCGGCTCCCAATGCGCGCAGATGCTGGATCTTTTCGCGCGACATCTTGTCGGGCACGACGAGGATGATGCGGTAGCCCTTGGGAATGCCGACCTGCGCAAGGCCAAGGCCGGTGTTGCCTGCCGTTGCCTCGACGATCGTGCCGCCGGGCGCCAGGCGTCCGTAGCGTTCTGCATCGGCGATCATGGAAAGCGCGATGCGGTCCTTGATCGAGCCGCCGGGGTTCTGGCTCTCGAGCTTGATGAAGAGCCGGCACTTGCCGGTGTCGAATTTCGTCAGCTCGACCACCGGCGTCTCGCCGATCAGGTCGAGCACCGAGGAATAGGGCTTGCGCAGACGTGTCATCGTTCCTCCGATTCTCGCATACGGCGGCTTCGGCCGCTCTGGCCCGGTTCGACCCGCGGTGCCGGGCGGGTGTCATGTTACAGATAGCAGTCGCGGCAGGTTTTCACACCCGTTCGGCATGATCTGGAATTTAATTCTATCTGGGGCAAACCACGCTCGGATAAAAGCCAAATATATCTAACAATTCCGGCATAATCGAAATTTGAATCCTTTCCAGCTTTTGCTGGCCTGATGCCGCATCCGGTTCGTGCTGGAACAGTTGACTTGAAGCAGTGTGGTCAGGCAAATGCATCGGGCCGAACGGAGGACGACATGACGAGAATTCTGCTTGTGCTGACAGCTTTGACGGTTCTGTCCGGCGGCTTGCTTGCGGGCTGCGCTTCAGACGACGGCTATGCGAGCTGGAGCAAGCGCGAGGAAACGATGACGCCGTTGAAGAAACGGACTGATCGCGGCGGCGGCCTGTCGGGCAACTGAGGTTCGAGCCGCAAGCTGGCGGCGATTTCAGTCTTGCCCGCACGGGATCGGACCGTTGCAGGCAATGGAGACAAGTGACAACGAGCGTGGACGCCTCACAAGGTCAGGCAATCGCAAGCCGTTGAGCGGTTCAGCTCAAGCCGTGGCTTTTTCCTCGTCGCTGTCGTCTTCGGCTACGACTTCGTCGCCGTCTTCATCCTCGTCGGCGCTCGCCATTTCGTCGAGCACTTCTTCTCCGGCAGCAAGCGCTTCTTCCTCGGAGTCGTATGGACCGACCCGTTCGTCATCGCCGCTGATCGAGTAGTACCACTTGTCGTCATCGTTCTTCTGATGGGCCGTCACCTTGGCAGTCTGATCGTCGGACATGGTCGCCTCCGTTGGTGTCCTGATGCCAGCGCAGCTTAGTTTTGGGTGTGTATCGGCGGTATGACAGGGGCGCGCATATCGGCAGCGATCTACCGAGAACGCACCGATTTAAGGCCAGCGACGTCAGGCCGGCGCGACGCGTCGACCTCGCGCCATCAGGTTGAGCAGATTGCCCCCGAGGATGAGAGCGGCGCCGATGGCGGTGAACATGTCGATCTGTTCCGAATAGACCAGCCAGCCGACAAGCGCGGTTGCCGGCACGCGCACGAAATCCATGGGCATCACCACGGTCGCGTCGGCATGAGCCACCGCACGCGCCATGCAGTAGTGCGCGTAGGAACCGGCGAAGGCGATGACGAAAATCCACGGCCAGACATGTGCAGAAGGCCAGTGCCACTCGTGCAGCGCGGGGATGAAGCCGATGACCGACTGGATGACCAGCATCCAGAAGATGATCTTCACCGCGCTGTCCTTCCGCGTCAGCGCCTTCACCAGCACGAAGGAGATGGCGAAGCAGACCGCGGCGGCAAGCACGACAAGCTGGCCGGCATTGACCTCGGCAATGCCCGGCCGGACGATGACGGCGACGCCGATCAGCCCCAAGACGATCGCTGCCGTCTTCCAGACATTCATGCGCTCGCCAAGGAACGCCATGGCGAGCAGGGCGGTCCAGATCGGCGCCGTGAACTCGATGGCGATCAGCTGGGCAAGCGGGATGAGCGTGAGCGCAAACAGCCAGAGCGCCTGGCCGGCATAGTGGGCGATGTTGCGGGACAGATGCTGCAGGGGCATCGTCGTCCGCATCGCGCCGATGCCGCCACTGCGCAGCACCAGCGGATAAAGCATCAAGAGGCCGATGATGGAGCGCATCTCCATTACCTGGAAAACATTGAGCTCCCTGGTCGTTTCGCGCCCGGCGATCGTCATGGCGAGCATGCAGGCAAGCGAGCCGCCCATCCACAGGGCTGCCTTGAGATTGGATTGGGGCGCGGTCATTGCCGACTTATGCGGCAGGTTTCACTGCGGCTGCAACCTCTACGATAGGTCATTCGCATGGGCCACGGCACTCCACATCTCGCGCTTCCTGGTGTAGTTGAGCGCTTGCAAGCGGAGCGGCGTTTTGAATTCAGTCGATGTTCTGGTGATAGGGGCGGGTGCCGCCGGCATGATGTGCGCCATCGAGGCGGCCAGGCGCGGCCGCTCGGTGCTCGTCATCGATCACGCTTCCAAGCCGGGCGAGAAGATACGCATTTCCGGTGGCGGGCGCTGCAACTTCACCAATATCCACGCCAGCCCAAAGAATTTCATCTCGCAGAACCCGCATTTCTGCATTTCGGCGCTCAGCCGGTACACGCAGCGGGATTTCATAGCGCTGATCGAGCGATACGGCATTGCCTATCACGAAAAGACGCTCGGGCAGCTGTTCTGCGACGGCTCGTCCACGCAGGTCATCGAGATGCTGCTTTCCGAGATGAAAAAGCATGGTGCGGCGCTGAGGCTGGCGACGCGCGCCGAGCGGATCGACAGGGTCGACGGCGGCTTTGCGGTCAAGCTGACGGACGGCGCAGTTCGTTGCCAATCGCTGGTGGTGGCGAGCGGCGGCAAGTCGATCCCCAAAATGGGCGCGACCGGATTTGGCTATGAGGTGGCGGCGCAATTCGGCGTGAAGGTGGTGGAAACGCGCCCGGCACTGGTGCCGCTGACCTTCGACCAGAACACGCTGGAGCGGCTGAAGCCTCTGTCCGGCAACACGGTGGACGCTGTCGTCTCCTGCGGCAAGACGAAGTTTTCCGAAGCCATGCTGTTCACCCATCGCGGCGTCAGCGGGCCTTCGATCCTGCAGATTTCATCCTATTGGCGCGAGGGCGACGAGATCGCGATCTCGATGGCCCCAGGAAACGACATTTTCGAAACCCTGCGTACGGCCCGCGCGCAGAACGGCAAGCAGGCACTGCAGACTGCCCTGTCGGCGCATCTGCCCAAGAAGCTGGCGCAGACGATCGCCGAAGAACTCGGCATGACAGGCCATCTTGCCGATTTCTCCGACAAGCAGCTTCGGATTGCCGAAGGCAGAGTCAATGGATGGCGCATCAAGCCGGCCGGGTCGGAAGGCTACCGGACAGCCGAGGTAACGCTTGGCGGCGTCGATACGCGCGATCTCGATTCGAAGACGATGGCGGCGAAGGCGGTTCCAGGGCTTTATTTCATCGGCGAGGTTGTCGACGTAACCGGTTGGCTCGGTGGCTATAATTTCCAATGGGCTTGGTCTTCCGGCTGGTGCGCGGGGCAGGCGGCATGAGCATCGTGATGGATGGCGTGCTGGCTGACGAAGCCGATTTCGTCCCGCGCCCGCATCAGCTCATCGCGCGGGATGCCATTCTGGCGGCGCGCGAAAAGGGGCGTCCCGGCTTCCTGCTCGGCGACCTGACCGGTCTCGGCAAGACGCTGTCGGCGTGGCTGGCCGTCTCGGCGATGCCGGAGACGGATGTTCTCGTCATCTGCCCCAAGGGTGCCATTCCGCAATGGCGGCGAACTATCGCCCGCTCCCCGGATGCCGGAAAGCGTGTCACCATCATGAATTTCGAGCGGACAAAATCGCTGCTGGCGCCGCCTGCCGCCAGCACCAAGCGCTCGATGCGGGCGAAGAACAACGAGCTTGCGCGGCATGGCGCGCCCAAGCGCATCTGGCCGATCGTCATCATCGACGAGAGCCACCGCATCCGCAATCCGGGTGCGCAGCAGGGGTTGGTATGCCGGCAGATGGCGGCGGCCGCCAATTTCACCATCTATATGAGCGCGACCGCTGGCCAGTCGCCGCATGAACTGTCCTATCTCGGCAAGCTTCTGGCCTATGCGACCGGCGGCGCAAGCGGCGAGATAGACGATTTCCGCAAGCTGATGAAGGGGCTCGGCATCGGCCGCGCCAAAGGGCGCTGGAAGAACTGGTCGTGGGAGCCGAACGAGACCGACCAAAAGACCATGTCGGACCTTCTCTATCGCGGCGAGAACGCCATCGGCATGCGCCGCCGCCCCGAAGACATCGCCGGCTGGCCCGAAGTGCAGCGCGAACTGGCGCCGACGGCGCTCGATGCCGCCGGGCAGCGGCTTTACGACTCAACCTGGCGCGAATTCCGCCGCGAACTCGGGCTTCTGGGCGGCAGCACGCGGCGCGCCGCCGGCTGGGCCGCCGATCTGCGCTTTCGCCAGAAGGCCAGCCTGATCCGAACCACCGGCACGACGGAATTCGCGGACGATCTTCTGGCCAACGGCCAGCAGGTGGCGATCTCGGTCGCCTTCCTCGAAACCAGCGCCATGCTGGCGGAAAAGCTTTCCGGTCGCGGCTGGGCGGTCGGCGAAATCAACGGCGAACAGTCGGGCGACGCCAATGAGCGTACGCGGGTTGCCTTCCAGACCGGCCAGCTCGAGGCGGTCATCTTCACCGTCACCGAATCGATTTCGCTGCATCAGGGCGAAATGCCGGGCGGCGAGCGCGAGCGTTCTCTGGTCGTTCACGACATGCGCCACAGCGCCATCCAGCTTCAGCAGATCGAAGGCCGCTGCCATCGCGACGGCAAGCGCGCCATCATCTACTACGCCTATGCCGAGGGCACGGTGGAGGAGCGTATAGGCGCGACCGTCATTGCCCGAATGATGTCGATGGATGGCATGGCTGGCGATGATACGCGGCTGCTGGAGGAAATCGCGGCGGTGGTGGGCGTTTAGGAAAACATTTTTGCCACCCCGCTGGCGCCCCGAAAAAATGACTGTGGCGCTGCTTCCCGGCAGGCGAATGGGCGAAAAGGGGCAGGCAGCCAACCGTCCCGGCACGCCTGGAGGATAGTCATGACGAACCCGGCTACCACCGTCGATCCACGCCGTGCCGATTATCTCGATAGCACCTATTCCTGGACCCGGCTTGCGGTTTCGGTGCTTGTCGCGACGATCGGCGGCGTGGGCTTGTGGTCGGTGGTGGTCGTGCTGCCGGACGTGCAGAGCGAATTCGGCATCGACCGCGCCGATGCTTCGTTGCCTTACACGATGACGATGCTCGGCTTTGCGGTCGGCAATGTTGTGATCGGCCGCTTCATCGACCGGATGGGCTTTATGTTCCCGGCGCTCGTTGCGGCAGCGATGCTTGGCGCTGGTTTCATTCTTGCTGCCTTGACTACGTCGGTTTTTCAATTCGCCGTCATTCAGGCGCTTCTGATCGGGGTCGGCGCTTCTACGACCTTCGGCCCCTTGATCGCCGATATTTCGCACTGGTTCGACCGTCGCCGCGGCGTGGCGGTCGCCGCGGCAGCTTGCGGCAACTATCTCGCCGGCGCTCTGTGGCCGTTGGCCATGCAGCACTTCATCCCGTCCTATGGCTGGCGCGCGACCTATATCGGCATCGGCGTCATCTGCCTTGTGACGATGATACCGCTGCTGCTGTTTCTGAAGCGCAAGGTGCCGGTCGAAGAGCATGGCACTTCGAGTCCCGGTTCGACGCGGCCGGTGCAGGCGATCGGCGTATCGCCACCCGTCCTGCAAGGCCTGCTGGTCGTTGCCGGCCTTGGATGCTGCGTGGCGATGTCGATGCCGCAGGTTCACATCGTCGCCTATTGCATGGATCTCGGCTACGGCGTGGCGCGGGGAACCGAAATGCTCTCGCTGATGCTGGCGGGCGGGATCGTCAGCCGCATCGGGTCCGGTTTTCTGGCCGACAGGATAGGCGGCATCAGGACGGTTCTAATCGGGTCCGTACTGCAGTGTGTCTCGCTGCTTTTCTATATTCCATTCGACGGACTGGCTTCGCTTTACGTAGTTTCACTGGTCTTCGGCCTTTCGCAGGGCGGTATCGTGCCGTGCTATGCGATCATCGTGCGCGAATACATGCCGGCGGCGGAAGCCGGCCAGCGCGTCGGCGTCGTCATCATGGCAACGATCGTCGGCATGGCGATCGGCGGCTGGATGTCGGGCTGGATCTACGACCTGACAGGGTCTTATGCGGCTGCATTCCTGAACGGGATTGCCTGGAACCTGCTCAACATCACCGTGATGGCGCTTTTGTTGTGGCGATCGCGCATTGCGCAGCCGATCAGAGCCTAACCGGCTATCGGCGATCTGCTTTTCGTCAACCGCCTCTTAAAACCTTTCGCGCCATGATGCGGCCATGGTTGGTTTCGCGCTTCCAAAACTGAGATGGCTGGTGATCGGTGCTGCAGGCGCCGGCATATGGGCGATGACGCAAGAGCCGCCGTCCAAATTCCATGCCCAGCAAAGGCCGTCAAAGCCCGTGGAACGCAAGGCTGAACTGCCTGATGCGCCGAAGAAAGCTGCATTGCCCGATACGCCGCAGAAAATCCTGCCGCCGGTGCCGCGTCCTTCGCAGGTCATCACCAGTTCCATCGCGCGACCGGACCGTCCCGTGCCGGACAGGGCGGCACGCTCAGATGATTCGCTCTATACGACCTCGCGCGTGAACATGCGGGCGACGGCAAACCTTTCGGCCTCTGTCGTGGCGACGCTGGGGCCGGGTGAGGCGGTGAAAGTGATCATTCGCGACGGAAAATGGCAGCTCGTCTCGGTGCGAGGGCGCAAGGGCTGGATTCATGGCGACTATTTGCGCCCTGCCGGCTCGGATGCGCCGCGACCAAGCCTGTCGGTACCAGGCAAGGCTACCAACGTCAGCACCAAGCCGGATATGCCGCGCGCCATCCGTCCTCAGGGCTATGTCGCTCCCAGATCCGAATCGACAAACCTGTTTTCCAAGGCCAAAGCCCTGTTCGGCGGACGCACACCGATACGCGCGCCGCAGGAAGGCGACTGTCAGTGTCCCTATGATCTGATGATCAACGGCAAACAGTGCGGCGACCACAGCGCCTATAGCCGCCGCAGTCGCCGGAACGTCCAGTGCTACCTATAAGTTAACGTCCGCGCGCCAGAAGCCCGATCAGCAGACCGACGACAGCAACGCCGACGACTGTCGCAGCCACAGGATTATCGCGCGCTGCCTGTTTCACCACGCGGGACTGTTTCGAGATGTGCGGGATAGCGTCGCTGACGCGTGCCATGAGATCGTCGTAGATATCCGATGCACCGTCGCGCGCGTCCTCATAGGTGGCGGCACCGCGTTTCGACAGCGACTTCTTGAGAGATGACACTTCGCGGCGCAGCTTCACGATCTGATCCTCCAGATCGTCTTCGACGTCGTCGCGAAACCTTGAAAATACAGAAGCCATGTCGAAAAATCCTCAATTCGTCTGATGGGACCAAAACGGCTGCTGCCAGCTTTGGTTCCACCTCAAAGAGAGAGGCTTTCTGGCCGGCGGCTGCTATTTCTCCGAGACGCCAGCCTCGGCGAAGCTCGCCATGCCGGTGTGGCATTCCAGCGCCGAGCGGACGAGGTTGACGGCAAGACACGCGCCCGAACCTTCGCCCAGGCGCATGCCGAGATCGAGCAGGGGATCAAGATTCAAAGCTTGGAGCAGCGCGCGATGCCCGGCTTCGGCAGAGACATGGGCCGCGAGCGTATGGGCGACCCCGGCCGAATCAAGTTTCGCGAGAGGAGCCACGGCGGCAGTGCAGACAAAACCGTCGAGCAGCACCGGAATGCCAAGCTGGCGCGCGGCAAGTGTTGCACCGAGGATCGCGGCGAGTTCGCGCCCGCCAAGCGCAGCAGCGATCTTCAGTGGATCGGCGATCGCATCTGCATGCAGGGCAAGGCCCTTGTCGATGGCGACGATCTTGCGCTTCAGGCCGGCATCGTCGACGCCGGTGCCACGCCCGGTCCATTTTTCAGCACCACCACCGAACAGGGCAGCTGCAATGGCGGCTGCCGGCGTGGTGTTGCCGATGCCCATCTCGCCGAAGCAGATGAGATCGGTATCCTTGGTGACGGCGTCAAAACCGGTCGACACGGCGGTCAGGAATTCGGCCTCGCTCATCGCGACGCTTTGGGTGAAATCGTCGGTCTGGCGGTAAATTTCGAGCGGGATGACATCGAGTTCAGCGCCGGCGACGCGGGCGAGCTGGTTGATCGCAGCGCCACCGCCGGCAAAATTCGCCACCATCTGCACGGTCACTTCCGACGGGAAGGCCGAGACGCCCTGCGCGGTGACGCCATGCGAGCCGGCAAAGACGATGACCTTGACGTGGTCGAGCTTCGGCGTGTCGCGGCCTTGCCAGCGCGCCAGCCAGGCGACGATGGTTTCGAGCCGGCCGAGGCTGCCTTGCGGCTTGGTCAGCGTGTCCTGCCGCCGTGCCACGGCCTGTGCTGACGCCTCGCTGCCGGCCGGCAGGTTCTGGCAGGCGGCACGCAGTTCATCAAACGACTTGAAGGCCATGAGGAAAGCTCCTGAAAAATCAGATGAATATGGCGCTGGCTGCCAGCAGCACGATGATTTCAGCACCCTGCTGGAGCGCGCCGATGGTGTCGCCGGTCTGCCCGCCGATCTGGGCAAGGCAGAGCTTTCGGAACGCGAAAAACCAGAGGCCGAGAATGACAGCGGTTGCCAGCGCGCCGGGCAGGCCGAGCAGAAGCAGCGCGACAGCGCCGAGAACCGCACCGACTACCGCCGTTTCTGATGAAGGCGAGCCGGCATTGGCGGCCAACCCTTCAACACGCGCCGAGGGCAGCAGATGCATGAAGGCGGGAATCAGCCCGCGCGATACGGCATGCGCTGCGATCAGTGCGCAAAAGACCTGCGAGACGCTGGTGAGATCGGCAAGTGCGGCCCAGCGCAGCAGGATCGAGAGCCCGAGTGCCACCGCGCCATAGGTGCCGATGCGGCTATCGCGCATGATTTCGAGCTTTTTCTCGCGCGTGGAACCACCACCAAATCCGTCGGCAGTGTCGCCAAGACCGTCTTCGTGCAGGCAAAAGGTCGTCAGCATGGTCGCCGCGAGCGCAAGTGCTGCGGCAGGTCCCGCTGAGAGGCCAAGCCATATGGCAATGGCGAAAGCGATACCGCCGATCAGCGCGACGATCACGCCGATGACGGGCGCCGCCCAAAGGGCTGACGAAAGGCTGCGGCCGGAAAAATCCATGTGAGGAAGCGGCAGGCGCGTCAGGAAAACGAGCGACAGGGCTATATCGCTTGTGATCCTGTTGCGCGGCGTGCCGTTCATGCCTCAGCCCCGCGCAATCGCATGAAAGAAGGTGCCGGTGACATGGCCGCGCCGACCGCCGAATGCGCCGAGCGGGTTGCCCTGACCATCGGCGAGGTCAGCGAGCTTTTCGTCGCTTCCCGGCGTGACCGTCTGCGCGTAGTGGAATTCATGACCACGCACCGTCGAGCCGGCCTGTCCGAGCGGGCAGTCGGATAGCAAAGTCGCCTGGCGATAGCCGAGGTTCATCTTGCGCCTGGCGAAGCTGGTAGAATGGCCGAGCAGGCCGAGCATGCGGTGGGTTACGCCTTCGGCATCCTCCAGCGCTTCGCCCAGAGTCATGAAGCCGCCGCACTCGCCATGGATCGGCTTTGCCTCGGCGAACTTTGCCATCCCGGCACGGAAGTTTCCGGCGGCGGCGAGCTTGCCGGCGTGGAGTTCGGGATAACCGCCCGGCAGCCAGCAGACATCGCAATCCCCGGAAGGGGCTTCGTTTGCGAGCGGCGAGAACGGAACGATTTCCGCGCCGGCCTCGCGCCAATGCGCCGCGACATGCGGATAGACGAAGGTGAAGGCGGCGTCCTGCGCCAGCGCGATGCGCTGGCCGGGCGGTGGCAGGGCGTCGGAAAAATCAGCGCCTTTCGGCGCAAGCGGCGTCATCAAGCCCATGATGGCGTCAAGGTCGAGCGAACGTTCCGCCATGTCGGCAAGGCGGTCGAGATGGACGATCAGGTCTGCATGTTCGCTGGCTTGGACGAGGCCAAGATGCCGTTCAGGCAGTGAAAGCGTCGGGTCGCGCAGGATCGCGCCGACGACCGGCAGTCCAAGCGCCTCGACCGCATCTCCCGCCAGCCGGCGGTGACGCTCGCTGCCGAGCCGGTTGAGGACGACGCCGGCAATGCGCACATCCGGATCGTAGCTGGCGAAGCCCTTGACGATGGCGGCAGCGGTCTGCGACTGGCCGGAGACATCGAGCACCAGCAGCACCGGCAGGCTGTAAAGCCGTGCGAGATCGGCTGCCGAACCAGAGCGGCCGGCCGCGGCGGGAATGCCGTCGAACAGGCCCATGGCGCTTTCGATGAACAGCAGGTCGGCCTGCGAGGCGGCATTTGTCGCAAGCGCGTTGAGCAGCGGCGGCGACATGGCCCAGCTGTCGAGATTGACGCCGGGGTGGCCGGTGGCTGCGTGATGGAAGCCGGGATCGATATAATCCGGGCCGGATTTGGCGCCGCCGACACTCAGGCCGCGCCGCGCGAGCGCGCGCAAAATGCCGATGGTGACGCTGGTCTTGCCCGAGCCGGAGCGCGGGGCACCGATGATCAGGCCGCGCGCCGTCACCGGTCACCCATCAATTCGTCGCGCATGGCGACGATGCCGCCGATGACGATCAGCGCCGGCGAGACGATGTTTTCGCGCGCGGCCGTCTCCACCAGCATGCCCAGCGGGGCGGTGACGGTGCGCTCCTCGGGCATGGAGGCGTTCTCGACGAGTGCTGCCGGCGTATCGCCGGGTAGCCCCGCCGCCAGAAGTTCCGCCACTGTCGCCGCCATATGGGTCAGGCCCATATAGATGACGATGGGCTGGCCGGTGCGGGCGAGCGCTGCCCAATCGGGCCGGTCGTCAGTGGCGGCGGCAAAGCCGGTGGCTAGGATGATCGCGCCATTGACGCCGCGCATGGTCGCCGGAATGCCCGCCGAAGTAAGCCCGCCGAAGGCCGAGGTGACGCCGGACAGCGCGCGCCAGGGAATGTTTTCGCGCGCCAGCACCAGCGCTTCTTCCGCGCCGCGAGCGAAGACGAAGGGGTGCCCGCCCTTCAGCCGCACGACCTTGCGGCCGTCCCGCGCCAGCCTGACCAGAAGGGCGTTGATTTCATCTTGCGGAATCGAGAGCCTGCCGCCGCGCTTGCCGACGAAGAATTTCTCGGCCTGTTCGGCAACGGCGACGATTTCGGGGGACACCAGCGCGTCATGCACCAGTGCATCGGCCTGGGTTAGCGCGGAGAGCACGTCGAGGGTGAGCAGGGCAGGATCGCCGGGGCCGGCGCCGGCCAGCCAGACATGGCCGGGCTGAAGCGGCTGCTTGCCGGCGAGAAGGCGGGAAAAGAGATGGTCGATGCTCACAGAAGTTGCTTTCCCGGATGACGCGCAAAGACAGCCTGCGTATATAGGCCGGCATGAGCGAAGGCATGAAAGAAGCCGAAATGCCGCTGCGCCGGGGCTGGACCACGGGCGCCTGCGCAACTGCTGCCACCAAGGCGGCGTGTTCGGCGTTGCTGACCGGCAGTTTCCCCGACCCGGTGGAGATCACGTTGCCCGGCGGCAACATCGTGGGTTTTGCGCTGGCCAATCACGAATTTGGCGACGGCCGGGCGACGGTCGGCATCGTCAAGGATGCCGGCGACGACCCCGACGTGACGCATGGCGCGCTGGTGAAAAGCACTGTGCGCGCCGGCGTGCCAGGGTCCGGCGTGACCTTTCGCGCTGGCTCCGGTGTCGGCACGGTGACAAGACCGGGCCTGCCCATCCCGCCGGGCGAGCCGGCGATCAACCCGGTGCCACGCAGGATGATTGCCGAGGCCGTGCATCAGGTCGCCGGCGACAAGGCCGACTTCGAAGTCGAGATTTCCGTGGTGGGCGGCGAGGAGATGGCGACCCGCACACTCAATCCGCGCCTCGGCATCCTCGGCGGCATTTCCATCCTGGGCACGACCGGCATCGTTATTCCCTATTCCTGCTCGGCTTGGATTCACTCGATCCATCGCGGCGTGGATGTGGCGCGCGCCATGGGCTTTACCCATGTCGCTGGCTCGACCGGCAACGCATCCGAAATGGCGGTGCAGAAATTCCATGGCCTGCATGAAGTACAGCTGATCGACATGGGCGATTTCGTCGGCGGCATGCTGAAATACATCCGCGCGCATCCGGTGCCGCGCGTGACGATTGCCGGCGGGGTCGCCAAGATGACCAAGCTGGCGCAAGGCATGCTCGACGTTCATTCCAACCGAGGTGCGGCCGATCTCGACGGGCTGGCGGTTGTGGCTGCCGAGGCAGGCGCGGGCGAGCAACTGGCTGCGCGCATTCGTGGTGCCAACACGGTAGCCGAAGCTTTTACGCTTGCTGTGGCGGAAGGCGTGACGATCGGCGATGCGATTGCCGCCGGCGCTTGGCGCACGGCTGCACCCGTGCTGAAGAGCGTGGATATCGAGCTCGAAATCCTGGTCTTCAACCGCGACGGCGAATTGAGGGGGCATGCGCCCTTCGCGCCCACTCATAGCGAATCCCGCCCCCTGAAGCGGCGCTGATAATAGGCATCGTAAAGCGAGCTTTCGCGGAACTCCTCTGCCGCCAGCGAGGGCCCGACGAATATGATCGCCGTACGCTCGATCGGATCGGCGGCGAACTGGGCGGCTATCGTCGCAAGCGTGCCGCGCATGATGCGCTCGTCCGGCCAAGAGGCGTGGAAGACGATGGCGACCGGGCAATCTTCTCCGTAGAGCGGCGTCAGTTCTTCCACCACGCGGTCGATGGCGTGAATGGCAAGGTGAATGGCAAGCGTCGCGCCCGTCGCGCCGAAAGCCGCCAGCGTCTCCTTTGCGGGCATTGGCGAGGCGCGGCCGGAGACGCGGGTCAGCACCAGCGATTGTGCGACTTCCGGGATCGTCAGCTCGCGGCCCAGCGCTGCCGCTGCGGCGGCGAAGGACGGCACACCCGGCGTCAGCGTGTAGGGGATGCCGAGCTTTTCGAGCCGGCGTATCTGCTCGGCGACCGCACTCCAGACAGAAAGGTCGCCGGAATGGAGGCGGGCAACATCCTGCCCGGCCTGATGGGCGGCAGCGTATTCCGCCTCGATTTCATCCAGCGACATCGGGGCAGTGTTTACGAGCTTCGCGCCCGGCCCGCAGTAGGCCAGCATCTCAACCGGCACGATCGAGCCGGCATAGAGGCAGATCGGGCAGCGCGCCAGCAGGTCGCGGCCGCGAACGGTGATGAGATCGGCGGCACCGGGGCCGGCGCCGATGAAATGAACCGTCATGACGCATCTCCGCTTTGCGCCAGCGCACAGGTCACTGAGGCGAGAACATGCCTCGGCCCGAGCAACCGTGCATTCTCACCTGCTACGGCAAGGGCAGCGGCTTCCGACACAGAGGGCGCGCCGGTCAAGGTCAGCGACAGGTCGGAATGGCTGGCGACTTTCTCTCCGGCCTTTGCAAGCTCCTCGTCGCCAACGATCATGACTTCAAGCCCCAGCTGGCGCCCGGCGGAAAAGATCGCCTCTTCATGCTGCTTCAACCGTGCCGTCGCGATGGCATCGAGCTGCGATGCTTCGAGCTGGTATTCGGCCAGGGTTGCGCTGATGGCGTCCAGCACCTGCTGTTCGCTGACGCCCTTGCGGCTGCCGATGCCCGCGACGATCATGGCTTCACCCACGACCATTGCGTGACCGGCATTGCCGGGCGCCAGCCTTGCATCGAACCGACTGGCGCGGTGCGGGAGACGGCGAGGCGGATCAGTTCGCCGCCAAGCCGCGCGTGCAGCGCCAGAAGCAGCACTTCCATCTCCAGCGTCACCGCATTGGCGACCAGCCTTCCCCCGGAGGGCAGGGCGTCGATCGCCACATCCATGACGCCGGCCTCAGTGCCGCCGCCGCCGACGAAGATCGCGTCGGGTGTTTCAAGGCCGGCGAGAGCGGCAGGCGCCTTGCCTTCAATAACTATGAGACCCGGTACGCCACAGGCCATCGCATTGCGGCTGATGCGGGCGGCGCGCTCGGGCGATGCCTCGACGGCGATGGCGCGCATCGACGGGTCGGCCAGCATCCATTCGATCGAGATCGAGCCGGAGCCGCCACCGATGTCCCACAGAAGCTCGCCGCGTTTTGGCGCAAGGCTGGATAGCGTGACGGCGCGGATTTCGCGTTTGGTGATCTGGCCGTCATGCTCGAACAATTCGTCCGCCATGCCGGGCGTCAGCGGTTGGACGCGCGCTTCAGAAGTCGATTCCACTTCGATGGCCAGAACATTGAGCGGATTGATGTTTTTGGCGGTGAAGGCCACGGCGCGTGTCGCGGTCAGCCGTTCGGACGGGCCGCCCAGCGCTTCGAGGATCGTCAGGCGCGATGGGCCGAAGCCGAGTTCGGACAAGAGCTGCGCAATGGCGGCCGGGCCGTCGCCATCCGAAGTCAGCGCCAAGATGCGCGCCTTGGGATGTAGCAGCGGGCGGATCAGGTCGATCGGCTTGCCGTGTAGCGAGATCGTCTGCGTTTCGGGCAGCGGCCAGCCGAGGTGGGCGGCAGCGAGGCTGAAAGCGGAGGGAGCAGGCAACACATTCATCTCGTCCGCCGATATGTGGCGGGCGAGGGTGGAGCCGACGCCGTGACAAAAGGGATCACCGGAGGCGAGCACGCAGACGCGGCGGCCGGACAGCGCCAGCACCGCTTTCATGCCGGCATCGAACGGGGTTGGCCATGGCAGCGCGTTGCCCGCGATCAGCCCTTCCACCAGCGCGAGATGGCGCTTGCCGCCGAAAACCGCCTCGGCTTGCGCGATGTGGCGCTTGGCCTCGTCGCCAAGACCTTCTACACCATCCTCGCCGATGCCGACGATGGTGAGCCAGCGTTGTGCGGCGGCCGGTTTCTTTCGCTCAGCAGGCATGATGACCCACCGCATTCTGATACTCGGCGGCACCACGGAAGCAAGGCAGCTTGCCGGCAAACTGGCGGATCGCGCCGACCTGTCGGTTGTTTTGTCGCTGGCCGGCCGCACGGTCGATCCTGTCGCGCAGCCTGTGCCGGTGCGCAGCGGTGGCTTTGGCGGTGCGCAAGGGCTTGCGAACTATCTGCGCGACGAGCAAGTCGGCCTGCTGATTGACGCCACTCACCCTTATGCGGCCAACATTTCGCGCAATGCGGCTGAAGCCGCGACGCTGGCCGGCGTTCCGATCCTGGCGCTGCGTCGCCCGGCCTGGGAGGCTGTCGAGGGCGATCATTGGACGCTGGTCGAGAACGGCAGGGAAGCCGTGGCCGCGTTGGGCGAACGTCCGCGTCGGGTGTTCCTCGCACTCGGACGGCAGGAAATCGCTGATTTTGTCCGGGCTCCGCAGCACGCTTACGTGATCCGCAGCGTCGATCCCATCGAGCCGCCGCTCGCCGTGCCGGACGCGACCTACATTCTTGCGCGCGGGCCGTTTGCCGAGGCGGACGAGCGCGAACTTCTGGCCGGCCACAGTATCGACGCCATCGTCGCCAAGAATAGCGGCGGCAGCGCCACCTATGGCAAGATCGCTGCCGCGCGCGAACTCGGCATCGAGGTCATCCTGTTCCGCAGGCCGGACCTGCCGAATGTGCCATCCGCCGCCAGTGTCGGCGAACTGCTCGCCATGATCGATCATTGGGCCGCCTCCGCCGAAAATCGCGGCGTATAGACGAGCGGCCGTTGGCCGGTGCGCTCGATGATGCGGGTTTCGGGCGAGCCGATCATCACGCAGGTGGCCATGTCGGCCTGCTCCGCGCGGGCTTCCGTCAGCGGCGTAATCTCGATGCGCTCGTCGGGTCGGCCAGCGGCGCGACCGAAGATCACCGGCGTCGCGCCGGGCAGGATGGTGCGCAGCGTTTCAAAGGCTTTGCCGAGCTGCCAGGGGCGGGATTTGCTGATCGGATTGTAGAGCGCGATGACGAAGCCAGCATTTGCTGCCGCCTCCAGCCGCCGCACGATTAGGTCCCAAGGCTTGAGGTTGTCCGATAGCGAGATGGCGCAGAAATCATGGCCGAGCGGCGCGCCGATGCGGGCGGCGACCGCAAGCATGGCCGTGACGCCGGGGATGACCGTCAATTCGATGTCGCGCCATTCGGCAGGCCCGGCTTCGATCGCCTCGCAGACGGCTGCTGCCATCGCGAAGACGCCAGGATCGCCGCCCGAAACCACGGCGACACTCGCGCCCTCGGCCGCCTTCTCAAGAGCTGCATTGGCACGCGAAATCTCCTCGCGGTTGTCGGAGGCGATGCGGATCTGGTCGGGCCTGAGGTTCAGTCGGTCGACATAGGGACCGTAGCCGAAGAAGAACTTGGCTTCCGCTGCCGCAGCACTTGCTTCCGGCGTGATCTGGCCGGGGTTGCCGGGACCGAGCCCGATGACGAAAAGCCGCCCGCTCATGGCCGTCCCGCCCAGCCGGGAACCAGCACGATGGCGAAATAGGGGGCGGTGTCGTCGGTCTTGTCTGCGAGCTTCATGGCGGCGGTGTTGGCCATGGTGCCGCGCTCGACATACATGGCGCGCTCCAGCTTGCCGCTGGCTTCCAGCGCGCGGCGGATTTTGGGCAGGTTGCGCCCGACCTTCATGATGACGGCAGCGTCGGTATCGGCCAGCCGGCGTGTCAGCTCGAATTCGCTCATCGTGCCCGGAAGAACGCTCAGCACGTCATCGCCCTGCACGATGGGCAGCCCGGTCTGCGACCAGCAGCCCGACATGGCGGTGACGCCGGGGATGACCTCGGTCGGGTAGCGGTGCGACAGGCGCACATGCAGATGCATGTAGGAGCCGTAGAACAGCGGGTCGCCTTCGCTGAGCACCGCGACCGTGCGGCCGGCTTCGAGATGTTCGGCTACGGCTTGTGCCGACTCTTCATAGAAGCCGATGATCGCGGCCTTGTAGTCGGCATGTTCCTTGTCGATCTCGGTCGTCACCGGATAGAGCAACGGCAGTTCGATGATTTCGGGCTTCAGATGCTCGGAAATGATGGCGCGGGCGTTACCGTTGTTGCCGCGCTTGGCGAAATGGGCAAGCACGTCGGCCTCGCCGAGCGCACGCACGGCTTTCAGCGTCAGCAGCTCGGGGTCGCCGGGACCGGTGCCGACGCCGATGAGGCGGCCTTTGGGTTGAACGGTCACAGGCCGGGCCTCGCCAATGCGTTGAGTGCGGCGGCCGTCATGGCGCTGCCGCCAAGGCGCCCGCGCACGATGGCGTAGGGCACGCCGTAAGAGTTCTCAGCCAGCGCATCCTTGGATTCGGCGGCGCCGACAAACCCCACCGGCATGCCGATGATCGCCGCCGGTTTCGGTGCGCCGTCGCGCAGCAGTTCGAGGAGATAGAAGAGGGCCGTCGGCGCGTTGCCGATGGCGACGACCGAGCCGGCCATGCGCTCGCCCCACAGCTTTATCGCGGCTGCCGAGCGGGTGTTGCCGAGTTCCTTTGCCAGCGCGGGCGTACGCTCGTCACGCAATGTGCAGATCACCTCGTTGTTTGCAGGCAGGCGAGCGCGGGTGACGCCGCGCACCACCATCTCGGCGTCGCAGAAGATCGGTGCGCCGGTTTTCAAGGCCGCGCTTGCCGCTTCGACGAAGCCTTCGCCGAACTCGAATTTTTCCGCCGCTTCGACCAACCCGCAGGCGTGGATCATGCGCACGGCGACATCGGCCTCGGCTTCCGAAAAGCGCGACAGATCGGCCTCAGCGCGGATGATGGCGAAGGAGCGCTCATAGATCGCGTTGCCGTCGTGGATGTAGTCGTAAGCCGTCATGCTCATCCCTGTTCAAACGCCTCGGCGATCCGGGCCGCACCCAACCGCGAAAGGCAGGAGGCGGTGGTCTCCTTATTCTTGCGGCTGGCACGTACCAGTCTTGCCACGCGGCCAAGCGCGCGTGCGGCTTCATAGCCGGACGTGTACCCGGCGGGTAGGTCCTTTGCCGTCCCGTCCACGACAAGTCCGGCTCCTTTTTCGCCGCCGACCAGCGTCAGCGCTGCCGGAGCCGGGTGCGCGCAGCCCTTGGCGCAGCCGGAAACGTGGAGTTCGAACGAACCGTCGAGCAGGTCGGCGGATGCTTTGGCTAGCTGGCTGGCGATATCGCGGGTGTGGAGAAGGCCGGAGGCGCAGGCCGGCGTGCCGGGGCAGGCGGCGATGAAGCGGCGCGGGTCAAGCGGGTCGGTGATGAAGCCGAGGGATTTGGCGTGGTGCTGCAGGGTGATGCAGGCGGATTGCGAGAGGCCGAGGACGATCAGCGTTCTTCGCGGGGCAGGGCGGAATTCGGTTGCGCCGAGGGATTCGGCGGCGCGGCAAAGCGCGATCAGGTCACCGGCTGGCATGCTGCCGAAGGGCAGGGCGAGGGACAGGGCGGTGGCGTGGCGAAGGGGCAGGAGGCCGATTGAAGACATGCGAACTGCATCACCACCCCCCTCTGTCCTGCCGGACATCTCCCCCGCAAGGGGGGAGATAAGCAGCGGCGATGCCGGCTCATCTCCTGAACCGGTGGAGATTGGCGGCGGCGTTGGCGAAGGCCCAATCTCCCCCCTTGCGGGGGAGATGTCCGGCAGGACAGAGGGGGGTGGTGACGTAAAAGAGGCAAGCGTCCGAAGTTGCGTGACCAGATGTACATCGATCGCTACGAGGAGATTTTTCGCGCGGGCTTCACGTCCGTTTGTCGCAATTGCCTGCAAAATAATAAGCACGGCCTTGCAGGCACCGTCCTCACCGACAGCACCCAACAAAGTGGCCGAGTGCGCGTCACCAGCTATCGCTAACAGCCACTTGGTGGAGGATATGGCAGTCAGCCGGACATCAGCCTGCACCGTATCCATATTCAATCGCCCGCCACCATCGACAACGACCGAAACCTTCGGGCCGAGACGGCCTCCAAGGTTAGATGTGTCGAGGGCTTCGCGAATGCGGCCAGCAAGCGGGGAGGGATCGGCGATCTCCTTCGGATCGAGCCCGGCGAGCGGCCCAGTCTCGACCGGCACGCCAGTCCGCACGGCTATGCCGAGCGCGTTCACCTCCCTCGCAAGCGCTACCGCACTTTCCGCCGTCAATCCGCGAATCTGAAGACTGCCGCGCGCCGTCACTTCCATCACGCCATTGCCATGACGCGAGGCGGATTCGCAGAGTCCGATCAAGGCCTTGGGGGCAAGTCCTCCAGCGATGGGATTAAGCCGCACCAGAAGCCCGTCGCCGGTCTGCATCGGCGCGGATAGCGCCGGGCACGCGCCGCGCCGGGAGAAGGTGGTCATGCCGCCACCTCCAGCGCCTCGGCCTCGGCGATCAGGCTAGCCAGATCGGCGTCGATGGAATTGCGCAGCGGGTGCCAGAGGCCACGCCGGCGCGCCGAGGCGAAGCGCTCGGCGATGACTTTTGTCGCCGCCGGGTTCTCGCGCAACAGGAAGGCGCGCACCACCTCGTCGCCGAGATAGGCATCATGCACGGCCTCGATCAGTGCGCCGGGGATGGCATGCGTGGTCTCGGCGAAGCCCACGAGCCGGTCGACCGTCTCGGCAAATTCGGACGCGCCGCGGGGACCATGCCGCATCTGTCCTTCGATGAAGCGCGGGTTGACGGCACGCGCCCGCACCACGCGCGCCACTGCTTCGGTGATCGAGCGCGGGCGCGGGCGTGCCGGGTCGGTGGTGTCGAGGATGATCACATCGGCATTGTTGCCGAGTGCTGCAAGGGCTGCCGAAAAACCGCCGATGAAGGCGACATCGGCGGAGCCTTCAAGAATGTCGCGGCCGGGGTCGTCGCCGCTGTGGACGAGAAGATCGGCCCCGGCGATGCGTGTCGCGAAAGCGCCGGGCGCAGAGACGCCTTCGCCTTCGGCGCCGCCATAGGCATGCGAGGTGGCGTCGAGATAGGCGCGGCCGAGTTCCTCGCGGCTTGTCCATTGGCCGCTGGACAAAAGGTCTTCCAGGCCAGCGCCATAGGTGCCGGGCGAGGAGCCGAAGATGCGGGCGGGGGCCTTGCCGAGCGTGCGCGCTTCGGCGGCAAGGGGGTTTTCGGAAGCGTCCTCGTCGCGCGCGGCGACGGCAGCGGCAGCGGCATCGACCAGCGCGATCTGGGTCGGGAACATGTCGCGGAACAGGCCGGAAATGCGCCATGTGACATCGACGCGCGGTCGCCCGACCGTTGCCGGCGGCAGGACTTCGATACCGGTGACGCGGCCGGTGGCGGCATCCCATTGCGGGCGACAGCCCATCAGGAACAGACCTTGGGCGATCTCCTCGCCGCCGGTGCGCAGCGAGGCGCTGCCCCAGAGGTCGATGACCAGCGAGCGCGGCCAGTCGCCGTGATCCTGCAAGTAACGCGTCAGCACTTCCTGCGCTCCGGCGCGGCCGAGGTCGAAGGCGGTAGGCGTCGGCATGGTGCGCGGATCGGCGGTGAAGAGGTTGCGTCCGGTCGGCAGCACGTCGGTGCGGCCACGCGCCGGCGCGCCTGCTGGGCCGGCGGCGATGTGGCGGCCGTCGAGTGCTGCAATCAGCGCGTTGCGCTCGGTTTCAGCGCTGCGCAGGCGCATGGCATCGGTCTCATCGTCCGCCGCGCGGCCATAGATGTGCAGGCCGTCCTTGACGGCGAAATCCTTCAGATCGCAGAGCCAGGCGTCGATGCGGCGCAGCGCTTCGTCGGGAGCGTCGGTCTTTGCGACGCCGGCTTCATGGGCGAGGCCGGTCTTGGCGGCGGTTTCTACGATGAGTTTCGCCAGCCGATCGCGGCGGCGGCGGTCGAGGCCGTCGGCCTGTGCATATTCGTCGACCAGCCGCTCCAGCATCTGCTGGTTTTCATCGAGCCCGGCGTGCGCGAGCGGCGGCGGCAGGTGACCGAGCGTGACGGCGGAAATGCGCCGCTTGGCTTGGGCTGCCTCACCGGGGTTGCTGACGATGAAGGGATAGATGACGGGCAGGCCGCCGGTGACGATTTCGGGGAAGCAGGCACTGCTCAGCGCCACCGTCTTGCCGGGCAGCCATTCGAGCGTGCCATGGGCGCCGACATGGATTAGTGCGTGGCAGTCGAGTTTCTTGCGCAGCCACAGACCGAAAGCGATCAACTCGTGGCGGGGCGGCAGCGTTGGGTCGTGGTAATCGGCGCGGCGATCCGCCGAACGCCCGCGATCGGGGGCAAGTGCTACGGTGATGTTGCCGAAGGTGGCGGCGGGGAAGGGGAAGTGGTTGTTTGAGGGACGGGAACGATTTTGCTCGACGTTGCCCCCCTCTGTCCTGCCGGACATCTCCCCCACAGGTGGGGAGATCAGGCTGTCATCAAAACTTTCGCCAATCGTCGACGTTGCAGGGAGTGGACCGGCATTGCCACTGCTAATCTCCCCACCTGTGGGGGAGATGTCCGGCAGGACAGAGGGGGGCAACGTAGAGCGCTGCAGTTTCCTGGTCGAAACCGTCTCGGCATCTGGCTTGCCCCACGCGGCCTCCACCGTCGCCCGCGCCTCCTCAGGCAGGTCGTTCGCGAGGGCAAGATAATCTTCTAAGCTCAGCCCATTATCGCCGTGCTCCAGCAAGCCCAATAGTTCCCGCGGCGATTCGGGAATCCCTTCAACGGCATAGCCCTGTTGCTTCAGGTCATGCAGCATGGCGAGCACGCTGGAGGGCACGTCGAGGCCGACGGCATAGCCGGTGCGGCCGGGCGCGCTGGGATAGTCGGGAATGAGGATCGCCAGTTTGCGGGTTGCGCGCGGTTCGCGCTGGAGACGCACGAAGGCTGCCAGCCTGTCGGCAACCTGCTCGACCCGGTCTTGCTCCGGACGATTTGCGAGACCCTTGAAGGCGAGGGCCGCGTCGGCTTCGATTTCTGCCTTGAACGAAATCGCGCCGGCGAGGATGCGGCCGTCGAGCTCCGGCATGACCACATGCATGGCGAGGTCGGCGGGGGCTAATCCACGCTGGTTGGTGGCCCAGGCGTCGCGGCGCGTGGTTGCGACTATGACCTGGAACACCGGCACGCCGGCACGATCGAACAGGGTTTCGACGCCCGGCTCGGCACCAGAGGCGAAGGCGGTTGCTGTGATGATCGCGGCGGGTTTCAGATCGGCCAGCGCATTCTCGACGAAGGCGAGGGAGGCTTTGTCTTTCAGGCTGGAAACGAAGATCGGGACCGGCGCCATGCCGCGCTGGCGCAGTGCCTCGACCAGCGCGTCGATGGGCGCGACATCGGCGGCGAGCAGCATGGAACGGTAGAACAGGATGGGGATGGTGGGGCGCGTTTCGTCCCCCCTTGAGGGGGAGGTGCCGCCAAAGGCGGCGGAGGGGGGTATTACGGCAGTGCTCGACGTTCCTTGGCGTTGGCGTGCGGCCGCGGCGACCCCACCCCCGGCCTGCGGCCGTACCCTCCCCTCAAGGGGGAGGGTAACGTCGCGCTCGACGACGCCCTTCGCCGGCTCGTAAAAACCGGCCTTGGGCACCGTGACCGGCGCGGATACCGCGCCTTGCCCGCCCGCAAGCCCAGCCAGCCGCCGCACCAGCCCGCGCATGTTCTCGGGCCCACCCTCGCGGAAATAAGCCAGCAGTTCGTCCAGCCGCTCGCGCGGCAGGGTCGAGCATTCGATCAGCCGGAGGTCTTCGTCGTGGCTCTCGCCGGGCAGGAGCGCCAGATGGATGTTCTTCTCGCGGCACATTGCGGCCAGCCGGTCGCAGCCATAGCGCCACCAGTCGTAGCCGCCAAGAATGCGCACCAGGATGATCTTGGCGCGGCTGGCGGTGTGGTCGATCCACAGATCGACCGACATCGGGTGGCGCAGGTCGCGAAGTGCGGCCAATCGCATCGACGGCAGCGTTTCGGCTTCCTGTTTCCACGCCGCCGCCAGCCCGGCCAGGTCGCTGTCGGTGAAGGACAGCGCCACAATATCCGCCGGCTGCTGCCGCAGATCGACCGGCTCGACCAGATCGTCGAGCGAGGCGGATGTCGTGGTCAGTATGTGCATGGCGGCACGCCGTGGGTCAGCTAACCAGTATGCGCTCGATCGTGTCGCGATTCAGCCCCTTCAGGCCGATGACGACAAGACGCGAACGACGGTCGTCGGCCGCCGTCCAGGCGCGGTCGTAATAGTGGTTGACACGCGGACCGACGGCCTGAACCAGAAGCCGCATCGGCTTGCCGCCGACATCGACGAAACCCTTCACGCGCAGCACGTTTTCTTGTTCGGCAGCCGTCGCCACGCGCTTGGCCAGCGCGTCGGGATCGGAGATTGCGGGAAGCTCGATGATGAAGGAGTCAAAATCGTCGTGCTCATGATCGAGTTCGCCGTCGTGATGGGTCTTGCGGTTTTCGATGTCGTCCTCGACGGCCAAACCGAGGCCGAGCAGCACCGACGGATCGACCTTGCCCTGCGCGGTCGGGACGATTTTCACGGCGCGCGACAGATGCTCGCTGATGATGGCGTTGGCGCGGGCGCTGCCGGCTGCGTCGAGCAGATCGCTCTTGGAGAGAATAATGAGATCCGCGCAGGCGACCTGATCCTCGAACACTTCCTCGACCGGATCGTCATGATCGAGCGAATCGTCTTCCTGGCGCTGCGCCTGCAGCGCGTCGAGGTCGGATGCGACCTTGCCTGCGGCCAGTGCCGGGCCATCCACCACGGCGACGACGCCGTCCACCGTCACGCGGCTCTTCACGCTCGGCCACTGGAAGGCCTGCACCAGCGGCTTGGGCAGCGCGAGGCCGGAGGTCTCGATGATGATATGATCGACCTTCGGCTCCAGCGCCAGGATCTGGTCAAGCGCCGGCACGAAATCGTCGGCGACGGTGCAACAGAGGCAGCCATTGGCCAGTTCGACGATGTTTTCCTCCGGGCAGGCATCGACGCCGCAGCCTTTCAGGATCTCGCCGTCGATGCCGATATCGCCAAATTCGTTGACGATAAGGGCCAGCCGGCGGCCGTTGGCGTTTTCCAGGATATGGCGGATCAGCGTGGTCTTGCCGGCGCCGAGAAAGCCGGTGACGACGGTGCAGGGGACGCGGGTGGCGGAGGCAGTCATGAATTGTCCTTCAGGAAATCGAGGGGAGGGATGCGCGCGACGAGGCCGCGCTTGAGGCTGTCGGGGCGGCCGCGCCAAGGCAGGATGCCGTCGGTCGAGGTCGCGAAAAGCTTTGCGCCGGTGATCAGGTCGGGCCCGCTTTCGGTCGTCAGGTCGCCGAAGACGTAGCTCCAGGAGCCGTCGCGCAGAAGGGCAGCGCTCAGGCGGCGCTTGCAGTTGCCGAGGCATTCGACCTGTTTGACGGGGATGTTTTCAGCTTCGGCGGCGCGAATCGCGCCTTGTGCCAGATACTCGCCGGCGCGGGGCCGCGCGTCGGAGCCGTTTTCGTCGCGGCAGGACGAACAGACGAGAATCGTTACGCCGGGCGCGCCCAAATCATGGGCGTCCTCGGCCAGCTCAGTTTGATTGCCGTTGGCTTTCACCAGAATCATGCTCCTTGCCCGGGACACCCGCCAGGCGGTCGGATTTTTCGTCTGACGGCAGGTCTCCTGGCTCGCGGGTCGTTGCTTCATGCCGCCTTCCCGGGAAAAATCCCAGTGGCTGTCGGCCTTCGGCTATCCGCTTACAGTTGCGGGGACAGCTGCGGACTTGGGCTCATTGGCCCGGCACCGCATTCCCTCTTAGCCCCTCCCTTTGCGGAGAGGGGACCGTCGCGGGCGAATTTAGGCGGTGGTGCCTTGCGCTGTCAACGCGTGGTTACGACGCGATTATGTCGGCCAACGCCGGTGCGAGGTCTCCCGCCGGAGAAATCTCGATGCGATCGAGTTCGAGCCAGGACATCATCAGGCGCAGTTCTTCGATGAGGGCGGCTGCCGTGTGGTCCGGTGCGCCCGGTTCGGCATAGGCGGCCAGCACGCGCAGGACGCCTGCCGGGCGATCGGCCTTTACGTCGATGCGTGCGACAATCGTGTCGCCGAGCAGGAAAGGCAGGACGTAGTAGCCATATTGCCGCTTTTCGGCCGGCGTGTAGATCTCGATGCGGTAGCGGAAGTTGAACAGGCGTTCCGTGCGGGCGCGTTCCCAGACCAGTGGGTCGAAGGGGGCGAGGAGGGCGCGGGCCTCGACCTTGCGTGGAATGCGCGCGCCTGCGTGTAGCCAGGCCTGATGGGTCCAGCCCTTAACTTTAACAGGCAGAAGCTCGCCCGATTCAACCAGTTCCTCGATGCGGCCCCTCATGTCGGCGGGCGAGAGGCGGAAATAGTCGCGCAGGTCGCTGTAGGTGGCGATGCCAAGCGCGCGGGCCGAAATGCGCAGCAAGTCGCGATGCGCGTCGGGAGCCGAAGGAACCGGGGCATTATATATGGAGGCGGGCAAAACACGCTCGGGCAGGTCATAAAGACGCTCGAAGCCACGGCGCGAAGATGTTGTGATCCGGCCGGCCCAGAACAGCCATTCGAAGGCGTGTTTCTCGTCGCTCCAGCCCCACCAGCCGCCGGAACCCTTGGCGCCATCGATGTCGGAAGCCGCGATCGGGCCGCGGTTACTGACTTCCTGATAAATCTCGTTGATCAGGCCTTCGTTCTGCCGCGCCCATTTTGCCAGCCCGGTGTACATTTCCTCGTGCTGGCCGGCGCGTTCCATGCGCCAGCGCATGAGGGGATAGGTTTCGACCGGCAGGAACGACGCTTCATGCGCCCAGTATTCAAAGAGCGCACGTTTTCGTGATGTGGCAGCGTTGTCGAGTAACGCGCGGGGGTAGGGGCCAAGCCGCGAAAACAGCGGCATGTAATGCGCCCGCACCACCGCACTGACGGAATCGATCTGCAATAAACCAATGCGCGAAAGCACCTTGTTGAGATGTCGCCGGTCGATGGCGCCCGTCGGTCGCGGATCGGCAAAGCCCTGCGCGGCAAGCGCTATGCGCCGCGCCATGGAAAGCGGGATCGTTCCCTTCATTCTTCGATGGCCCGGGTGTTCATCATCAAGGTCTCTCCGCATCAGCCGGAATCGAAATGTGGACTTCAGCCTAGCAGGACTGCGACGGGAATTGTGTCAGGATAAAAAGTGGAGTAAAAAGGTAAGGAAATCAAATGCGCCTTGTGCAACGCAAATCGCTGGAAAGCGATTGGCGCAGCCGTGCTTTCGCCAAGGTTTGACTTGCTTCCCCCGATTGCCTGCGCTAACCCTCGCCGCGTTGCAGCATAGTGTCTTGCCGCGGCCTTCATAGGCAATCTGTCGCGGTATGGCGGTTCGACTCAATGCTATAATTCAGGCCGATCGGCCACCAACGGAAAGTCGGAGCATGAGCGCGCTCTTAAGTTCATATCTTCCCATCGTCATTTTCATCGGCGTGGCCCTCGTGGTCGGGCTGGCGTTGATTGCAGCGCCCTTCCTTGTGGCCTATCGCAATCCGGACCCGGAAAAGCTGTCGGCCTATGAGTGTGGCTTCAATTCGTTCGACGATGCGCGCATGAAGTTCGACATCCGCTTTTATCTGGTTTCCATTCTCTTCATCATCTTCGATCTGGAAGTGGCCTTCCTCTTCCCCTGGGCGGTTTCGTTCGGCGAGATCGGCATGCTCGGCTTCTGGTCGATGATGGTCTTCCTGGCGGTTCTGACCATCGGCTTCATCTACGAATGGAAAAAAGGAGCGCTGGAATGGGATTGAACGATATGTCTCCCACAATGGTCGCTGCCAAGCCGAAAGGCATTCTCGATCCGAATACCGGCAAGCCGATCGGCGCCGATGATCCGTTTGTGATGGACATCAACAACGAGCTTTCCGACAAGGGCTTTGTCGTCACCTCGTCGGAGGCGCTGATCACCTGGGCGCGCACGGGCTCGCTGATGTGGATGACCTTCGGGCTCGCCTGCTGCGCGGTCGAGATGATTCATCTTTCCATGCCGCGCTATGACGCCGAGCGCTTCGGTTTCGCGCCGCGAGCTTCTCCGCGCCAGTCGGACGTGATGATCGTTGCTGGCACGCTGACCAACAAGATGGCTCCCGCGCTGCGCAAGGTCTACGACCAGATGCCGGAGCCGCGCTATGTCATCTCCATGGGCTCCTGTGCCAATGGCGGCGGCTATTACCACTATTCCTATTCCGTCGTGCGCGGCTGCGACCGCGTGGTGCCGGTGGACATCTATATACCCGGCTGCCCGCCGACGGCGGAAGCGCTGCTCTACGGCGTTCTTCTCCTCCAGAAGAAGATTCGCCGCACCGGCACGATTGAACGGTGATTTCCGATGAGTGAAGCCCTCAAGGACCTCTCGGCCTATCTGGCCGAAAAGCTGGACGGAAAGATCGGTGAATCCGTTATCGCCTATGGCGAACTGACGCTTTCCCTCGAAGCCGGCGATATCGTCAGCGTCGCGAGCTTTCTGCGCAACGACGTGCAGTGCCAGTTCATCTCGATTATCGACGTCTGCGGTGCTGATTATCCGGCGCGCCTGAAGCGTTTCGACGTCGTCTATCACCTTCTCTCGCCGCGCCAGAACCTGCGCATCCGCCTAAAGGTGATGACCGACGAGGATACGCCGGTTCCTTCGCTGACGGGCGTCTATCCCGGTGCCGACTGGTTCGAGCGCGAAGCCTACGATATGTACGGCATCCTGTTTTCCGGCCATCCGGATCTGCGCCGCCTGCTGACCGACTATGGCTTCGAAGGCCATCCGCTGCGCAAGGATTTTCCGCTGACGGGGTTCGTGGAAGTCCGCTACGACGACGAAGCCAAGCGCGTCGTGTACGAGCCTGTCGAGCTCAAGCAGGAATTCCGCAATTTTGACTTCCTGTCGCCATGGGAAGGGACGGACTACGTCCTGCCGGGCGATGAAAAGGCGAAGCAGTAAATGGCTGAAACCTCCGTTCGCAATTTTAACATCAACTTCGGCCCGCAGCATCCGGCCGCGCACGGCGTTTTGCGCCTCGTGCTGGAACTCGACGGCGAAGTCGTGGATCGTGTCGATCCGCATATCGGCCTGCTGCATCGCGGCACCGAGAAGCTGATCGAGCACAAGACCTATCTGCAGGCGATCCCTTATTTCGACCGGCTCGATTATGTCGCGCCGATGAACCAGGAGCATGCGTTTTCGCTGGCGATCGAGCGGCTTCTCGGCATCGATGTGCCCAAGCGCGGCCAGCTGATCCGCGTGCTCTATTCCGAAATCGGCCGCATCATGAACCACCTGCTCAACATCACGACGCAGGCTCTGGACGTCGGTGCGCTGACGCCGCCGCTCTGGGGGTTCGAGGAACGCGAAAAGCTGATGGTGTTTTATGAGCGTGCCTGCGGCGCGCGCATGCACGCAGCCTATTTCCGTCCGGGTGGCGTCCATCAGGACCTGCCGCAGAAGCTGGTCGAGGACATCGGCAAGTGGATCGATCCGTTCCTGCAGACGGTGAAGAATCTCGACAGCCTGCTCACCGGCAATCGCATCTTCAAGCAGCGCAACGTCGATATCGGCGTGGTTTCGCTGGAAGACGCCTGGGCCTGGGGCTTTTCGGGCGTCATGGTGCGCGGTTCGGGCGCTGCCTGGGACCTGCGCAAGTCGCAGCCTTATGAATGCTACTCGGAGCTGGAATTCGACATTCCGATCGGCAAGAACGGCGACTGCTACGACCGCTACCTGCTGCGCATGGAAGAGATGCGCCAGTCGGCCAGGATCATGCGCCAGTGCGTCGATCTCCTGCTCGGCAAGGAAGGCTCCGGGCCGGTGTCGAACCTCGACGGCAAGGTGGTTCCGCCCAAGCGCGACGCCATGAAGCGGTCGATGGAAGCGCTGATCCATCACTTCAAGCTCTACACCGAAGGCTATCACGTGCCGGCCGGCGAGGTTTATGCCGCCGTCGAAGCGCCGAAGGGCGAGTTCGGCGTTTATCTCGTCTCCGACGGCACCAACAAGCCCTATCGCTGCAAGCTGCGCGCGCCCGGTTTCGCGCATCTCCAGGCGATGGATTTCCTCTGCCGCGGCCACATGCTGGCCGACGTCACCGCCGTTCTCGGCTCCCTCGACATCGTGTTTGGTGAGGTCGATCGCTAAATGTCCGTTCGCCGTCTCGCAGAAGCTTCAGTCCAGCCCGCGTCGTTCGCGTTCAATCGCGCTCTTGCCGCGCAGGCCAAGGGCTGGATCAAGAAATACCCCAAGGGCCGCGAACAGTCGGCCGTCATCCCGCTGCTGATGCTTGCGCAGGAGCAGGAAGGCTGGGTCACGCGCGCCGCGATCGAGCACATCGCCGAGACGCTCGAAATGCCGCTGATCCGCGTGCTCGAGGTCGCGACCTTCTACACGCAGTTCCAGCTCAAGCCGGTCGGCACGCGCGCCCATATCCAGGTTTGCGGCACCACGCCCTGCATGCTGCGTGGTTCGGAAGCTCTGATGGATGTCTGCCGCTCGAAAATCCACCACGACCAGTTTCATCTCAATGATTCCGGCACGCTGTCGTGGGAAGAGGTCGAGTGCCTCGGCGCCTGCGTCAATGCGCCGATGATCATGGTGTTCAAGGACACTTATGAGGACCTGACCCCGGAACGGCTTGCCGAGATCATCGACCTGTTCGAGGAGGGCAAGGGCGCTTCGGTGACGCCCGGCCCGCAGATCGACCGCATCTATTCCGGTCCGCAGCCCGGCCTGACCTCGCTTCAGGACGAAAAGGTCGTTCTGAAATCCACGCGCGACAAGGAAGCCAAAGCGGAAGCCAAGACAGCGCCCGCCGACGCAGGTGCAACCGTTCCCCCGTCGCAGGCCGCCAAGCCGAAGACCGCCGCTGCCGAGACCGATGGTTCGGTGAAGTCGCCGTCGCCGGTCAAGGCTAGCGCGAAGGCCGAGGAGCAGGCAAGCGTTGCGGCGCCAGCTGTCAATCAGGCCGCGGCAAACAAGACTGCGGCCTCGGTCGAAGGTGTTTCCAAGCAGCGCAAGGGCGCTACGGCGAAAGCCGAGCCGGCTTCCGCTTTCAAGTCGCCCGAGCTTGCGAAGCCTGCCGCCAAGAAGGCTGCTGCGGCCAAGCCGTCGCTCGATCACAAGGACCGGCCTGCCGGCATCGAAAAGCCTGCGGCGGTTGATGATCTCAAGCTGATTTCGGGCGTCGGCCCGAAGATCGAGGGCATCCTGCATTCGCTCGGCATCTACACCTTCGCGCAGGTCGCTTCGTGGAAGAAGGCCGAGCGCGAGTGGGTCGACGGCTATCTGAGCTTCCACGGCCGCATCGAGCGCGAGGACTGGGTCAAGCAGGCCAAGGCCCTCGCCAAGGGTGGTGTCGCCGAATATATCCGTGTCTTCGGCAAGAAGCCGGTCTGAGGGACGAAAAATGCTTCAGGACAAAGACCGTATCTTTACCAATATCTACGGCCGCTTCGACAAGTCGTTGAAGGGCGCGATGTCGCGTGGCGCCTGGGACAATACATCAGGTCTCATCGCCAAGGGCCGCGACTGGATCGTCAACGAAATGAAGGCTTCGGGCCTTCGTGGTCGTGGCGGCGCCGGCTTCCCGACCGGCTTGAAATGGTCGTTCATGCCCAAGCAGAGCACCGATGGCCGGCCTTCCTATCTCGTCGTCAATGCCGACGAATCCGAGCCGGGCACCTGCAAGGACCGTGAAATCCTGCGCCACGACCCGCATACGCTGGTCGAGGGCTGCCTGATCGCCGGCTTCGCCATGGGCGCGATCGCGGCCTACATCTATGTGCGCGGCGAGTTCATCCGCGAGCGCGAGGCGCTGCAGCGCGCGGTCGACGAGGCCTATGATGCCGGCCTGATCGGCAAGGGCAACAAGAACGGTTACGATTTCGACATCTACGTCCATCACGGCGCCGGCGCCTATATCTGCGGCGAAGAGACGGCGCTGCTCGAAAGCCTTGAAGGCAAGAAGGGCCAGCCGCGCCTGAAGCCGCCGTTCCCGGCCAATGTCGGCCTCTATGGCTGCCCGACGACGGTCAACAATGTCGAGTCGATCGCGGTCGCGCCGACCATCCTGCGTCGCGGTGCGGCATGGTTCTCGTCGTTTGGGCGCCCGAACAATGTCGGCACCAAGCTTTTCTGCATTTCCGGCCACGTCAACAATCCGTGCACCGTCGAAGAGGCGATGTCGATCCCGTTCCGCGAGCTGATCGAAAAGCATTGCGGCGGCATTCGCGGCGGCTGGGACAATCTTCTGGCGGTCATTCCGGGTGGCGCTTCGGTGCCGCTGGTACCGGCCGAGCAGATCATCGACGTGCCGATGGATTTCGACGCACTGCGCGACCTGAAATCGGGTCTCGGCACGGCAGCCGTCATCGTCATGGACAAGTCGACCGACGTCGTGAAGGCGATCGCGCGGCTGTCCTACTTCTACAAGCACGAAAGCTGCGGCCAGTGCACACCATGCCGTGAAGGCACGGGCTGGATGTGGCGTGTGATGGAGCGTCTGGTGCGCGGCGAGGCGCAGAAGCGCGAAATCGATATGCTGCTCGACGTGACCAAGCAGGTGGAAGGCCACACGATCTGCGCGCTGGGCGATGCTGCCGCATGGCCGATCCAGGGCTTGATCCGGCATTTCCGCCCGGAGATCGAGCGCCGCATCGACGAGTTCACCCGCAACGCCCATCGCGCCGAGCCGGCGCTGGTGGCGGCCGAATAACAAAAGACACAAGACTTAAAGTTCAAAAGGAAACGAGCAGGACAGGGACCAACGGAAACCGGCTTAGGAGCAAGCCATGTCGATGTTTTCCATACCCGATCACTTGATACCTGACGTGAAACAGTTCGAAGAGATGAACAAGGAAATCAACGCGTTGCTGCCGAAGGAGTTTGCCGGCGCCATCAATCTGATGGCGCATCCGGTGGCGGGCGCGTCTGCGTTTTCGGCACTCGGTTTCGGTCTTGCCAGCCAGGCTTTCGGCATCTGGATGGGCACCGTGGCAGGTGCCATGCAGGCATCGCAGCAGTTCTTCGTGTCGCTGACTGATGAGGATATCGAAGAGGCCGCAGCCTTCACGCCCAAGGAAAAGCCGGCCGCGAGCAAGGCCCGCGCTACCGCCAGGACGCTGATTGCCGATGCGCGCTCGATCGCCCAGGAATTGAGCGAGACGACGGCGAAGTTGGTCGATGTCGCTGAGGTCAAGGAGACGGCCAAGCCTGACGCCGGTATCGCTTCAGCAGATGCAAATGCGAAATCGGAACCCCGGCAGCCAAAACCGCTCGAGCGCCCGGCCGCGCCGGACGACCTGAAGCAGATTTCCGGCATCGGGCCGAAACTGGAGCAGGTTCTGAACGGTCTTGGGATCTGGACCTACGGGCAGATCGCGAAATTGGAAGCCGCCGAGATCGGTTGGGTTGAGGATTATCTTTCGTTCAAGGGACGTATCGGACGTGACGACTGGATTGGCCAGGCAGAGAAACTGGCGCGCGACGCCAAGGCGAAGAGCTGAGGCGGGCAGGGCCGAGACGATGGCGATGGAGATACACGACAAACGCGATGTTCTCGACGTGCGTGACGCCACGGTGGCAAACTCGCGCTTCGATAACACGAACCTGTCCAACACGCAGTTTCACAACACGAATTTGTCGAATACGGCGTTCGTCGATGTGCTGTTGTGCAATTCGCGCATTGTCGACGCCAACATGTCGAACGCGTATTTCTCTGACATCGACCTGACGAATGTGAAGATCGAGAAAGCGAATATCGCCGGGATGACGATCAACGGCATCGCCGTCGATCAACTTCTGAAAGACTACGAAGCGGCGCAGGCCGCCGGGGGCAAGTGATGGCTAAACTCAAGGTCGACGGCACAGAGATCGAAGTTCCCGATCACTACACGCTCTTGCAGGCGGCGGAAGAGGCGGGCGCGGAAGTGCCGCGCTTCTGCTTCCACGAGCGTCTTTCGATTGCCGGCAATTGCCGTATGTGCCTGATCGAGGTGAAGGGCGGACCGCCCAAGCCCGCAGCATCCTGCGCCATGGGTGTGCGCGACCTGCGCCCCGGCCCGAATGGCGAGACGCCCGAAATCTTCACCAACACGCCGATGGTCAAGAAGGCCCGTGAAGGCGTGATGGAGTTCCTGCTGATCAACCATCCGCTCGATTGCCCGATCTGCGATCAGGGCGGCGAATGCGACCTGCAGGACCAGGCCATGGCGTTCGGCGTGGATTCGTCGCGCTACAAGGAAAACAAGCGCGCCGTCGAGGACAAATATATCGGCCCGCTCGTCAAGACGATCATGAACCGCTGCATCCATTGCACGCGCTGCGTCCGTTTCACCACGGAAGTCGCCGGCATTTCGGAACTCGGCCTGATCGGCCGCGGCGAGGATGCCGAAATCACCACCTATCTCGAAGAGGCAATGACCTCCGAGCTGCAGGGCAATGTCATCGATCTTTGCCCGGTCGGCGCTCTGACCTCCAAGCCCTACGCCTTCCAGGCCCGTCCTTGGGAGCTGACCAAGACCGAATCCATCGACGTCATGGACGCCGTCGGCTCGGCAATCCGCGTGGATTCGCGCGGTCGCGAAGTGATGCGCGTCATGCCGCGCATCAACGAGCAGGTGAACGAGGAGTGGATCTCCGACAAGACCCGCTTCATCTGGGACGGACTGCGCACGCAGCGCCTCGACCGGCCCTATGTGCGCCGCGACGGCAAGCTCCAGCCGGCAAGCTGGGCGGAAGCCTTCGCAGCCATCAAGGGCGCGGTATCGAAGACCTCCGGCGAGAGGATCGGCGCGATCGCCGGCGATCTGGCAGCCGTCGAGGAAATCTATGCAATGAAGCAGCTCATGGCTTCGCTCGGCTCGTCCAACACCGACAGCCGGCAGGATGGTGCAGCGCTCGATCCGGCGCTCGGCCGCGCCAGCTACATCTTCAACCCGACCATTGAAGGCATCGAGCAGGCCGACGCCGTGCTGATCATCGGCGCCAATCCTCGCTTCGAGGCTTCGGTGCTCAATGCCCGTATCCGCAAGCGCTGGCGCATCGGCAATCTGCCGGTCGGCGTCATCGGCGATATGGGCGACCTGCGCTACGACTATGAAATGCTCGGCGCCGGTCCGGAAACGCTCAAGGAGCTTGCGGACGGCAAGGGCAAGTTCTTCTCGGTTCTGAAGAAGGCCACGCGCCCGCTGATCATCGTCGGGCAGGGCGCTCTGGCGCGCGAAGACGGTGCGGCAGTGCTCGGCCTTGCGGCCAAGCTCGCAGGTTCGGTCGATGCCGTGACCGATGAGTGGAACGGCTTTGCCGTGCTGCATACGGCTGCGGCTCGTGTTGGCGCACTTGATGTCGGCTTCGTGCCGGGCGAGGGCGGCAAGAATGTCGCGCAGATGCTGGGTGGAACAGACGTGCTGTTCCTGCTTGGCGCCGACGAGCTTGACCTCAAAGCTGCCGGCGATGCTTTCGTCGTCTATGTCGGCACCCATGGCGATGCCGGCGCTCACCGCGCCGACGTCATCCTGCCGGGTGCTGCCTACACGGAAAAGTCCGGCACCTATGTGAACACGGAAGGCCGCGTCCAGCAGACCAACCGCGCCGGTTTCGCACCGGGCGACGCCAAGGAAGACTGGGCGATCCTGCGCGCACTTTCGGACGTGCTCGGCCACAAGCTGCCGTTCGATTCACTGCCGCAGCTTCGCGCCAAGCTCTATGAAGCGCATCCGCATCTGGCCGAGATCGACGAGATCGCCGCCGGCAACGCAGCCGACATCGCCAATGTGGCGAAGCTTGGCGGCAAGATCGGCAAGGCGGCCTTCGTGTCGCCGGTCGCGGATTTCTACCTGACCAACCCGATCGCGCGGGCTTCCGCCGTCATGGCCGAGTGTTCGGCTTTGGCGAAGGGCGGCTTCAAGCAGGCAGCCGAGTAGGACGAACATGGAAACTTTCTTCTCGATATATGTCCTGCCCGGACTGATCATGCTGCTGAAGTCGGTGGTGCTGATCGTCGTCCTGCTGATCTTCGTCGCCTATATTCTTTATGCCGACCGCAAGATCTGGGCCGCCGTTCAGCTGCGTCGCGGCCCGAACGTCGTCGGTCCCTTCGGCCTGCTGCAGTCCTTCGCCGATCTGTTCAAGTTCGTCTTCAAGGAGCCGGTCATTCCGTCCGGCGCCAACAAGGGTGTTTTCCTGCTGGCACCGCTGGTTTCGGCAGTCCTCGCACTGGCCGCCTGGGCGGTCATCCCGGTCAATGAGGGCTGGGCGGTTGCCAACATCAATGTCGGCATTCTCTATGTCTTCGCCATCTCCTCGCTCGAGGTCTACGGCGTCATCATGGGTGGCTGGGCCTCGAACTCGAAATATCCATTCCTCGGCGCGCTTCGTTCTGCGGCGCAGATGGTGTCCTACGAAGTCTCCATCGGCTTCGTCATCGTCACCGTGCTGCTCTGCGTCGGCTCGCTGAACCTCACCGATATCGTGCTGTCGCAGCGCGACGGTGTCGGCACCATGCTCGGCCTGCCCAACACCTTCCTCGATTGGCACTGGCTGGCGCTGTTCCCGATGTTCGTCATCTTCTTCATCTCGGCGCTGGCCGAGACGAACCGGCCGCCTTTCGATCTGGTGGAAGCGGAGTCCGAACTCGTCGCCGGTCACATGATCGAATATTCGTCGACGCCGTTCCTGCTGTTCTTCCTCGGCGAGTATGTCGCGATCGTGCTGATGTGCGCGCTCACCACCATCCTGTTCCTGGGTGGTTGGCTGCCGCCGTTCGATTTCGCGCCGTTCACCTGGGTGCCGGGCGTCATCTGGTTCGTGCTGAAGGTCTGCTTCGTCTTCTTCATGTTCGCCATGGTGAAGGCCTTTGTGCCACGCTACCGCTACGACCAGCTGATGCGCCTTGGCTGGAAGGTGTTCCTGCCGATCTCGCTGTTCATGGTCGTGGCAACCGCTGCGTTCCTGAAGATCACGGGACTGGCGTGATGAGCGCGGGCGTGATCGGCGTACTGGTCGGGCTGGTGATCGCAGCAGCGGATTTCCTGCTGCTGCGTATGCTGGCCGGCCGGGTCGATCTGCCCGAGACCAAGCGCGTCCTGAATATTACCGGCCTGAGCCAGTTCGTGCTCCTGCCTATCATCGGCTACTTCGTAGCCCCATACGTAATCGGAGATTGACGATGTCAGCTCTAGCCCAGGCGGCCAAATCGCTGCTCCTCAAGGAGTTCGTCGGCGCCTTCTTCCTGTCGATGCGGATGTTCTTTTCGCCCAAGCCGACGCTGAACTACCCGCATGAAAAGGGTCCGGTCAGCCCGCGCTTCCGTGGTGAGCACGCGCTGCGCCGCTATCCGAACGGCGAGGAACGCTGCATCGCCTGCAAGCTGTGCGAAGCTATCTGCCCGGCGCAGGCCATCACCATCGAGGCCGGACCGCGCCGCAATGACGGCACGCGCCGCACGGTGCGTTACGACATCGACATGGTGAAGTGCATCTATTGCGGCTTCTGCCAGGAAGCGTGCCCGGTGGATGCGATCGTCGAGGGACCGAATTTCGAATTCGCGACGGAAACGCGCGAGGAGCTCTACTACGACAAGGACAAGCTTCTGGCGAATGGCGACAGGTGGGAGCGCGAGCTTGCGCGCAACATCTCTTTGGATGCGCCCTATCGCTAGGACGAGAATCATGGACGAGCCGGGATTGCTCGTCTAAGGAACACGCGGTTTTGCCGACCGGAGGCGGTGGCGAACCGAAGCGAGCCCGGTGCAATGCCGGGGCTCGAGAAGGAAACTGGGGGAACCCAATGCTGAATGGACTAGAGGCGGCCTTTTTCTACCTCTTTGCCTTTATTGCCGTGGCGTCGGCCTTCATGGTCATCTCCGCGCGCAATCCTGTGCATTCGGTTCTCTATCTGATCCTGACGTTCTTCAATGCGGCGGGCCTGTTCCTGCTGACGGGCGCCGAGTTCCTGGCGATGATCCTGCTCGTCGTCTATGTCGGCGCGGTTGCAGTGCTATTCCTGTTCGTCGTCATGATGCTGGACGTCGATTTCGCCGAGCTGAAGTCGGGCGCGCTGCAATATGCGCCGATCGGTGCTCTGGTCGGCTTGATCCTTGCGGCAGAGCTTATCGTCGTCACCGGCGGATATGCCTTTGCGCCGCAGCTTGCGACCGCGGTCGCCAAGCCGACGCCGGATATTGCGACGCGCACCAACACGGCCGCGCTCGGCGACATCCTTTACACGGATTACATTTTCTACTTCCAGGTGGCCGGCCTGATCCTGCTGGTCGCGATGATCGGTGCGATCGTGCTGACGCTGCGCCACAAGGAAGGCGTCAAGCGCCAGAACATTTCGGCGCAGGTCGCGCGCACGCCGGAGACCGGAATGGAAATCAAAAAAGTCGAGACGGGCAAGGGAATCTGACGATGGAAGTTGGCATCTCACACTATCTGACCCTTTCGGCGATCCTGTTCACGCTCGGCGTGTTCGGCATCTTCCTGAACCGTAAGAACGTCATCGTCATCCTGATGTCGATCGAGCTCATCCTGCTCGCGGTCAACATCAATTTCGTGGCCTTTTCGGCAGCGCTCGGCGACATGGTCGGCCAGGTCTTCGCACTGTTCGTGCTGACGGTCGCTGCCGCCGAAGCGGCCATCGGCCTTGCTATTCTCGTCGTCTTCTTCCGCAACCGCGGTTCGATCGCGGTCGAAGACGTCAACATGATGAAGGGTTGACGGGACACAACCATGTACCAGGCAATCGTCTTCCTTCCGCTTCTGGGCTTCCTGATCGTTGGCCTTTTCGGCACGTCGCTCGGCGCAAAGGCATCCGAATACATCACCTCGGGCTTCCTGGTGATCGCGGCCGTTCTTTCGTGGGTCGCGTTCTTCCAGGTCGGCTTCGGCGATGGCGAAGTGTTCACCGTGCCGGTGCTGCGCTTCATCGATTCCGGCTCGCTGCAGGCCGACTGGGCGCTGCGCATCGACACGCTGACGGTGGTCATGCTCGTCGTGGTCAACACCGTGTCGGCGCTCGTGCATATCTATTCGATCGGCTACATGCACCACGATCCGCATCGGCCGCGCTTCTTCGCTTATCTGTCGCTGTTCACCTTCGCCATGCTGATGCTGGTGACGGCAGACAACCTCGTCCAGATGTTCTTCGGCTGGGAAGGGGTGGGTCTTGCATCGTACCTGCTGATCGGCTTCTGGTACAAGAAGCCCTCGGCCAACGCCGCTGCCATCAAGGCCTTCGTCGTCAACCGCGTCGGCGACTTTGGCTTCATCCTCGGCATCTTCGGCGTGTTCGTGCTGTTCGGCTCGGTCAGCTTCGATGCAATCTTCGCGACGGCGGCCTCTTATGCTCCGGTTGAAGGCGCGCATGAGGCGACCGCCGCCGTCTTCAACTTCCTCGGCTATGAGCTCGATCGCGGTGCAGCACTTACCGTAATCTGCCTGCTGCTGTTTATGGGCGCCATGGGCAAGTCGGCGCAGGTGCCGCTGCACACCTGGCTGCCGGACGCGATGGAAGGCCCGACGCCCGTGTCGGCGCTTATCCATGCCGCGACCATGGTCACCGCCGGCGTCTTCATGCTGGCGCGCCTGTCGCCGATCTTCGAGCTGTCGCATACCGCGTTGACCGTCGTGACCTTCATTGGCGCGCTCACCGCCTTCTTCGCGGCGACCGTCGGCCTGGTCCAGAACGACATCAAGCGCGTCATCGCCTATTCGACCTGTTCGCAGCTTGGCTACATGTTCGTCGCGCTCGGCATGGGCTTCTACTCGGCGGCGATCTTCCACCTGTTCACGCATGCCTTCTTCAAGGCGCTGCTGTTCCTCGGCTCGGGCTCGGTCATCCATGCCGTCTCCGACGAGCAGGATATGCGCAAGATGGGCGGCCTGCGCAAGCTGATCCCGACCACCTACTGGATGATGGTCATCGGCACGCTGGCGCTGACCGGCGTCGGCATCCCGGCGACGATCATCGGCACGGCCGGCTTCTTCTCCAAGGACGCGATCATCGAAGGTTCCTTCGTCGGCCATAACCCGGCTGCGGGTTTTGCCTTCATCGCCCTGGTCATCGCTGCCGTGTTCACCAGCTTCTACTCATGGCGGCTGATTTTCATGACCTTCCATGGCAAGCCGCGCGCTACCGCCGATGTCATGCATCACGTCCATGAATCGCCGCCGGTCATGCTGGTGCCGCTGTTCATACTCGCCGTCGGCGCGCTGTTTGCCGGCGTCATCTTCCACGACGCCTTCATCGGCGAGGGCTATTCCGAGTTCTGGAAGGCAGCTCTCTACATCCTGCCGGAGAACCACATCCTGCATGACTTCCACGGCGTGCCGGTGTGGGTGAAGCTGGCGCCGTTCGCAGCCATGATCCTTGGCTTCGGTGTTGCCTACCAGTTCTACATCCGCTCGCCGGAGACGCCGAAGTATCTCGCCAGCCAGCATCGCGGCCTCTACGCGTTCCTGCTGAACAAGTGGTATTTCGACGAGCTCTATGACTTCCTGTTCGTGCGCCCGGCCAAGCGGCTCGGCACCTTCCTCTGGAAGACGGGCGACGGCGCTGTCATCGACGGCCTTGGCCCTGACGGCATCTCGGCCCGCGTGGTCGACGTCACCAACCGCGTCGTCAAGCTTCAGACCGGATATCTCTATCACTACGCATTCGTCATGCTGATCGGCGTCGCCGCCCTCGTCACCTGGATGATGCTCGGGAGCACTTTCTGATGACCGACTGGCCAATTCTTTCTACGGTCACGTTCCTGCCGCTGGTCGGCGCATTCCTGATCCTGCTGATCAGGGATGACAACGACAGCGCGCGGCGCAACATCCGCAACGTCGCGCTGTTGACGACAGTGTTCACCTTCCTGCTGTCGATCTTCATCTGGGCTGGCTTCGACAACGCCAATCCAGGTTTCCAGATGGTCGAAAAGTCGGCATGGCTGGACAGTGGCATCTCCTATCACATGGGCGTCGACGGCATTTCGATGCTGTTCGTCATCCTGACGACGTTCCTGATGCCGCTCTGCATCCTGGCGAGCTGGCGTGCGATCGAGCATCGCGTCAAGGAATACATGATCGCATTCCTGATCCTGGAAACGCTGATGATCGGCGTGTTCTGCGCGCTGGATATCGTGCTGTTCTACGTGTTCTTTGAAGCTGGCCTGATCCCGATGTTCATCATCATCGGCGTGTGGGGCGGCAAGCGCCGCGTCTATGCCAGCTTCAAGTTTTTCCTCTATACGCTGCTCGGCTCGGTGCTGATGCTGCTCGCCATCATGGCAATGTTCTGGCAGGCCGGCACGACCGACATACCGACGCTTCTGACGCACAGCTTCCCGGCCAATATGCAGACATGGCTATGGCTCGCCTTCTTCGCTTCCTTCGCGGTGAAGATGCCGATGTGGCCGGTCCACACCTGGTTGCCGGACGCGCACGTCGAAGCGCCGACGGCGGGCTCGGTCATTCTGGCAGGCATCCTGTTGAAGATGGGCGGTTACGGCTTCCTGCGCTTTTCGCTGCCGATGTTCCCGGAGGCTTCGCTCTATTTCCAGCCGCTGGTCTTTGCGCTTTCCGTCATCGCCATCATCTACACCTCGCTGGTGGCGCTGATGCAGGAGGACATGAAGAAGCTGATCGCCTATTCGTCGGTCGCGCACATGGGCTACGTGACCATGGGCATCTTCGCGCTCAACCAGGAAGGCATCCAGGGTTCCATCTTCCAGATGCTGTCGCACGGTCTGGTTTCGGGCGCGCTCTTCCTTTGCGTCGGCGTCGTCTATGACCGTATGCACACCCGCGAAATCGCGGCCTATGGCGGCCTCGTCAACAACATGCCGAAATATGCGGTGGTGTTCCTTATCTTCACCATGGCCAATGTCGGCCTGCCGGGCACCAGCGGTTTCGTCGGTGAATTCCTGACGCTGCTGGGCGCCTACAAGGCCAACACCTGGGTGGCGCTGTTTGCCGCGTTGGGCGTGATCCTGTCGGCCGGCTATGCGCTGTGGCTCTACCGCAAGGTGATCTTCGGTGCGCTGTCGAAGGAGAGCCTCAAGAGCCTGCTCGACCTTTCCACGCGCGAAAAGGCGATCATCTATCCGCTGGTCGTGCTCACCATCTTCTTCGGCGTCTATCCGGCTCCGGTCCTCGACGCGACCGCTGCCTCGGTGCAGGCGCTGGTCAACAACATCACCGTATCGCTCGACGCCGCGAAAACCGCGGCTGCGAACTGACAGGGACGGGCACATGACGCCGGAACTATACTCGAGCCTCTCGCTGGCCCTGCCGGAACTGATCATCGCTGGCGGCGCGCTGGTGCTGCTGATGATCGGCGTCTACTCGGGCGAGCGGGCCAACAGCACCGTGACCGGGCTCGCCGTTGCGATCCTGATCGGAGCGGGCGCGTGGATGCTGCTGTTCGGCGGTACGGGCAAGGCGTTCGGCAATGTCTTCGTCAGCGACCCGTTCGCAGTCTTCATGAAGGTCTTGATGCTGATCGGCTCTGCCGTGACGCTGGTCATGTCAGTCGGTTTTGCCAAGGCGGAAAAATTCGACAAGTTCGAATATCCGGTGCTGATCCTGCTCTCGACCGTCGGCATGATGCTGATGATCTCGGCCAACGACATGATCACGCTCTATCTCGGCCTCGAATTGCAGTCGCTGGCGCTCTATGTCGTCGCCGCGATCAACCGCGACAGCGTGCGTTCGACCGAAGCCGGCCTCAAGTATTTCGTCCTCGGCGCGCTGTCGTCGGGCATGCTGCTCTACGGCATCTCGCTGGTCTACGGCTACACCGGTCACACGGGTTTCGATGCGATCGCGGCCACGCTTTCGGGCGCCGACCGCCAGCTTGGCCTGGTCTTTGGTCTGGTCTTCGTGCTTGCCGGCGTTGCCTTCAAGATTTCCGCCGTGCCATTCCACATGTGGACGCCGGACGTCTATGAGGGCGCGCCGACGCCGGTGACGGCCTTCTTTGCGTCTGCGCCGAAGATGGCGGCGATGGCGCTGATGGTGCGCATCACCATGACCGCTTTCGAACCGATCGCCGCCGACTGGCAGCAGATCGTTGTTTTCATCTCCATCGCCTCGATGGTGCTGGGTTCGTTTGCCGCCATCGGCCAGAAGAACATCAAGCGGCTGATGGCCTATTCGTCGATCGGCCATGTCGGGTTCGCGCTGGTCGGCCTTGCCGCCAACACCGAGACCGGCGTGCGCGGCGTTGCCATCTACATGCTGATCTATCTGGTGATGACGCTTGGCACCTTCGCCTTCATCCTCGCCATGCGCCGCAAGGACGGCAATGTCGAGCAGATCAGCGATCTCGCCGGCCTCTCGACCACCAATCCGATGATGGCGACCATCCTGACGATCCTGATGTTCTCGCTGGCCGGCATTCCGCCGCTCGCGGGCTTCTGGGCCAAGTGGTACGTCTTCCTCGCCGCCATCAACGCCAATCTCTACACGCTCGCCGTCATCGGCGTGCTGGCTTCGGTTGTGGGCGCCTATTACTATCTGCGCATCATCAAGATCATGTGGTTCGATGAGCCGGTCGGCGGCTTCCTGCCGATGGCTGGCGAGTTGCGGCTGGTGCTCGGCGCTTCCGGCGCGTTCGTCCTGTTCTACGTCTTCTTCGGCGGCCCTGTCGGGCGTGTGGCTGAGGCTGCCGCCAAGACCTTCTTCTGACGGCATGGGATTCCAGCTCGCTCCGACCGCAGTAGCCGAAGGCTTTCGCCTCGAAGCGCACGACACTGTCAGTTCGACCAACATCGTCGCCCTGGAGCGGGCGCGGGAAGGGGATCCAGGCAAGCTCTGGGTCGTCTCCAAGCGTCAGGAAAGCGGGCGCGGCCGTCGCGGCCGCGTCTGGGCAACGCTCGAGGGCAATCTCGCCGCGAGCTTGCTTCTGGTCGTCGGGCGCGACCTTAAGACGGCGGCTACACTTGGCTTCGTTGCCGGGCTGGCCCTTGCCGATGCGCTCAACGCGGTCGTGCCGAATGGGCGCATAGCCATCGCGCCTGATGGCGCCAGCGGCGAGCGCGGCAACCGTTTCGAATTGAAATGGCCCAACGACGTGCTGGCTGACGGCGCCAAGCTCTCCGGCATCCTGCTTGAATCTTCCATGCTCGACAAAGAGCGCGTTGCTCTTGCCATCGGCATCGGCGTCAATGTCGTCACTTACCCGCAAGACGTTCCCTATCCCGCGACATCGCTGAAGGCGCTGGGTGCGACTTGCGATGCGGAGACCTTGTTCCTGGCCCTGTCGGACGCGTGGAGCGACAACATGCGGCTGTGGAACGACGGGCGCGGGCTGGACAAAATCCGCCAGCGCTGGCTTTCGCGCGCCGCCGGACTTGGCGGGCAGGTTGCCGTGCGGGTCGACGGCAACGTGGTGCGTGGTGTATTCGAAACCATCGATGAGGACTGCCGCTTTGTCATTCGCGACGACAGCGGCGCGATCCAGAAAATTGCTGCCGGCGATGTGCATTTCGGTGCGGTTGCGTCGGCCGGCGCGGCCTGAACGGCCTGAGAGGAAAGAGAATGGCGAAATCGCGAGAAGCCGAACTCGTATTCGCGCCGCTGGGCGGCGTGGGCGAGATCGGCATGAACTTCGCGCTTTATGGCTTCGGGCCCTTCGACAAGCGCGAGTGGCTCATCGTCGATGTCGGCGTGACATTCCCGGATGCGACGCTTCCCGGCGTCGATCTGGTGCTGCCGGATACGCGCTTCATCGAAGGCGAGCTGCATAATCTGCGCGGCATCGTCATCACGCACGCGCATGAAGATCACTACGGCGCGCTGCTCGATCTGTGGCCACGCCTGAAGGCGCCGGTCTGGATGACGCCGTTTTCTGCCGGCCTGCTAGAAGCCAAGCGGCAATCCGAAAGCGGCGCGCCGAAAGTGCCGGTGACGATCTACCGCGCCGGCGAGACCTTCACCGTCGGCCCCTTCACGGTCGAGGCCATTCCGGTCAGCCACTCCATTCCCGAGCCGGTTTCACTGGCGATCACCACGCCGCTGGGTACTGTCATCCACACCGGCGACTGGAAGATCGATCCCGCTCCGGAGATCGGCCCGAAGACCGACGAGGCGCGGTTCCGTGCGCTCGGCGACAAGGGCGTGCTGGCGCTGATCTGCGATTCGACCAACGCGCTGCGCGAGGGCGACTCGCCGTCCGAGCAGGCCGTGGGCGAGGGCATTCGCGGCGTTATCGAGCAGGCGCCGGGGCGCGTTGCGGTCACCACCTTTTCGTCCAATGTCGGCCGCATCCGTTCCATCGCCGAGGCCGCGCGGGACACCGGCCGGCAGGTTCTGCTGCTTGGTCGTTCGCTGAAGCGCGTTGTCGATGTCGCCTCGGAGCTTGGCTATATGGACGGCCTGCCGGAATTCGTCTCCGAGGAAGACTACGGCTACATTCCGCGCGAAAACCTTGTCGTCATCTGCACCGGCAGCCAGGGCGAGTCGCGGGCAGCCCTTGCCAAGCTGGCGCGTGATGAGATGAAGACCGTGGCGCTATCGCCGGGCGATATCGTCATCTTTTCTTCCCGCACCATCCCGGGCAACGAAAAAGCCATTCTCGAGATCAAGAACCAGCTCATTGATCAGGGCATGAAGATCATCGAGGATAGCGACGCGCTGGTGCATGTGTCCGGCCATCCGCGGCGCAGCGAATTGCGCCGCATGTATGAATGGACGCGTCCGCGCATTGCCGTGCCGGTCCATGGCGAAGCAGCACATCTCGTGGCGCATGGTTCGCTCGCCTCTGCCTGCGGCGTGCCGGAAGTCGCGCAGGTGCGCGACGGCGACATGCTGAGGCTCGCGCCGGGTGCGGCCGAAATCATCGACCAGGTGCCGTTCGGCCGCGTCTACAAGGACGGCAAGCTGATCGGCGACGATGAGGCGGTCGGCATCCGCGATCGTCGCAAGCTGTCCTTTGCCGGCCATGTCGCCGTCAATGTCGTGCTCGACGACAAGTACGAACTCTCCGGCGATCCCGATATCGTGGCGATCGGCGTCGCCCGAACCGACCAGCGGGGCGAAGATATTGAAGACCTGATGCTGGATGCGGCAATCGGCGCGGTCGACTCCATACCCCGTCAGCGCCGAAAAGATCTGGACCTTGTCCAGGAAGCGGTGCGCCGCGCCGTTCGTTCGGCCGCCAACGAAGCCTGGGGCAAGAAACCGCTGGTGACGGTGTTTGTCACGCGGTGAGGAATTAAGGGAGTAGGGGAGTACGGGAATAGGGGAGTAGGAAAAGACAAATGCCCTATTCCCCTACTGCCTTACTCCCCTATTCCCCTACTGATCGGAGCACCCAATGCTGGGACGTTTGAACCATGTCGCCATCGCGGTGCCGGATCTCGCCGCTGCAAGTGCGGTCTATCGCGACACGCTGGGTGCGACGCTGACCGAGCCTCAGGCGCTGCCGGAGCATGGCGTGACGGTCGTGTTCATCAACACCGGCAACACCAAGATCGAATTGCTGGAGCCGCTGGGGCAGGGGTCGCCGATCGCCGCCTTCCTGGAAAAGAACCCGTCAGGCGGCATGCATCACATCTGCTACGAGGTCGATGACATCATCGCGGCGCGAGACCGCCTGAAGGCTGCCGGCGCGCGCGTGCTGGGAGACGGCAATCCCAAGATCGGCGCGCATGGCAAGCCGGTGCTCTTTCTGCATCCCAAGGATTTCCTCGGCACGCTCGTCGAGCTGGAACAGGTTTAAGCCATGAGCTGGATTTCAGTCGCCGCTATTTACTTCATAATCTGGTGGACGGTGCTGTTCGCCACCTTGCCCTTCGGCGTGAAGACGCAGGACGAGAGCGACAATGTCACGCTCGGAACAGTGCCAAGTGCGCCCGGACGTCCGCACATGCGGAAGACGGTCATTCGCACGACGATCGTCTCGCTGATCATCTTCGGTATTTTCTACTACGTCACCAAGGTCATGGGCCTTGGCTTCGACGATATTCCGAGCCTTGTGCCGGAATCGATCCTGAAGGCGGGTTAGCCGGCATCTCCCAATAGACTACCTCCCGGCAGAGATCGGCCAATATTCAAAAATATGACTGATATAGTCTAGTATTTAAGATGAGCGGCAGTTAAGCTGCAGCAATCCTTCGCACCCGATGGCTATGAGGGAAGTCGGCTAAGCTGTTGACTGCACAAAAAAAATGCAAGGCACAAGGCCTTGCAAATTAAACGCGTCCGATCTGCTTTCCGTCACCGGCGGCTGCGTATTATCGCGCCTAGATCGCATCCTCCCAAGACTTTGACCGCGTAGGAGGGCAGATTTTGCTCCGCCCTCTCAGTTATCGAGGCACACTAGACCAAGCTGCGATGAATTGTCACTAACAATTTTGCGTAAATAGCCCACTACATGTGCTGCACTGCACAATAAACGCGCAGTCTTTGCTCGAAAAGCCGTCAGGCCGGTTTTGCGAGGGTGCGGCGGGAGGTCCGGGTTTCAATTCCGCCTTGAAATGGCTATGAAGCGCAGGCAGGCAACACTGCGTCAGTGCCGATTCCGGCATTGATCTGCTTCTCTTTCTTTTACGGACTTCTACATGCGGCTATCGCGCTATTTCCTGCCCATCCTTAAAGAGAATCCCCGCGAGGCAGAAATTGTCTCGCACCGGTTGATGCTGCGCGCCGGCATGATCCGGCAGCAGGCTGCGGGCAGCTTTTCCTGGCTGCCACTGGGCAAGCTGGTTCTCGACAAGATCTGCCGCGTCATCCGCGAAGAACAGAACCGTGCAGGCGCGCTGGAAATCCTGATGCCGACCATCCAGTCGGCCGATTTGTGGCGCGAAAGCGGCCGCTATGACGACTACGGCGACGAGATGCTGCGCATCAAGGACCGCAACAAGCGCGACATGCTGTTCGGCCCGACCAATGAGGAAATGGTCACCGAGATTTTCCGGTCCTATGTCAGGACCTACAAGGACCTGCCGCTGAACCTCTACCACATCCAGTGGAAGTTCCGCGACGAGCGGCGCCCGCGCTTCGGCGTCATGCGTAGCCGAGAATTCCTGATGAAGGACGCCTATTCCTTCGACCTCGATTTCGAGGGCGCGAAGGCGGCCTATAACCGCATGTTCGTTTCCTACCTGCGCACCTTCACGCGGCTGGGCCTGAAGGCCATTCCGATGCGCGCCGACACCGGCCCGATCGGAGGCGATCTCAGTCACGAATTCATCATCCTGGCCGATACCGGCGAAAGCCAGGTCTATTGCCATCGCGACTTCCTCGAACTGCCGGTGCCCGGCGAGGACACCGACTTCACCAATGACGGCGAGATCGGCGGCATCGTCAAGCAGTGGACGACGCCCTATGCGGCGACCGACGAGATGCACGACGAAGCCGCGTGGGACGCGATCGGCGAGGGCGAGCGGCTTTCCGCGCGCGGCATCGAGGTCGGTCACATCTTCCACTTCGGCGAAAAATACTCGAAGCCGATGGGCGCCAAGGTCACCGGGCCTGACGGCAAGGATCACTTCGTCTCCATGGGTTCATACGGCATCGGCCCGAGCCGCCTGATCGCGGCGATCATCGAAGCCTCGCATGATGAGGCCGGCATCATCTGGCCGGAATCGGTCGCACCCTTCGATATCGGCCTGATCAACATGAAGGTCGGCGACAGCGAATGCGACCGCGTGTCCGAAGAGCTTTATGCGGCTCTCACGGCTGCGGGCAAGGACGTGCTCTACGACGACACCGACCAGCGGCCGGGCGGCAAGTTCGCCACCGCCGACCTGATCGGCCTGCCGTGGCAATTGATTGTCGGTCCGCGCGGCGTTGCCGCCGGCGAGGTCGAGATCAAGAACCGTCGCACCGGCGAGCGTGAGACGCTGCCGATCGCAGAGGCCACGAAACGCTTCGGGATCGCCGGATGAGCAAAGTCGCGGCCAAGCCGGCGGGCGCCGGGCCTTTCTCGGTCTTCGAACGCATGGTCGCGTGGCGCTACCTGCGCTCGCGCCGCAAGGAGACGGTGATCTCGGTCATCGCCTCGATCTCGTTCTTCGGCATCATGCTGGGCGTCGCGACGCTCATCGTCGTCATGGCTGTGATGAACGGCTTCCGCGCCGAACTGCTCAGCCGCATCCTTGGCATAAACGGCCATCTCATCGTCCAGCCGATCGACACGCCGCTGGACGACTATGCGGCCGTCGCCGGCCGCATCAACGGTGTTGCCGGGGTGAAATACGCCATCCCGCTGATCGACGGCCAGGTTCTGGCGCAAGGTGAGGTCGGTGCGGGAACCGGTGCCCTGGTGAGGGGCATACGCGGCGAGGATCTCGGCAAGATTTCGCTGGTCGCCAACAACATCAAGCAAGGCTCGCTGGTCGGTTTCGACACCAGCGAGGGCGTGGCGATCGGCCAGCGCATGGCCGACAATATGGGGCTGGCGCTCGGCGATTCCATTACGCTCATCTCTCCCGACGGCGACATCACGCCGATGGGAACGACACCGCGCACCAAGGCCTATCCGATCGTGGCGATCTTCGAGGTCGGCATGTCGGAATATGACACATCAATCGTCTATATGCCGCTTTCCGAAGCGCAGCTCTATTTCAATCTTGAAAACCGGGCCCAGACGATCGAGGTCTTCGTCGACAATCCCGACGCTGTCGACACCTTGAAGCCGGCGGTGGAAGAGGCAGCGCAGAGGCCGGTCTTCATTTCCGACTGGCGCCAGCGCAACGAGACGTTCTTTTCAGCACTTCAGGTCGAGCGCAACGTCATGTTCATGATCCTGACGCTGATCGTTCTCGTGGCCGCGCTGAACATCATTTCCGGCCTGATCATGCTGGTGAAGGACAAGGGCCGCGACATCGCCATATTGCGCACCATGGGCGCGACGCGCGGTGCGGTCATGCGCATCTTCCTGATGACGGGGGCGGCGATCGGTGTCACGGGCACGATTGCAGGCGTCATTCTTGGCATTGTCGTCTGCCTCAACGTCGAATCGATCCGCCAGTTCTTCTCGTGGATTTCCGGCACGGTGCTGTTCAATCCGGAGCTCTATTTCCTGAGCAAGCTGCCGGCCAAGATGAATTTCGATGAGACGGCGACGGTCGTGGTGATGGCGTTGGTGCTGTCCTTCCTGGCGACGCTGTTTCCGGCATGGCGCGCGGCCAGGCTCGATCCGGTCGAGGCGCTGCGGTACGAATGATGGCAGGCAACGTGATTATCGAATTGAAGGGCGTCGAGCGGCACTATGTTCAGGGCTCGCGCAAGCTGACCATCCTCAACGGTGTGAACTTTTCGCTGAAGCGCGGCGAGATGGTTGCGCTGGTGGCACCCTCGGGCGCAGGCAAGTCTACGTTGCTGCACACAGCGGGCCTGCTGGAGCGCCCCGATGCCGGTGACGTGATCCTCAGCGGGCGCGCCTGCGGCCGTCTCTCCGACGACGAGCGCACCGCCATACGCCGCAACGATATCGGCTTCGTCTACCAGTTCCATCATCTTCTGCCGGAGTTCTCGGCGCTCGAAAACATCATGATGCCGCAACTGGTGAAGGGCCTGCCCAAGGCCGAGGCGAGCGCACGCGCGGCGCAACTTCTTGACTACATGCAGATCGGCAAGCGCGGCCACCACAGGCCGTCCGAGCTCTCCGGTGGTGAACAGCAGCGCGTGGCCATCGCCCGCGCTGTCGCCAATGCGCCGCTGGTGCTGATGGCCGACGAGCCGACCGGCAATCTCGATCCCGTCACGGCAGGCTATGTCTTCGACGCGCTGTCGGCACTGGTCAAGCAATCGGGACTTGCGGCTCTGATCGCCACACACAACCATGAACTGGCCGCGCGCATGGATCGGCGCGTGACGCTTTCGGACGGCAAAGTCGTTTCTTTCTAAAGCTGTTGACGGCCAGCCGGCAAGCAATCGCCGTAACCCTTTGTTAACCCTCGGAACTTTTCCGGCTCTCGTGACTTATCGCGGGAGAGGAAAGATTATTGACTTATGAACGAAAAAGGAACAAATTAAGAACATAAAGAAAACAGGAGAATGTTATGACTGATCTGGTTCAGGATGTCGTCTCACTGGTTTGCATGAGCACGTTTCTTATTTCCATGGCGATGTGGATAGGCGCACTTTGATTGCGCGACCGCGGCCGCAATTCAGCCGGCCTTGCGAAGACCTTCGGCGGCAATCGCCGCCGGACCGAATACCGTCTCGAAAGCCGATTTGAGTGCTACGTCGAGGTCTGCCATCGTAACCGGCAGGCCGAGATCGACAAGGCTGGTGACGCCGTGATCCGAGACGCCGCACGGCACGATACCGCTGAAATGGCTGAGGTCCGGTTCGACATTGATGGCGATGCCATGAAAGCTGACCCATCGGCGGAGACGGATGCCGATCGCCGCGATCTTGTCCTCGGCAGGTGAGCCGTCCGGCATCGCCGGGCGATCCGGTCGCACCACCCAGACGCCGACGCGATCCTCGCGCCGTTCGCCGCGGACATTGAAGCGATCCAGCGTGCCGATGATCCATTCCTCGAGCGCTGCCACAAAGGCGCGAACGTCTTCGCGCCGGCGCTTCAGGTCCAGCATGACATAGGCCACGCGCTGGCCAGGGCCGTGATAGGTGTATTCGCCCCCGCGGCCTGCATTGAAGACCGGAAAGCGGTCCGGCTCGACGAGATCGCTTGCCTGCGCGCTGGTGCCGGCCGTGTAGAGTGGGGGATGTTCCACCAGCCAGACCATCTCGCCGGCGGAGCCATCGCGAATCGCTGCGGCGCGCGCCTCCATGAAGGTGAGGGCGTCTTCGTAAGCCGTCAGGCCGGGTTCGATTCGCCATTCGACGGGAGGCGAACCGGGGGCGGCATGAAAGGAAGTTTCGATCTGGCTGCGTTGCGTCATGGCTGGGTCGGTTGGCCTTGCTGCGGGTCACCATCATATGGCGGCTGGCGCGCAAAAGGTCCAGTTTCCTTTGTAGTCGGCATTGGCGGCGGCGATGCGGTTCTCCACATGACGCAGGGGCAGGAAAGGGGGCGGATTCGCCCGGAATCCGGCTCTTTCATCGAAGTGTCAAACAAGCGTCGAATAATCGGTTGAGTGCACTTGTTTCGCCGGAAACGATTTGCTACATGCCGCTGGCCGGTTCCGACCGGCTCCTTCGTGACGTGCGGTCGTGGCGGAATTGGTAGACGCGCAGCGTTGAGGTCGCTGTGGGGCAACCCGTGGAAGTTCGAGTCTTCTCGACCGCACCATCACTCTCTCCCTGACATTGCCAAGATTGTCGGTTCCTTCTGTCTTGCGGCAGGGAAGGGCGCATTTCGTTTGATATTCCAGCGCGTTCTGCTTTAGACCTGCCATAGACGATTTCCCGAAATCACAGAGCAAGGGGCAGGTTTGGAAGGCCAGGACGAACACACGTCAGGCGCTACCGCGCAGCCCCATGACCACGCCGATATCTACGGCGAGGACGGCGTTGTCCGTGCGTCGTTCCTTGCTCATGTCGGCGCGGCGATTGCCGATCGCGATACGCTGGCGCTCAAGGAGGATGTCGGAAGCCTCCATCAGTCCGAACTTGGTGATCTTCTCGAGGCGCTGCTGCCGGAGCAGCGGCGCGCGCTGGTCGATCTCATGGGCAGCGATTTCGACTTTTCGTCGCTTACCGAGGTCGACGAAGCGATTCGTCTCGACATCGTCGACAATCTGCCCAACGCGCAGATTGCCCAGGCCGTCCAGGAACTCGATTCGGACGATGCCGTCTATATTCTGGAAGATCTCGACCAGGAGGATCAGGACGAGATTCTGGCGCAACTGCCGTTCACCGAACGGATCAGGCTGCGCCGCTCGCTCGACTATCCGGAAGAATCGGCCGGCCGGCGCATGCAGACGGAATTCGTCGCGGTGCCGCCGTTCTGGACCGTTGGCCAGACGATCGACTATATGCGCGACGACAAGAACCTGCCCGACAGGTTCAGCCAGATATTCGTCATCGATCCGACCTTCAAGCTCCTCGGCGCGCTCGATCTCGACCAGATCCTGCGTTCCAAGCGCTCGGTCAAGATCGAAGACGTCATGCACGAGACGCGCCACGCCATTCCGGCCAGCATGGACCAGGAAGAGGCAGCGCACGAGTTCGAACAGTACGATCTTCTGTCTGCCGCCGTCGTTGACGAAAATGAGCGGCTCGTCGGCGTGCTGACCATCGACGACGTCGTCGACGTTATCCAGCAGGAAGCCGAGGAAGATCTGCTGCGCATGGGCGGTGTCGGTGACGAAGAGCTTTCCGACAGCGTGCTCACCGCTTCGCGCTCGCGCGTGCCCTGGCTTCTCGTCAACCTGTTCACGGCTTTTCTGGCAGCGTCGGTCATCGGCCTGTTCGACCATACGATCGAGCGCATCGTGGCGCTGGCCGTGCTGATGCCTATCGTGGCGGGGATGGGCGGCAATGCCGGCTCGCAGACGATGACCGTGACGGTGCGTGCATTGGCGACGCGCGATCTCGATATCTACAATGCCGGCCGCATTATCCGTCGCGAGATGGGCGTCGGTTTCATCAACGGCATCATCTTCGCTGTCCTCATCGGCATCGTAGCCGCGACCTGGTTCCAGGACCCGAACCTTGGCGGCATCATTGCCGCGGCCATGGTCATCAACATGTTCGTGGCAGCCCTTGCCGGAATTCTGATCCCGCTGTTGCTGGATCGCTTCGGTGCCGATCCGGCCGTGGCTTCCGCCGTCTTCGTTACGACCGTTACCGATGTCGTCGGCTTCTTTGCCTTTCTCGGGTTGGCGACCTGGTGGTTTGGCGTGACCTGAAGATCATTTCGATCACGGCCCCGTGATTGATTGACTTTTACGTAAATGCCGTGCCAAGATTCCAGCTTGGAGTCGCGCTTGTGGAGCATCGGATTTCTTCGAAAACCGCTATCCACTTTTTCGGGCCGATGCTCTGGCGAGAATGGAACTGCCATGCGGGAATATTATTCGATCACCGAACTGACCCGCGAGTTCGATATTTCGACGCGTACGCTGCGGTTCTACGAGGATGAGGGGCTTATCCAGCCCGTCCGCCGTGGACGCACGCGCCTGTTCCGCCCGACAGACCGGCATCTGGTCAAGCAGATCATGCGCGGAAAGCGTCTCGGTTTCTCGATCAACGAGATCCGCGAAATCATCCAGATGTACAAGGAGCCGCCCGGCGAAGTCGGCCAGCTCAACCTGATGATCAAGCGAATCGAGGAAAAGCGCGAGGACCTGCGCCAGAAACGCCGCGATCTCGAAGAGACGCTTGCCGAACTCGACCATGCCGAGGAAGCATGCGTGGAGCGGCTCGTTGAACTCGGCGTGACGACTTAACAGCTGTTCGAGGTCTCAGCCTCCCGGCCTTCAAATCCAGCGCCGCACACGTTTCGCATAATCGCGATACTTCTTGCCGAAGCGTGCCATCAAGTGCTTTTCCTCGCGCTCTATGGCGAGTTTCTGGGTGGTGAAGGCAGCCACCAGCGCCAGCACGAAAAACCAGACGATGCCGGTTATCAGGCCAACGCCGATCATCAGCAGCGTGTTGCCGAGATAGATCGGGTTGCGGGTGAAAGAGAAGGCACCACCCGTCACAAGGTGATCTGCGCCCTTGTGAGGCTTGATCGTCGTGTTGCCCTGCTTCAATGCACGCATGGCCGAAATGTAGAGAGCAATCGTGCCGGCGACGGCAAGCCATCCGAGCGCGAACAATATGTCGGGGAGTATGCCCGACGGCAGCCATGGCAACGGATAGAGCAGGCCGAGCGCGATGCTGATCGCGATGGCCGCGAGATAGATGATCGGCGGCCACGGTATGCGGTTCGGCGCCGTGTGGATGTCCGTCATTGCGTTCCTCCTCCCTCAAGCAATTCCAGGAAAAGTGTGTAACGGCTTTCCGTCCGGAATTGCGTAAAAACAAAGACTTAGAGCAGTTCGGCTTTCTGTTAAAAGCTGAACCGCTCTAAGGGCTCGTGTTTTCGGTCTCTGCCGTGCAGTAGCCGGCGCTGTCATTCACCTTGTCGCGCAGTTCCTGCGTCTGTTTGCCGGCAAAGAGCGCGTCGAGAGTGTCCTTTTCCAGCGTATCGAGCATGCAGGCGCAATAGCGCGTGCAGAATTCGGCGTCGCGCGTGTCCTGGCAGGTCCGTTCGCAGGAGGTGCGGAACTGAACTTCCTTGGTGGGGATGTCAGCCGGCATGACTTGCGAGAAAAGCCAGACGCAGGCGATCAGCACCGGCTGGTGGATAAGGTAGAAGGCGAGGCTGTGCCGGCCGGCGAAGGTCAGCGGCCTCGACCATGATCCGAGAGAAACACCAGCCAGTCGCGAAAACAGCCCGGACGATGTGGCGAGCCTTGCCGCCACGATGCCGAGCAGGACCGCGCCGAACCATGGAAACAGCGGGACGTAGTCGTTCGAGCGCGGATTGACGGACGAAAGGCCGACCCACCACCACACAGGATGATCGAAGAAGGGGGTTCGCAGGAAGTTCGGCGCGGCGATCACCGCTACCGCCACGACCAATGTGAGCAGTGTCGGCAGGCGCAGAAACAGAAGCCCGAGCAGGCTTGCCAGCGCGATCTGATGCAATATGCCGAAGAAAATCAGATCGTCCGGCACGGCAAAGTAGGTGATGACGGAGATGGCGAGGGCTGCGCCTGCCACCATGGCGAAGCGGCGCCAGAACCCTTTCCAGCGAATGCCCTTGCCATGCGCCAGGAACAGGCTGACGCCGACGAGGAACAGGAAGCTCGAGACGATGCAGCGCGCAAACAGCTTCCAGCCGCCGAAGGCCGTCAGGCCGGGCTCGGTGTAGCCGAAGAATCCGAGATCCCAGGTAAAGTGGTAGATCGCCATGGCGATCAGGGCGAGGCCGCGCGCCAGGTCGAGCGCGTCGATGCGGCGTGATTTTGGTTGCTGAAGTGGTTCTGAGTCTGGAAGCATGCGTGATGTTGCGGTTCGTTTGATTATCGTTCAACCGTTAGCACGGATCATAACGACGAAAGAATGGAATTGGAGAATGCCATGCACAGCGTAAACGCCAATGGCGCGCAAATTCCCGCGCTCGGTCTCGGAACATGGACGCTTTCAGGCGACGACTGTGCCGAGCTCGTGCTGCGCGCGCTGTCGGTCGGCTATCGCCACATCGACACGGCAGCCGCTTACGGCAACGAGAAGGATGTCGGCGTCGGCCTTCGTGCTTCGGACGTTGCGCGCGACGATGTTTTCGTGACGACGAAGGTGTGGTGGACGGACATCGCGCCGGGAGATCTGGAGCGCTCGACTGAGGCCAGCCTGAAGCATCTCGGCCTCGATCAGGTCGACCTGCTGCTGATCCACTGGCCGAACCCGAAAATTCCGCTGGCGGGCTCTATCAAGGCGCTGAACGCTGTGAAGCGCAGCGGCCTTGCGCGCCATATCGGTGTCTCGAATTTCCCGACAGCACTGCTTTCGCAGGCGATTGCGCTGTCGGAGGAACCGCTGGTTGCCAATCAGGTCGAGAACCACCCCTATCTCGACCAGCGGAAGGTCTATCGCCTGTGCCGCGACAACGGTATGGCGCTGGTTTCCTATTGCCCGCTCTATCGCGGTGGCGACCTGTTTTCGGAAAACGCGATCCGCGATGTTGCCGCCCGTCACGGCAAGACGCCGGGCCAGATCGTGCTGCGCTGGCACGTGCAGCAGGAAGGCGTGGTCGCCATTCCGCGCACGACGAAAATCGCGCGGCTATCGGAAAACATCGCCATCTTCGACTTTGCCCTGTCGGCCGAAGAGATGGTGGCGATCTCTGCTCTCACCGGCCGCAATTCGCGTCTTTGCGATTTCGGGTTCTCGCCGGAGTGGGACCGGGTGTAGCTCGCCTCGGGTTTCGCCCTACGTTGCCCCCCTCTGGCCTGCCGGCCATCTCCCCCGCGGGTGGGGAGATCAGCCGTCATGTCCTCTTTCGACAATCTTCAGCGTTGCAGGTAGGGCGCACAAGTGAAGCTGCTAATCTCCCCACTCGCGGGGGAGATGGCCGGCAGGCCAGAGGGGGGCGCGAAGGAACTCGACCTCCGAGCGATTTCAATGCGCAGCCGAATCTTAGGCCACAGCCGAAAAGACGATATCCAACCGGCTTTTGCGACGATGGCAGGTCGGTTTCCTGCTATCGGCGGTGTGATTGCGCCTGCAAATCTGCCGGCAAATGATCCGGGGCAGGAATGATCACGCAGGTAAGGCATCCGATCTGGCTTCCCGCCGTAAAGCCGGCGGGCGCGGGCACCTTTGCCACGCTTTATGCGCTGGAATCCTTTGCGCGTGCCTCGATCGCCAGCGTCGTTCCGATCCAGGCCTACGAACTCCTGCAGAACAAGCAGACCGTCTCTCTGCTCTACACGCTCGTTGCATTCATCGGCCTTTCGGCAACGCTGTTCATGCCGATGCTGATCGATCGGTTCTCGCGGCGTTGGATCTACACGACCGGCGTTGCGCTGCTCGCCGTCGGTTCGCTGCTGTTCATGACGCATTCGCTGCCCGGCCAGATGTTCGGGATGCTGGCCCGCGTCATGGGGGCGAGCGCGCTGGCGATCACGCTCAACCTCTACATCATGGACCATATCCGCAAGACCGACATCATGCAGGCCGAATCGCTGCGCATGGCGGCATCGATGATCGCCTGGACAGGCGGGCCGACGCTGGGTGTCTTCCTTTATACGCGCTACGGTATCTTCGTGACGCAGGGCGTGGTGGTTGCTTTCGCGACCGCGCTGCTGATCACTTTCTGGTACTTCCGCCTCGGCGACAACGCCATGATCCGACCGGGCAAGACGCGACCGGCCAATCCGCTGAAGAATATCGGCCGCTTCGTCGCCCAGCCACGGCTGCGGCTGGCCTGGGTGATAGCCTTCGGCCGCTCGTGCTTCTGGACGACGTTCTTCGTCTATGGGCCGATCCTGATGGTGGTGACGGGGCAGGGCGAGTTGGCCGGCGGCCTTCTGGTTTCGGCAGGCAACGCCCTTCTGTTCGCGGCCATCTACTGGGGCAAGGCAGGCCGGCGCTTCGGCGCGCGGAACATCATGGCGTTTGCCTTCTTCGGCATGAGCACGGCGCTGTTGCTGGCGGGGCTTGGCGGCGAGCGACTGCCGCTGGCGACGGGCGTCTTCCTGCTTTTCGGCGCACTGTTTGCGGTGGCGCTCGATGCGCTCGGCTCCACGGCCTTCATGCGCGCGGTGCGCATTCATGAGCGGCCGCAGATGACTGCCGTCTATCGCACCTATCTCGACCTGTCGGAGCTTTTGCCGCCGCTGGTCTATTCGGTGGTGCTTGCCTTCTTCGGGCTCGGCGCGGTGTTCGTCACGCTCGGCGTCTTCACGACAGTCTGCGGCTTGATCACCTGGCGCTATCTGCCGAAGTCGATGTGAGCGCCTGCGCGTGCTGGCCGCGCACCCATTGGTGGAAGCGCTGAAGCTCATATTCCTCCGGCATCAGCACGCCGGTCTCGTGGCGCAGCGAATGCAGGCCCTTCTGGTTGATCTCGCAGATGGCCGCGTCCTCTTCCAGAACCTGGATGCCGAACTTGACGATGTTTTCGAGGTCGGTCCCGCCTGAACTCAGCGCCTCCGGCAGAAACAGCCATTCGGCGACAAGCTCCGTCTGTTCCGGCCCCAACGGCACCAGCTGCACGGTGCGGACATAATCGACATGGCCGACGACGAACATCGACGGCAGATGCGCGGCATAGGTCTGGCCGGCAGCGCGCTCGGCCTCTGTCAGGTCTGGAAAAGCCGGGCCATGAACGCGCCCGTCCTCAGACCACGTCTCGGCACCGGCGCGCAGGCCGCCCGAATATTCGGGCGCATCATTGTCGGCATGAAGCGCCCAATCCGGGTCGTCGTGACGCGCCATCAGGCCGCGGCCATAGATCGGCACGAGATGCGACAGGGATTTATGGACGCCCGGGCAATGCAGGCACTCGTTGAAGTTTTCCCAAAAAATTTTCCAGTTGCAGTTCATAACCTTGCGAAAGGCGTGCCCGGTGACGAGGTCTTCCAGCGGCCAGTTGGTCAGGTCGGCGGAGCCGGCATCGAAAACATCTGCAGCCGAGCCCTGTGCATCTTCAGCCAGGTTGACGAAGACGAAACCACGCCAGACCGACAGCGCCACCGGATAGAGCGGGTAGTCGGCCTTGTTGAAGCCTTCGGGCAACGATTTCGACGGCACGCGCACGAGGTCGCCGCGCAGCGAATAGGACCACGCATGATAGGGGCAGGTGAGCAGCCGGGTCTTCAGTCTGCCTTCGCCTTCGCGGCAAAGCTGCGAGCCGCGATGGCGACATGTGTTGTGGAAAGCGCGCAGCACGCCGGTCTCGTCGCGAATGATCAGGATTTCCTGCGTGCCGAGTTTGAAGACGCGATAGGCTAGCGGTTGGTCTAGATCGGCCACACGGCAGGCCATGATCCAGTTTCGATACCAGATCGCGTCGAGATCGCGCTGGTATTCGGCGTCGCTCCAATAGGCGCGGGACGGAAGCGTCACCTCCGCCATTCGAAGGCCGTTATAGGCGTTGCCTTCCGCCGTGCCCGCCGTCATGGCGCGATCCCTCCAGACCGGAGCAGCGGATACCTGTGCGAAATAATTGTCAATTGCGGCGGTTATCGTCGCTAGCGCGTTTGCGACTTTTCCGGCGTGCAAAGGGCGGGAAATTGGTTTGCCGGGCGGCGGGTTTGTCCTTATAGTCGCCGCTGTCGTCGGTTCCGTGAGGAATCAATAGGGAATGCGGTGCGGGCAAAATCTGCCCAAAGCCGCGGCTGCCCCCGCAACTGTACGCGGCGAGCTCTCCCCAGATGCCACTGAGAGTTTTCTCGGGAAGGCGGGGAAGGGCGTCGACCCGCAAGCCAGGAGACCTGCCGACGACGTCGGAAACTCTAGGTGCCCTCGGGTGGAGGGTGAAAGGAATTTGGAAATGAACACGGTTTCTTCGTCGCTCGGCGCAACGGCAGGCTCAGTCACGCGCTCGATGCAGTTGGCAATGGCCGGTCTGCTCGGCCTCTTCGTTATCGGCTTCGTCGGCTTCTCGCATATGGAAGTCGTCCATAATGCCGGCCACGACTATCGCCACTCGATGGCGTTTCCCTGCCACTAACGAAGGACCGCTCCCATGACATTGTTTCGTAACGTCGTGTTCATCGCGGCGATCGCAGGGCTATTGTCCGGCATCGTCATGACGGCCATGCAGACCTATGCGACCGTTCCGCTGATCCTCAAGGCGGAAACCTTCGAGAATGCCGAGGGTGGCCACGAGCATGCCGCGCCGGCAACCAATAGTGCACAAACTGCCGCTCCGGCGGCTGAGGCCGCAGCACCCGCGCATGAGCATGAGGAAGAAGGTTGGGCGCCGGCGGACGGTTTTGAGCGCTTTGCCTTCACGGCACTCGCCAATATCGTCACCGGTATCGGCTTCGCGCTGGTTCTGGTCGCCGTTTCGGAACTCGCCGGCGGCATCGCCAACTGGCGCCAGGGCATTTTCTGGGGCTTTGCCGGCTTTGCCGTATTCACGCTGGCACCGGGCCTCGGCCTGCCGCCGGAACTGCCTGCCATGCCTGCGGCCGATCTTGCCGCCCGTCAGGTCTGGTGGATCGGCACGGTGGTTGCCACAGCTGCCGGCCTTGGCCTGATCGCCTTCCGCTCGTCGCTGGTGTTTTCGCTGATCGGCGTTGCGCTGATGGTCGCGCCGCACCTTCTGGGCGCGCCGCAGCCGGCAAGCCACGAATCGCCGATCCCGCCGGATCTGCATCATCAGTTCGTCGTCGCCGTAACCGTGACGAACCTGATCTTCTGGGTCGTTCTGGGTGCTGCCGTAGGCGTCATTCGCGGACGTTTCACCGGAACGGCGACAAGCCTGCGCGACAGCTTTGCCTGACGCCACTTCGCTAACCTTCCTGCTCGGCGGTGCGCGCTCCGGCAAGAGCGCGCATGCCGAGCGGTTGGCCACCGCATTCCCTGCGCCCTGGACCTATATCGCCACGGCGCAGGCCTTTGATGACGAGATGGTGGAACGCATCGCGCTGCATCGCGACCGCCGCGCCGAGGGCTGGCAGACGATTGATGTGCCGCTCGATCTTGCCGACGCCATAACCGGGGTTCCGGATGGGCAGCCCTTGCTGGTCGATTGCCTGACGCTCTGGCTTTCCAATCATTTGCTGGTCGATCATGATCTGGAACGCGAAAGCGAACGGCTGGAGGCGGTTCTGGCCAAGCCGCGCGGTCCGTGGTTCGTCGTCGCCAACGAGGTCGGGCTTGGCATCGTACCGGACAACGCCCTGGCGCGGAAATTCCGCGATGCCGCCGGCCGGCTCAATCAGAGGATCGCTGCCCGCGCCGACCGCGTGTTGTTCATGGTCGCGGGTCTGCCGATGCAGGTGAAATGAGATGAAAGAAATCGACGAAAAGGAAGCCGGGCGCCATAAGGCCAAGATGGCCAAGCGCAAGGCGGTGCAGGACGCCGAGGTGGCCGAAAAGACGGTCACCGAGAAGGGGCTGCTCATCGTCAACACCGGCCCCGGCAAAGGCAAGACGACGGCCGCCTTCGGGCTTGCTTTGCGCATGCTCGGCTACGGCAAGCGCGTCGGCGTGGTGCAGTTCGTCAAGGGCGCCTGGCACACCGGCGAGAAGGACGCCTTCGCCACCTTCGGCGACCGCATGGTCTGGCACACGATGGGCGAAGGGTTCACTTGGGAAACGCAAGACATCAAGCGCGACATCACTGCTGCCGAAGCCGCATGGGCCAAGGCGGTGGAGCTGATTTCCGATCCGTCGATCAGCCTCGTCGTGCTGGATGAACTCAACATCGCGCTGCGCTATGACTATCTCGACCTCGACAGCGTGGTTGCGACTTTGAAGAACCGGCGGGAGGGCCTGCATGTCGTCGTCACCGGCCGCAATGCCAAGCCGGCGCTGATTGAGGCTGCTGATCTTGTGACCGAAATGGGCTCGGTGAAGCACCATTTTTCGGCCGGGGTGAAGGCGCAGCAGGGGATTGAGTTTTAGGGGCGCTGTTCCGTTTCCCTTCTTCGCATAGGTAGCACTCTACGGCGCCCCCCTCTGGCCTGCCGGCCATCTCCCCCACAGGTGGGGAGATCAGCAGCTTCGTTGCCCCGCTCACCTTGCGGCGTTTCTGATTGGCGAAAGTCGTGATGACAGCTGATCTCCCCACCTGTGGGGGAGATGGCCGGCAGGCCAGAGGGGGGCGCGAAGGAATACAAGCGTGCCGGTAGGGGTGCCTCTTTATCCAAGCACGTAACCCAAACCTGCCAACACTCCAAACCCCACCACCATCAACCCATCCGCCGTCCAATAAAGCCGCAGCGCCCGCCTGATATCCGCGGCGTTCGCCTCGCGCCGCCCGTCGCCCATCGTCGCATCCTCGACCATGACGCCGCCATAGACGCGCGGGCCGGCCAGCGACAGACCGAGCGCGCCGGCCATTGCAGCCTCCGGCCAACCGGCATTGGGCGAGCGGTGTTTGGAGGCATCGCGCCAGACGCTGCGCCAGGCATTGGCTGCGCTTGCCCCGGGCACGATCGTCGCGGCAATCACCAGCAGCAAAGCGGTCAAACGTGAAGCTGGCAGGTTGATCAAATCGTCAAAGCGGGCAGCTGCCCAGCCGAAGGCTTCGTGACGAGGCGTGCGGTGGCCGATCATCGAGTCGGCGGTGTTGGCGGCCTTGTAGGCGACGCCACCCGCCAGCCCGCCAATGCCCAGCCAGAAGGCCGGTGCGACGATGCCGTCGGAGAAATTCTCGGCAAGGCTTTCGATCGCGGCGCGGCTGATACCTGCCTCGTCGAGCCGTTCGGGATCGCGGCCGACGATCTGCGATACAGCGCGCCTGCCGGCCTGCAAGCCGCCGCGATCGAGCGCATCGGCGACCGCTTTCACATGACTGGCAAGGCTGCGCTGCGCCAGCAATGTGCTGCCGAGAAGCGCCGACGCCACGATGCCTAGAGCCGAAAGCGAAAACAGCGTTTCGAGGAAAAATGCGATGCCTGCCGGGATGGCAATCAGCACGATCAGCGCCACCACGCCCCAAATGCGGCGCGAAGCGTCGGATTGGGTCGCGCGGTTGAGGTTCCTGTCGAGGAAAGAAATGAGCTGGCCGATCCAGATCACCGGATGGCCGATTGCGCGCACCAGCCGATCCGGGTAACCGAGACCCAGTTCGACGAGAAGCGACAGGAAGGCGAGCAGGACGAACATGGCGCTGGAAAACAGGAGTGCGGTGACGGCGGTGGCCGATCACGGCGGCAGCCTCGGCCGGGCGGCAGCGCTGTTTCCGCATGCGCCGCTGCCCTGGATCGACCTGTCGACCGGGATCAATCCGCACTCCTATCCGCTTTTCGATCTCCCTGCCACAGCCTTGTCGCGGCTGCCGGAGCCGGGCCGTTCGCGCGAACTGGCATCGATTGCGGCAAGCGCCTATGGCGCGCCATCTGCCGCCAATGTGGTGTCCGCGCCGGGCACGCAGATACTGCTGCCGCGTGTCGCCTCGCTGGTGAAACCGGGCAGGGCGCTGATACTGGGACCGACCTATGCCGAGCACGCGCGGGCGGCGGCGATAGCGGGTCATACGGTGTCGGAGGTGAAGGATTTCGGGGTGCTTTACGATGGGGACCTCGCCATCATCGTCAATCCGAACAATCCCGACGGGCGCGTGATTGCGCGCGAAAAGCTTCTTCATCTGGCCGCCGCGCTCCACGCCAAGGGGGGACTTCTGGTGGTCGATGAGGCCTTCATGGATGTCGGGCCGCAGTCCGAGCGCGTCGACGGCGATGTCGGGCAGGGCGGTCTCGTCGTGCTGCGTTCCTTCGGCAAGTTTTTTGGCCTTGCTGGTGTTCGATTGGGCTTTGCCATTGCCGAGAAATCTTTGGCGGAGCGGCTGGACGCAGAACTCGGGCCATGGGCCGTTGCCGGTCCGGCGCTGGAATATGGCATCAAGGCGCTGGCCGACACCTCGTGGCAGACTGCGATGCGCGACAGGCTCAACGACGAAGCGGCGCGGCTCGACGCGCTGCTGGCAAGGCATGGAGTGATCGTAACCGGCGGCACCAGCCTGTTCCGCTTCGTGAAAACGCCCCACGCCGCTAGCCTGTTCACCGCGCTCGGCGAAAAGGGTATCCTGCTGCGCAATTTCAGTTGGGATGCGACCGCGCTCCGCATCGGCCTGCCCGAAAGCGAAGCCGAGTGGCTGCGGCTGGAACAGGCGCTTGCCGCGTGGGCGAAGCGCGCTGAAAACCTTACCGAGGTGGGTTCATGATCTACGTCTGTCCGCTGTCGAAGATCGATGAAACGGCGACGCGCATCGGCGCGAGCCGAATGGTTTCGCTGCTCAACACCGGCACGGCGCTGACCCGTCCCGCCGTGATCGCGCCGGCAAACCATCTGCTGCTGCTCATGAACGATATCGCCGAGGCACAGGAAGGCATGACCTTGCCGGGCGAGGAGCATGTGCGCAGCCTGCTCGATTTTGCCGGCACTTGGGATCGCGCGCAGCCGCTGCTCATCCACTGCTTTGCCGGCATCAGCCGTTCGACAGCGTCGGCTTATATCGTGGCTTCAGCGCTCTCGCCGCGTCGCGACGAGGTCGAACTGGCGAACGCGCTGCGGCAGGCTTCGCCCTCGGCAACGCCCAATCCGCGCCTTGTCGCGGTGGCTGATGACATTCTCGGGCGAAGTGGACGCATGGTCGATGCGATCCGGGCGATCGGGCGCGGTGCTGACGCTTTTGAGGGGACGCCGTTCGGGCTGAACCTCTGATCAGGGCAGCCAGTCGGCCAGTTTTGCTTTCCTGACGTCCTGCAACAGGCGAATGAAGCCATCGGCCTGATGTTCGGCCGTCAGCTTTCCTTTTTCAGCGGTCGCAATGGCAGCATTGCCGACGACTCCATGCTTGTTGAGATCGGTGGCAACCCAGGCGAAGGCATGCGTGCCGGTCTGGCGCAGAAGGTCGAATTGCTGCTCGGCATTCGCGACATTGGAGACGAAATTCTCGGCCTTGGCCATATCGACCAGATCGGGCCGGAAATGCAGCATCAGCGAAGTCTCGACATCGCCGCCATGGATACCGTGACGGTCTTCGAGTTCAGGGTACATGCCCTCGGGCCGCCCGAAACGCTGCCAGCTCGTCTTCACCGCCAGCATGTCGAAGCGCACGCGCAGCTCGCGCGTGACGATGCCCATGATTTCTTCATTGCCGCCATGTGAATTGACCACCACCAGCTTGCGCACGCCGGCCCGCGCGATGGAAACGCCGAGTTCGGTCCATGCTTCGATCAGCGTTGTCGCCGGCAAGGTCAGCGTGCCCGGTGCGTAGAGGTGCTCATTGGATTTTCCGACCGCCTGCACCGGCAGGATGCGGATGTCGAGATCGTCCGGCAGGCGCGCGATGACAGCGTCCAGCATGCCGTTCATGATGGTGGTGTCGGTGGACACCGGCAGGTGAGGCCCATGCTGCTCGATTGCCGCGACCGGGAGGACGGCGATCGTCGCCTCGGGATCGATCGAGGCATATTCGGTGGTCTTGTAGTCGCCCCACCAGACGCGTCTTTTTGCTTGGGCCACTGGGCACTCCGAAGAACTTGATAATGGTTTGCGCTGCCCCTCACCCTTACCCTCTCCCCGTAAGGACGGGGAGAGGGGGTCGCCGGCGCTGGAGCTTCCTCCTTCTCCCCGTCACTATACGGGGAGAAGGTGCCGGCAGGCGGATGAGGGGCAGCGCCAATCTCTGGATCATTTAACGACAGTGCGAAGCGCTGTCGACTTATCCAGCCGCAACTACCTCGATCTCGACCTTGAACTCCGGGCGGGCAAATCCGGAAACGATCATCAGCGTCGAAGCGGGTGCAGGATCGGAAAACAGGCGGTCGCGTACGTCCATATAGGGTCGCAGATAGGCTCGGTCGGTGACGAAGGCGTTGATGCGCACGATATCCCTCAGCGTCAAGCCCGCTTCGCCGAGGATTGCCGCGATGTTGGCGAAGCAGAGTTCGGCCTGCGCGCCGGCATCCTCGGGGATAGTGTCATCCGGCCCAATGCCGAGCTGGCCGGAGCACAGAACGAGGCGCCTGCCAGCCGGAACTTCCACGCCGTGGCTGTAGCGCGCGAAGGGTGGTTTTATCGTTTTGGGGGTGAGGAATCTGAGCATGAAAATCTCCGGGTTGCCGTGACCCTAGATCGGTTGAGCATCCCGCTTCAAGCCGTTGTGCATGCTTTCCAACCATGATGGACAGACGCCCAGAAAATGGGCACGATGCCGGGTGAAATAGCATATACGCGCCGCTGGAATTGCACGATGGCGTCATCATCCCTGCAAATGCCCAATGGCATACGTCTTGCTTTAAATATTTATTGCCCGGCGATGATCGCGGGCTGAAACAGGGGTGTTGTCGATGAACAGGAAATTCTGCTTCTCCGTCGGCGTGATCGCGCTTCTCGGCGCTTCCGCTTCGACCGCGCTGGCAGCCGAAAAGATCACCTACATGACCAACTGGTTGGCCCAGGCCGAGCATGGCGGCTATTATCAGGCTGTTGCCGACGGCACCTATGCCGCCTGCGGGCTGGACGTCACCATCCAGCAGGGTGGACCCCAGGTCAGCGGCCGGCCGCTGCTTCTGGCCGGCAAGATCGATTTCTATATGGGCGGCAACCTGTTGCAGGCATTCGATGCCGTGCAGCAGAACATTCCGTTGCGCATCGTTGCCGCTTCCTTCCAGAAGGAGCCGCAGGTGGTGATGTCCCATCCGGGGCAGGGCCTCGACAAATGGGAAGACCTGAAGAACGCTGACCAGTACATCCTGGGTGACGAGGGCGCGCAGAGCTTCTTCCAGTGGATGATCACCGAATTCGGTTTCGATCCCGCAAAACGCGTGCCTTACACCTTCAATGCGGCACCCTTCATTGCCAACGCAAAGTCCATCCAGCAGGGTTATGTCACCTCGGAACCTTTCGCAGTCGAGAAGGAAGGCGGCTTCAAGCCCAACACTTTCCTGCTGGCTGATTACGGTTTCAGCACCTACGCGACCACGATCGAGGCGATGCAGGAGACGATCGACAAGCGGCCGGAAGTGGTAAAATGCTTCGTCGATGGCTCGGCCAAGGGCTGGTACAATTATCTCTACGGTGACAACAAAGCCGCCAACGAGGCGATCAAGAAGGACAATCCCGACATCACCGACGAGCAGATCGCGTTTTCGATCGAGCAGATGAAGAAGTTCGGCATCGTCGATTCGGGCGATGCGGAAAAGCTCGGCATCGGCGCCATGACCGACGAGCATATCGCAGGGTTCTACGCCAAGATGGTCAAGGCCAAGGTCATCCCCGAGGGCCTCGATATCAAGAAGGCCTACACGCTTGATTTCGTCAACAAGGGCGTCGGGCTCGACCTGAAGAAGTGAGCCCGGCTCCGGCGTAATGGTTCCATCGACAACAGTACCAGGCATGGAAGGCAGCGGAAAACCGCTGCTTTCGTTGCGTGCTGTCGGCAAGACTTTTTCCAACGGCGTGACCGCGCTCAGCAATGTCGACATGACCATCCGGGAAGGCGATTTCCTCAGCCTGCTCGGCCCGTCAGGCTGTGGCAAGTCGACGGCGCTGCGCATCATCGCCGGCCTGACGGCGCCGACCACCGGCACGCTGGACTGGTCGCGCAAGCCGGGCGAGGAAAGCTCCGTCGGTTTCGTCTTTCAGGAGCCGACGCTGCTGCCCTGGGCCAGCGTGTTCGATAATGTGTGGCTGCCGCTGCGGCTGAAGGGCGTTTCACGAAGCGATGCTGCACCGGCGGTTTCGCAGCTTCTTGAGCGCGTTCACCTGTCGGGATTCGAAAACGCCGTGCCGCGCGAGCTATCCGGCGGCATGAAGATGCGCGTGTCGATCGCGCGTGCGCTGGTGACCAAGCCGCGCGTGCTGCTCATGGACGAGCCGTTTGCGGCGCTCGACGAAATCACGCGCTTCAAGCTCAACAACGACCTGCTGGAGCTCTGGCAGGATGAGCGCTTCACCGTCGTCTTCGTCACGCACAGCGTTTTCGAGAGTGTTTTTCTCTCCAACCGCATCGTCGTCATGGCGGCACGGCCGGGGCGAGTGTTTCAGGAGGTCGAGGTCGACGCACCCTATCCGCGCGACGAAGCGTTTCGCACGTCGCCTGCCTATGCAGCACTTTGCCGGCAGGCCTCGGACGTGTTGGTCAGCGCCATCAACTCCACACACGGAGCGGCGGCATGACCGCTGTCGAGAACTCCGTGGCAACGCTCGATCCCGAGGAAGCACGGCGTCTGCGCCGGGAGCGGCTGGAACGCATCGGCAGCTGGGTTCTGCCGCTGGCGATCATGGTGCTGGCGATCTGGCTGTGGGATCGCATCTGCGTCTGGAATGAGATCCCGCAATATATCCTGCCGCGTCCCGGCGTCGTGTTGCAGACGCTGCATAGCGACGCTGCCTTGCTGTTCGGCTCGCTGCTGGTGACGCTGCGCATCACCTTTCTCGGCCTGCTTCTGGCGGTGGTCGGCGGCGTGGGGCTGGCAGTGCTGTTTGCGCAGTCGAAATGGGTGGAGATGTCGCTCTTCCCCTTCGCCATCGTGCTGCAGGTCACGCCGATCGTCGCGATCTTTCCGCTTATCAACATCTATGTCGACAACCAGACGGCCAAGCTTTTGCTCTGCGCCTGGATCGTTGCTTTCTTCCCGATCCTGTCCAACACCACGCTCGGGCTGAACTCGGTCGACCGCAATCTGCGCGACCTGTTCCGGCTGAACGGCGCGACGCGCTGGCAGGAGCTCTGGCATCTGCGGCTGCCGGCGGCGATGCCCTATTTTCTCGGCGGCTTGAAGATCGCCGGCGGCCTGTCGCTCATCGGCGCGGTGGTGGCCGAGTTCGTCGCCGGCGCTTCTGGGCAATCGTCGGGACTCGCCTCGCGCATCATCGAGGCTGGTTATAGGCTGAATGCGCCGAGATTGTTCGCGGCGCTGATCCTGATCTCGCTCGCCGGCATCGTCATCTTCCTCGTGCTTTCGCTCGTGTCGCATCTCATCCTGCGGCGCTGGCACGAAAGCGCGCTGAAGCAGGAGCGGTGAGGGTGTTGGCGCGCGGTACAGAAAGAATGGGAACGTCTGCGCTCTACGTTGCCCCCCTCTGGCCTGCCGGCCATCTCCCCCACAGGTGGGGAGATCAGCCTTCATGTCAGCTTTCGCCAATCTTCAGCGTTTCAGAACAGGCGGGACGAGCGACGCTGCTAATCTCCCCACCTGTGGGGGAGATGTCCGGCAGGACAGAGGGGGGCGCGAAGGAACGTGGCGTTGCTGCCCATTCGCCGAGGTGGGCGGTGCAATGACATTAATCGACATCCCCATTTCCGGCCCATACACCCTCACCAACACCCGCGTGCATTCCTCACTCACGCCGGACCTCGCAGGTCCCTTCGACGTTGACGGCTTCGCGCTGGCCGAAATAGCGGTTACGGACGGCAAGATCGCCGGCATCATGGCGAGCGATTCAGCTTCGCCAGCCGCCGACGCTATCGACCTCAAAGGCAGCATCGTCCTTCCCTGTTTCGTCGACTGCCACACCCATATCGACAAGGGCCACATATGGCCGCGAACGCCGAACCCGGACGGTTCCTTTCCCGGTGCGCTCATCGCGACAGGAAACGACCGCGCCGCGCGCTGGACTGCCGAGGATGTCGCCCGGCGCATGGATTTCTCCCTGCGCTCGGCCTATGCGCACGGCACCAAGGCGCTGCGCACCCATATCGACAGCGTGCCGCCGCAGGAAGAAATCTCCTGGCCGGTTTTTGAGGAAATGCGCGAGCGCTGGCGTGGCCGCATCGAGTTGCAGGGGGCCTGCCTGCTCGGCATTGATGGCGTGCGCGATGCGGCATGGTTTGAACGGTTGGCGAAGCAGGTGGCGGCTGCCAATGGCGTGCTCGGCGCTGTCGCCTATATGGTGCCCGACCTCGACGAACTGCTCGACCGCATGTTCCGCACCGCGATTGATCACGGCCTCGACCTCGATTTCCATGCCGATGAAACTGCCGATATCTCCGCAGTCGGTCTGAGGAAAATCGCCGAAGCCGCCTTGCGTCATAGCTTCGCGGGAAAAATCCTCGTTGGCCATTGCTGCTCGCTGGCGCGCCAGCCGGATGCTGACGTGCTGGATACGCTCGACAAGGTCGCGCGTGCTGGCATTGCGGTGGTGTCGCTGCCGATGTGCAATCTCTACCTTCAGGACCGGCGCCATGACGGCACCACGCCGCGCTGGCGTGGCGTGACGCTGCTGCATGAGATGAAGGCGCGCGGCATTCCGGTTTCGGTCGCCTCCGACAACACCCGCGACCCGTTTTATGCCTATGGCGATCTCGACATGCTGGAAGTCTATCGCATGGCGACACGCATCCTGCATTTAGATCACCCGGTGAGCGACTGGCCGAAGTCGGTTGCGTCGTCGCCGGCGGAGGTGATGCGGCTCGACGGAGCGGACAGCATAAGCGCCGGCGACGCCGCCGACTTCGTCATTTTCAAGGGTCGGAGCTGGACCGAGCTTCTGTCGCGGCCGGAATCGGATCGCATCGTCGTCCGCGATGGCAAGGCGATTGCGCGCGAACTGCCCGACTATGCCGAACTCGACGACCTTATGGTGAAATGATGAACATTGCGGCGCTTAAGCGCGAACTCGACGGCATGAAGATCGAAGACAATCCGGCGATCGTGCAGCAGAAGAGCCGCGATTTCTACTGGTACAGCCCTGTCCTCAAGCGCCAGCTCGAAAACGTCACCGCGGATCTCGTTGTCTCGCCCAAGAACCAGGCCGCGGTCGTGCGCGTGCTCGCCGCCTGTCACCGCCTCGGCATTCCGGTAACGCCGCGCGGCACCGGCACCGGCAATTACGGTCAGGCCATGCCATTGTCGGGCGGTGTGGTGCTGTCGCTAGCCGAGATGAGCGAGATCACCACGATTGCACCGGGACGCGTCATTTGCGGGCCGGGTGCCATCCTCGCCGATATCGACCGGGCGACGCGCGCCCATTCGGGACAGGAACTGCGCCTGCATCCCTCGACCTACAACACTGCCTCCATCGGGGGGTTCATTGCCGGCGGGTCGGGCGGGGTCGGCTCGATTAATTTCGGCGGTTTGCGCGATTTCGGCAATGTCATTCGCCTGCGCGTCATCACCATGGAGGCTGAGCCGAAGGTGCTCGATCTCACCGGCGAGAATCTGCACAAGGTCACACACGCCTATGGCACCAACGGCATCATCGTCGAAGTCGAGATGCCGCTGACGGCATCCTATGACTGGATCGACGTGATCGTCGGCTTCGACAGTTTCATGGGCGCGGCGCGCTACGGCAATGCGCTTGGCTGCCAGGACGGGTTGCTGACCAAGCTCATCACGCCGATCGCGGCACCTGTGCCGCAGGATTATTTCAAGCGCCACCAGCGTTTTTTCCGGTCGGGGCAGAGCATCTGCCTGGTGATGGTCGCGCCGCATTCGCTCGACGCATTTCTTGCTTTCACGCGTCGCGAGGGCGGCGAAGTCGTGATGAACGCTGCCAGCATGTCCGAGGAGGAGAAAAAGGGCCTGCCGCCGACCTTCGAGCTTGCCTGGAACCATACGACCTTGCGGGCGCTGCGCGTCGATCCCGCGATGACCTATCTCCAATCGCTATACCCATTCCCGAACCAGTTGGCTCTGGTCGAGAAGATGGACGCGATGTTTCCGGGCGAGGTGTTTTCCCATCTCGAATTCGTGCGCTTCGACGGCAACATCACCTGTTTCGGCCTGCCGTTGGTGAAATTCACCACCGAAGAGCGGCTCGATGAGATCATTCGCTTGCATGAGGAGAATAGCTGTCCGATCTTCAACCCGCACCGCTACACGCTGGAGGAGGGCGGCATGAAGCAGACGGACGATATCCAGCTCGCCTTCAAGCGCGAGGCCGATCCGCAAGGGCTGCTCAATCCCGGCAAGATGATTGCCTGGGAAAATCCCGACTATGATTATCGGTCGGGCAAGACGTTCCTATTCAAGGGTTTGCAGCGGGCGGGTTGACGGGAGCAGGCATGAACATCCTCGTCCTCTACGCCAATCCAGTCGAGACCAGCTTTGGCGCAGCGCTCCACAGCCTGATCGTCGAACGGTTGAGGACGAAGGGTCATAGCGTTGACGATTGCGATCTCTACGCAGAGGATTTCGACCCGCGCATGACGCGCGCCGAGCGCATCGGTTATCATGACGTTCCCGCCAATGTCGAAAGCGTGCGCAGCTATGTCGATCGGCTACAGCGCGCGGACGCGCTGGTGCTTTCCTTTCCTGTGTGGAACTACGGCTATCCCGCTATCCTGAAAGGCTTTTTCGATCGCGTCTTCCTGCCCGGCGTGTCGTTCAAGCTGGTCGCTGGCCGCACGGTGCCGACGCTTCACAATGTCAAAAAGGTCGCGGCCGTCACCACCTATGGCGGCAGCCGGCTCGCTGCGTTGCTGGTTGGCGATCCGCCGCGAAAGATCATCACGCGGGTGTTGCGCGCGACGGTGAAACCGGGAGCGCCGGTTTCCTATCTGGCGCACTATTCCATGAATCTTTCGACACCCGCCTCGCGCGAAAAATTCATGGCGAAGGTCACGGCGCAGATGGACTCGTTCTGATGCGGGTGCTGGTTGTCTATTGCCATCCCGTGCCTGAAAGCTTCTGCGCGGCGGTGCGCGATGCGGCGATCGAGGCGATCAACGCCAAGGGCTGCGAAGCGCGCCTCGTCGATCTCTATGCGGAAAACTTCGACCCCGTCATGCGCGACGACGAGCGGCGTTTCTACAATGATCGTCGGCCGGTAGACCCGGCGCTTGAAACGCATATCGAGCACCTGAAATGGGCGCAGGCAATCGTCTTCATCTACCCGACATGGTGGTACGGCCTGCCGGCGATGCTGAAAGGCTGGCTCGACAGGGTGTGGGCGACCGAGGTCGCCTTCGAACTGCCCAAGGGCAAGGGCGCGATCAGGCCGCTGATGACGCATGTGTCGAAGATCGCCGTCATCACCACCTGCGGTGCGCCGCGCTGGTGGTCGCATGTCGTCGGCCATCCCGGCCGCAAGACCATCCTGCGCGGCATCCGCGCGCTCTGCGCCCGGCGCTGCCGCACGATGTTTCTGGCGCACTACATGATGGACACCTCGACGCCGAAAAGCCGCGATGCGTTTCTGGGGCAGGTGAGGCGCAAGCTGGCGGCTTTTTGAGGCGCTATATCCTGACCCGCTCCGACTTCGGATCATACATCGGTTTCAGCGACGCCTCGGCTGGAAAACGTTCGCCGGCGATCTCGATCTCGTAGGACGAGCCGAGCAAATCGGCCTCGCTCTCACCCTTGGCCGGCACATAGCCGAGGCCTATGGCGCCGCCGAGGTGATGGCCGTAATTGCCCGAGGTGATGGTGCCGACGATCCTGCCATCGCGCACAATCGCTTCGTTGTGGAACAGCAGCGGCTCCGGGTCAGTGAGGCGGAATTGCACCAGCCGGCGTGACAGGCCGGCATCCTTCTTTGCCAGCACGGCGTCTCGACCGATGAACTCTCCCTTGCCGGTCTTCACGGCAAAGCCGAGGCCGGCTTCCAGCACATGGTCTTCGTCGGTGATGTCGTGGCCGAAATGGCGGAAGGCCTTTTCGATGCGGCAGGAATCCAGCGTGTGCAGGCCGCAGAGTTTCAGGTCGAACTCCCGACCGGCTTCCTCCAGCGCCTCGAAGACATGGGCTGTCTGGTCGGTCGAGACATAGAGTTCCCAGCCGAGTTCGCCGACATAAGTGACGCGGTGCGCGCGCGCCAGCCCCATGCCGATCTCGATCTCCTGGAAGGTGCCGAACGGATTGTTTTCGTTGGAAAAGTCGTTCGGGCTGACTCGTCTGATCAGCTCGCGCGACTGCGGTCCCATCAGGCAGAGCACGCTTTCTGAAGCCGTCACATCGGTGATGACGACGAACTCGTCGCGTAGATGCTTGCGCAGCCATGCCAGATCGCGCTGCAAGGTCGCGCCGGGCACCACGGCGAAGAAGGCCGTTTCGGAAAGCCGCGAGATGGTGAGATCGTTCTCGATGCCGCCGCGCGCATTCAGCATCTGCGTGTAGACTATTTTTCCGGGAGCGACATTGAGGTCGTTGGCGCACATGCGTTGCAGGAAGGCCAGTGCATCGCGGCCCTCGATCCTGATCTTGCCGAAGGAGGTCATGTCGAACAGGCCGACATTGCTGCGCACGGCAAGGTGCTCGTCGCGCTGGTTGTCGAACCAGTTCTGCCGTTTCCAGGAATATTTGTATTCGCGCTCCTGACCCTCGCGGGCGAACCAGTTGGGGCGTTCCCAGCCGGCGACTTCGCCGAACACAGCGCCGCGCGCCTTGAGATGCTCGTGGATCGGCGAGCGGCGCACGCCGCGCGAGGTCGCCATCTGGCGGTAGGGGAAATGGTCCGCATAGAGCAGGCCGAGCGTCTCGGACACGCGCTCCTTGAGATAGGCGCGGTTCTTCTGGAATGGCTGGGCGCGGCGGATGTCGACTTCCCACAGGTCGAAGGGCGCTTCGCCGTCATTGATCCATTGCGCCAGCGCCATGCCGGCACCGCCGGACGAGACGATACCGATGGAATTGTAGCCTGCCGCCACCCAGTAGCCGCCAAGCTCCGGCGCTTCGCCGAGATAATAGCGGTCGTCGGGCGTAAAGCTCTCCGGGCCGTTGAAAAAGGTGTGGATGCCGGCGGTGCCGAGCATCGGCATGCGGTTCACGCCCATTTCGAGGATGGGCTCGAAATGCTCGAAATCCTCCGGCAACTGGTCGAAGCAGAAATCCTCTGAAATGCCGTTCATGCCCCACGGCTTGGCGACCGGTTCGAAAGCGCCAAGCATCATCTTGCCGGCGTCTTCCTTGTAGTAGGCGCATTCGTCCGGCACGCGCAGAACGGGGAGGCGGCCGAGGCCCTGGATGGCTTCGGTGACGAGGTAAAAATGCTCGCAGGCGTGCAGCGGCACGGTCACGCCCAACATGGCGCCCAGCTCGCGCGCCCACATGCCGGCGCAGTTGATCACAACATCGCTTTCGATCGTGCCTTGCTCATCGCCCTTGGCCCATGAGACGCCGGTGACGCGGCCGTTCTTCTGGTGCACGGCGGTGACCTTGACGTTCTCGACGATCTTCGCGCCGCGCTGGCGTGCGCCCTTGGCCAGCGCCATGGCGATGTTGGCCGGGTCGCATTGGCCGTCGAGCGGCAGGTGCACCGCGCCGACCACATCGGCCACGTTGAGATGCGGATACATCTCTTTGACTTCGTTCGGTGAAATCTCGCGCACATCGACATCGAAGGCGCGCGCCAGCGAGGCCTGACGATAGATTTCGTGCTTGCGTTCTTCGGTCAACGCCACCGTGATCGACCCGACCTGGCGCATGCCGGTTGCGACTTCGGTTTCTTCTTCCAGCTTGACGTAGAGATCGGCGGAATATTTGGCGAGCCGCGTCATGTTCTGCGAAGCGCGCAACTGGCCGATCAGCCCGGCGGCATGCCATGTCGTGCCCGATGTGAGCTGCTTGCGCTCCAGAAGCACGATGTCGGTCCAGCCGAGCTTGGCGAGGTGATAGGCGACTGAACAGCCGGATACGCCGCCGCCGATGATAACGGCGCGAGCTTTTTGCGGCAGAGAACTCATGCTTGCTTGCTTTCCTTGGATGGGCTGTAGGTGGCAGCGAAGCGCTTTACGCGCGCTGCTGCTTCAAGAAGAATTTCCTCCGGCTGGCAGAGGCTGATGCGGATATGGCCGGCGGCGGCGTCGCCGAAGCTGACGCCGGGCATCACGGCGACCTTCTCGGCGTTGAGGAACGCCCAGGCGAAGCTTTCGCAATCCGGCTCGATGGCGCTGATGTCGAGCATGACATACATGCCGCCTTCGGAACCGCGCACGGTGACATTGTTCAGCCCGCGCACCGCGTCGAGGAAAACGGCGCGTCGTGCCGTATAGCGCTCGGCGATCTCCTTGACGCCATAGGCGTTCTCCATCGCCTCGACCGCTGCGCGGCTGACGAAATCGGTCAGCCCGTAGGTGGTGACGAGATTGAGGCTGATGAGCAGGCTGACCAGTTCCTTCGGCGCAGTCAGCCAGCCGATGCGCCAGCCGGTCATGCCGTGGCTTTTTGACATGGAATTGATGACCAGCGTGCGCTCGGCCATGCCGGGCAGCGAACGCGGCGAGATGTGCTCGCCGCCGCCCAGCGTCCAGTAGACCTCGTCGGAAAACAGCCAGAGATCATGCTTGCGGCAGATTTCCGCGATGCCTTCCAGGCTTTTGCGGGAGTAGACCGCGCCGGTCGGGTTGTTGGGCGTGTTGATGAGGATCGCCTTGGTGTTTGGGCGCACCGCTGCGGCGATATCTTCGGCGCGCGGCTGGAACCCGTCCGCGGCGCGGGTCTCGACGATGGTGAATTCAGCGCCCGCGGCGCGGAATGTCGGCGGGTAGGTGGCATAATAGGGCGCGACCACGATGGCGTGGTCGCCCGGATCGAGTGCTGCCTGTGCTGCGGCAAACAGCGCGAGCTGGCCGCCGGGTGTGGCGATCACCTCGTCGGCGGTGGTGGGCACGCCGGTGCATTGCGTGGAGAGCTTCGCCATGGCCGCGCGCAGGCGCGGGATGCCGGGGAGCTGCGTGTAGTGGTGATAACCGGCGTGCACGGCGGTGACGCAGGCTTCGACGGTTTCGGCGGGCGTGTCGAAATCATGATCGCCGACCGAGAGCATGATGATGTCCTCGCCAGCCTCCTTGCGGTTCATGGCGGCGAAATGGACTTCCCAGCCATCCTTGCCGGACGGCGTGATGCCGGAAATGCGGGATGAGGGTTTGGGCATGTTACGCTCTCAATCTTTCATTCTTCGGGTCCCACAGGGGCTGGTCTTCCTGCACCACCGCGGGGAAATTCTCGCCAAAGATTTCCACCTGCACTTTCGTGCCGGGCACTGCCAGGTCGGCGCGGATCGTGCCGAGCGCGATCGATTTGCCGACACGGTAACCCCAGCCACCAGAGGTGGTTTCACCGACGATCCTGCCTTCATAGAGGACGGTCGACATATAGGGCGCGTCGTGATGGCCAGCCTCGACCACAAGCGTCACAAAACGCTTCTTCACGCCCTGCTGCCGTTCGCTGAGCAGTGCGGCCTTGCCCTTGAAATCCGGCTTGTCCCATTTGACGAAGCGCTCGAGCCCGCCTTGCAGAACGGTGTAGTCGGTGGAGAGATCGCCCTTCCAGGCGCGGTAGCCCTTTTCCAGACGCAGCGAATCCAGTGCGAACATGCCGAAGGGTTTCAGGCCGTGTTTTTGCCCGGCAGTCCAGACGGCGTCGAAGATCGCCGCCGTGTCCTCCACCTTGCTGTGGATTTCCCAGCCGAGTTCTCCGGCAAAGGAAACGCGCACGAGCTGGCACCAGCGGCCGGCGATCCGCTTGGTTTGCATCGAAAGCCAGGGCCGCTGGACGTCAAGATCTGTCAAATCGGCGAGGATATCGCGTGACTTGGGTCCCGTCAGGATCTGGCAGGAAAACCGGTCTGTCATGTTCTCGATTTGAATCAGTGAGCCTTTCGGTAGATTCTGATGCAGCCATTCAAAGTCATGCAACTCCGCAAGCGCTGCGGTGATCAGCATAAAACGTTCACCATCATCAAGCTGCAACGGCATGATCGACATTTCGGTGACGATGCGGCCCTTGTCGTCGGCGAAATAGGCGAGCCCGATGCGGCGCGGTTTCGGCACTAAGCCGGTGATCAGCGAAGACAGCCAGTCGCGCGCGCCGTCGCCCGAAACCATGAAGCGTGAGAATCCGGGCAGGTCGAGAATGCCGGCGGCGTCGCGCACGGCCAGGCATTCCTCGCGAATGCGTTTCTCCCACGGGCCGGAGCGGGCGAAAGTCTGGGTGGACTCTTCGGAAGTGTCGTCGCCTTCCTTCGCGAACCAGGTCGCGCGCTCCCAGCCATTATAGGCGTTGAACTGCGCGCCGAGAGCGGCGATGCGGTCGTGGATCGGCGACAGTTTTTGTCCACGGCCAGCCGGCCAGGCATGGCGTGGAAAATGGATGGCGTATTCGTGGCCGTAGATCTCCATGCCCTTGGCCACGGCATAGTCTTTGTCGGCGGCGTATGAGGTGAAGCGGCGCGGGTCGCACGACCACATGTCCCATTCGGTCTGGCCCTGCGTCACCCACTCGGCCAGCACCTTGCCGGCCCCGCCGGCCTGGGCAATGCCGAAGGTGAAGACGCAGGCCTCGAAGGCGTTGGGCACGCCGGGCATCGGGCCGATCAGTGGGTTGCCGTCGGGTGCGTAGGGGATAGGACCGTTGATGACCTTGGAAAGCCCGGCGGTGCCGAGGATAGGCACGCGGGCTATGGCGTCGTTGAGATACCATTCCAGCCGCTCCAGATCGTCCGGGTAGAGCTGGAACGAAAAATCATCGGGCATCGGATCGTTAGGGGTTGCCCAATGGGCGCGGCAGTTGCGCTCATAGGGGCCGAGATTCATGCCGTTCTTTTCCTGCCGCAGGTAATAGGAGCTGTCGACGTCGCGCAGCAGCGGCAGCTTGTGTCCGGCCTCTTTCGACCATGCGGCCAGTTCGGGGATTTCCTCGAACAGGATGTATTGATGGCTCATCACCATCATCGGCACGTCGCGGCCGAACATCTTTCCGACTTCCTGCGCACGGTAGCCGGCGGCGTTGACGACATATTCGCAGCGGATTTCGCCTTGCGGCGTCGAGACGATCCATTCGCCATTCTCGCGGCGCACGCCGCTGACCGGGCAGAAGCGGATGATCTTTGCGCCCATGTCGCGCGCGCCCTTCGCCAGCGCCTGCGTCAGCTGCGCCGGATCGATGTCGCCATCGCTCGGATCGTAGAGCGCGCCTTGCAGTTCATGCGTTTCGATGAAGGGATAGCGCGCCTTGATCTCGTCGGTTCCGACCACCTCGATATCCATGCCCTGATAGCGGCCCATGCCCCGGGCGCGCTGGAACTCCTGCATGCGCTCCTTCGAGTGGGCGAGCCGCAGCGAACCGGTGACGTGGTAGTTCATGGGGTAGTCGACTTCCGCCGCCAGACCCCGGTAGAGCTCTGTCGAATAGCGCTGCATGTTCATCAGCGACCAGGACGAGGAGAAAGTCGGCACATTGCCGGCTGCGTGCCACGTCGAGCCGGAGGTCAGCTCGTTCTTTTCGAGCAGCACGCAGTCCGTCCAGCCGGCCTTGGCCAGATGATAGAGCGCCGAGACGCCGACAGCTCCGCCGCCGATGATGACCACGCGCGCCGTTGTCGGAATTCCGGCCATGCTCTGCTCCTCCTTGATGCCTTCAATAGACCGGTGGCGAGATCACCCATATGACCACCGCCGGTTCGTTCCCCGGATTTTTCCACCGGAACGGCTTGCCGTCGAACCTGAAACTGTCGCCTTCCGCGAGGCTGTGCCAGTTGCCGTCGATCTCGATGTCGAAGCGGCCTGAGACGAGATAGCCGGCTTCCTCGGTCGGCCGATGCGCCGGCGTCTTCAATTCTGCGCCGGGTGCGAATTCGGATCGCAGCATTTCGAAGCTTCCGCCAAGGTCCGGCGAAAGAAGCTCTTCCACCAGGCCGGAATCGCTTGTGCCAAGCGAGCGGCGGCGGCCCGCGCGCACGATCACGCCGCGCTCGGCCTCTTCCGGTACGTCGTGGCCGAAGAACAGGCTGACCGGCACGCCGAACAGATCGGCGAAGGCGCGCAGGTCACCGATCGAAGGCGTCGACAGGCCGCGCTCGACCTGGCTCAGCCAGCCGACCGAACGCCCAAGTTTCAGCGCAATCTCGGACAATGTAAGGCCTCGCGCCTTTCGCAGCGCGCGCAGGTCCCGCGCCAGCAGCGCATTCGCGCCGTCTGGAAAGGGGCTGTCTGCCGCTATGTGCCGGGACTTTTGAAGCGACATGAAAATTCCTCAAGAAATTTCATCAGATGTCAATTTCGTGAAAAATTCAAGCAGAATTTCATGAAACGCAGGTAGTGCTTGCGAGAGTCAAGAGGCTGGTGCAAATGCAGGTTTCGCGAAAGGATGATGACGAGCGTTCTTTGGATCGCAGCCGCATCGAGAAGGAACTGTTCATGCTGGCACGTGGGGCCGCAGCCAACGCCAAGGACGAAACCGCAATCGTCGACGAGGCCATCGTGTCGCGTCGTTCGGTGCGGGCTTTCCTGCCGACGCCTGTCGATGACGCCGTGATCCGGGAAATCCTGGATGTCGCCGCGCGCGCGCCGTCGGGCACGAACATGCAGCCGTGGAAGGTCTACGTCACCAAGGGCGAGAGCAAGCAGCGCATCACCGACGCGATCCTCAACTCGGGCATTCGCGCGGAAAAGGCGAACTGGGACGAGTACAAATATTATCCCGACCAGTTCTTCGAGCCTTATCTGGCACGCCGCCGTGCCAACGGCTTCGGCCTCTACAGCGTGCTTGGCATCGGCCGGCGCGAGGTCGAGCGCATGCGCGCCCAGCACGACCGCAACTTCGTCTTCTTCGACGCGCCGGTCGGCATGATCTTCACCATCGACCGCCGGCTCAACCAGGGCTCGTGGATCGACTACGGCATGTTCCTGCAGAACATCATGATTGCGGCGCGGGGCAGGGGTCTGCACACCTGCCCGCAGGCGGCATTTGCGCCCTATCACAATCAGATCAGGCCGGTTCTTGATATTCCGGATGAGGAAATCGTCGTTTGCGGCATGGCACTCGGCCATGAGGACACGACCAAGCCGGAAAGCACCTTCCGCACCGACCGTGCGCCGCAGGAAGAGTGGGTGACGTTTCGCGAGTGATCCTGCCGCGTCTGTGACGGACGGCTAGCGGAGCGTCATAGCTACTCGCCCAATTCCTTTTCCAGATTTGCGGTAACGCCGCGCAGCATTGCCAGATATGCCTGTGCGTCTTTTTCCCCGAGGCCGTTGAGCGCAGCCGCATTGACCGCGGCGATCGCTTCGCGCACGCCGGGTATCTTTTCCATGGCTTTTGGCGTCAGCGAGTAGAAGGCGCTCCTGCCATCGTCCGGATTGGGCGCGCGGGCGACAAGTCCATCGCGTTCCATGCGCGACAACGTTGCGGCCATGGTCGGCTGCTCGATCGCGGCTATTTCGGTCAGGGCCTTCTGCGATAGCGCGCCACCATCGCCAAGGGCGAAGAAGACGGGCAACTGGCCGGATGACAGGCCGAGTTCCTTCAATCGTCGGTCGATGGCTTTCGCAAACAGGCGCGCCGCCCAGTTGGTGAGATAGCCGGCTGATTTTTCGCGCGAAAACTTCATCTGCATAGCTTGCGATTTATATCGCATGCCACGTTTGCCGCAAGCGGGCGCTACCTCACCTCGTAGCCGACTTCTTCCGAGGCATGGCACAGAGCCGTCCAGAACGATCGCGCGAAAGAGCGGAAGACATAGATGTCGAACTGCGCCGGCGCGCTGCGCTGGATCTGCGCGAATATATCGTGGTGCACGGTCGAGCGCCCTGCGCCGACTGGAAAAGCCGTCAGCGAAAAGTCGATGGCGAAGAATTTTGCCAGCACCCATTCCGCCTTCGGGCCTGTGATGCGGATCGCGGTGCGGCCATGCGAAAGGTCGGTGACTGTTCCCGTCTCTGTCTTGACGGATTTCGCGAAGGCCTCGGCCAGTCCTTCCTGCTCGTCGACGACGAGGAATTTTCCGGGTGCAAAGCCGAAAGCAGCCTTAGTGCCGGTTGCCGCCCCGCCGCCAGCGCCGTCCGGCAGCGTCAGGCCGGCGACCTTCTTGATGGCCGCGATGATTGCCTTTTCCTCGCCATGCCATGCCGCAAGCTGAACGATCGAGCCCGGTGCGGTCTCTGACAGATAAACACCGACGCCGTCGGAAAAATTGCCGCGCGTGCCCGGTTTCCACACTGGCTTCAGCGGTGATTCCTGCTCAACCATGCATGCGGCTCCCTTCCGGATCGAAGAAATGGTGGCTGACGATCTCGACCGGGCCGAAGCGCTTGCGCAGCGGATCGGAAATGAAGGCGCGGGTGCCGCGCCTTGCCTTGCCGCCCTTGACCAGCGCCAGGCCGATATATTTGCCGAGCGAGGGCGAATAGCAGGCGGCGGTGAGATGGCCGAGCGAGCCGTGCGGATTGGCCTCGTCCAGTTCCTCGACGATATGCGCGCCACCGTTCAGTGGGCGGTTGTCGAGCGAGACGATGCCGACGAGTTGCAACCGATCGTCTGCTACCAGCCCTTCGCGATCCATCATCGCTGAGCCGATGAACGGCTTCTTCTTCGACAGCATCCAGTCGAGATGCAGGTCGCGCGCGGTGGTGCGGCCGTCGATTTCCGCGCCGGTGACATGGCCCTTTTCGATGCGCATGGTGCCCAGCGCTTCCAGCCCGTAGGGCACGATGGCGAAGGGCTCGCCGGCCTTCATCAGCGCTTGCCATACATGGGTGCCATGGCCTGCGCCGCTATAGACCTCATAGGCCAGTTCGCCGGAGAAGGAGAGGCGGCAGATCATCACCGGCGCCCCGTCGATCTCGCCGTAGACGATGCCCATGAAGGGCAGGGCCTCGTTGTCGACCCTGGTGCCGGTGACGCAGGCCGCCAGCACATCGCGCGATTTCGGCCCGGAGATTGCCGCACCCGCCCACTGGTCTGTCACGGAAGTGAGTTGCACCTTCAGCTCCGGCCAGACGACATCGAGCAGGTACTCGAGATGCTGCATGACCTTGCCGGCGTTGGCCGTGGTCGTGGTCATCAGGAAATCATGCTCGCCGAGCCGCCATGTCGTGCCGTCGTCAAGGACAAGGCCGTCCTCTCGCAGCATCAGCCCGTAGCGCGCCTTGCCGATGGCAAGGGTGGAGAACATGTTGGTGTAGACGCGGTCGAGGAAAGCGCCGGCGTCCGGTCCCTGCACGGCGATCTTGCCGAGCGTCGAGACATCGACCAGCCCGACGCCGCCACGGACGGCTTTCGTTTCGCGCACATAAGCCTGTTCGATCGTCTCGCCGGACAGGCCGTAGATCATCGGGCGATGCCACAGGCCGGCGGCGTAGAATTCGGCACCGTTCTCGACATGCCAGTCATACATCGGCGTCAGGCGCTCGGGCCGAATGTCGCCGTAGCGTTCGCCGGCGAGCGAGCCGACAGAAACCGGCGCGAAAGGCGCGCGGAACCGCGTCGTGCCGACATCCGGGATCGGCTTTCCCAGCGTCTCGGCCATGATGGCAAGGCCCGGAATATTCGAGGTCTTGCCCTGGTCGGTCGCCATGCCGAGCGTGGTGTAGCGCTTCAGATGCTCGACCGAGACGAAGCCTTCGCGGTGAGCGAGGCGCACGTCGTCGGCCGTCACGTCGTGCTGGAGATCGACGAACGCCTTGCCCTTGGCCTTGATCTCGAAGACCGGCGCTGGGTTCGGGTCGAAGGCGTCGGCGTCTACCGAAGGCAGATCGTCGGTCTTGCCGTCACTGGCACCGGCTGCCGTGAGGCCAGCGGCATGACCTTCCTCGATCGCCTTCTCAGTCGAGAAGCTGCCGTTGAATGCGCCTGCGCCGACCCAGTTCTGTGTCGGTTTCGGCGGCAGGAACGCCTGCAGATCATTGTCCCATTCGGGCTTCAATCCGGCCTGGCTGGCGAGGTGGATGGTTGGGGACCAGCCGCCCGACACCAGCAGGCAATCGGCATGGATGCTGCGCGGGTCGCCGGATAGCGCGCCCGTCGCGGCGTTGATGCGCTGGACTTTTATGCCGGAAACCTGCGCACCGCCTTCCGTGGCGACCACAGCATGGCCAGCGAGATACTCGCCGCCGACTTCGCGCGCGATTTCGCGTCCCGCAACCGATGTGTCCTCACGCACGTCCACCATGGCGACGATCTCGGCACCTGCCTTCTTCAAAGCCTCCGCCGTGCGATAGGCGCTGTCATTGTTGGTGAAGATCGCGACCTTCTGCCCCGGCAGCACACCATACTGGTTGACGTAGCGGAGCGCTGCGCCCGCCAGCATCACGCCCGGCCGGTCGTTGCCCGGAAACACCAGCGGCCGCTCGAAAGCGCCGGTCGCCAGCACGACGGATTGCGTGCGGATGGTCCAGTGGCGGTGACGCGGCTCGCCCTTGGCCGGCGTGTTCCTGTGGTCGGCCACGCGCTCGATTGCCGATAGCGTGTTGCCGTCGTAATAGCCCCAGACGGTGGTGCGCGGCAGCACACGGACATTTGCGCGCGCCTTCAGGTCGCGTAGCGTCTCTGCCGCCCATTCGGCGGCTGGCAGGCCGTCGATCGTTTCGCCGGACCAGTTTGCCGAGCCGCCGGGCGTGGCGTCGAGTTCGGCCAGCATCACGCGCGCGCCGCTGTCGCTTGCCGCCTTCGCCGCCATCAGCCCGGCGGGGCCGGAGCCGACCACCAGCACGTCGCAGAAGGCGTTCATGCGCTCATAGCGCGACGGGTCTTTTTCCAGCCCGGCGCTGCCGAGGCCGGCGGCGCGGCGGATGAACCATTCGCAGAACATCCAGAAGCGGGTGCCTTTCAGCGGGCCGATAACCGGGCCCATGAAGGTCTTGTAATAGAAGCCTGCGCCCAGCACCTTGCTGCCGAGCTGGTTCAGCGCGCCGACATCATAGGCGAGCGAGGGGAAGCGGTTCTGGCTGACGACGTTCAGTCCGTCATAGATCTCCAGCATCGTCGCCGGAATGTTGGGTTCGCGCACCGCGCCGCTCAGCACCGTCACCAGCGCATTGGGCTCGTCGATGCCGGCGGTGAGCACGCCGCGCGGGCGGTGGTATTTGAACGAGCGGGCAAACAGCGTCACGCCATTGGCAAGTAGCGCCGATGCCAGCGTGTCGCCGGCATGGCCGGTAAAAAGCCTGCCGTCGAAGGTGAAGCGGATGGTGCGCAGGCGGTCGATCCGTCCGCCGGAAATGACGCGGCGCGGGCTCATGCCTTGGCTCCGGTCTTGCGGCGGCTGTCGGATTTCTTGTGGCCGGCGTCGCGGGCGAAGGAAACGCTGCCGACGACATGGGTCAGCGTATTGCGCGTGACGGCAAGATGCGCGCGGCAGCCGCCGGAATGCTGCCAGATTTCATGGTGCTCGCCGGCCGGGTTCAGCCGGTCGTAGACATAGGCGTTCCACACCTTCTGGTCGGTCGAGGCGGGATCGGGACGCATACGGTTGCCGTCACCCTGATAGGTGTATTCGGAAACGTCGCGCGAGCCGCAATAGGGGCAGGTGATCAGCATCTGGATTCTCTAATGCAGCCGCGGGGTCGAGCCCTGGCCCTTGTCGTCGATGATGGTGCCGCGATGGAAGCGGTCGAGCGTGAACGGCGCGTTGAATTCGTGCGGCTCGTCGCGGGCGATGGTATGGGCAAAGCACCAGCCAGAGGCCGGCGTCGCCTTGAAGCCGCCATAGCACCAGCCGCAGTTCAAATACATGCCGGGCAGGGGGCCGGTGGTGATGATGGGCGAACCATCCATCGACATGTCGCAGACGCCGCCCCATGAGCGCAGCACGCGAACCCGCGCAAGGCTCGGGAACAGTGCCAGCATCTCGCTCATCACTTCCTCGACGATCGGCAGGTTTCCGCGTTGGGCATAGCTGTTGTAGCCGTCGAGGTCGCCGCCATAGACGAGACCGCCCTTGTCGGATTGCGAGGCATAGAAGTGCCCCATGCCGAAGGTGAGAACGGTGTGGAGAAAGGGCTTCAGCGATTCCGAGACGAAGGCCTGCAGCACATGGCTTTCGATCGGCATCGTGTCGATGCCGGCCATGCGCATGACGTGGCCGGTATGTCCGGCGACTGCGACGGCCACCTTTCCGGCGCGGATTTCGCCGCGCGTTGTATTCACTCCAACGACCCGGTCGCCGTCCTTGATGAAACCGGTGACTTCGCAATTCTCCAGAATATCGACGCCGCGGCGGTCCGCGCCGCGCGCATAGCCCCACGCCACAGCATCATGACGGGCCGTGCCGGCGCGCCGCTGCATAAGGCCACCGATGATCGGAAAGCGCGCCGAGGCGGAGACGTCGAGCCCCGGCACCAGCTTGGCGATCTGCGCCGGGGTCATCAGTTCGGCATCCACACCTTCGTGGCGCATGGCATTGCCGCGACGGGCATAGTCGTCGAGCTGGCCCGGCGTGTGGGCGAGGTTGAGGCAGCCGCGTTGTGAGAACATGACGTTGTAATTGAGTTCATGGGAGAGGTTCTCCCACAGCTTCATCGAGTGTTCGTAGAAGCGGACATTTTCCGGCAGGAGATAGTTGGAGCGCACGGCGGTGGTGTTGCGGCCGACATTGCCGGAGCCGAGATAGCCCTTTTCCAACACCGCGACATTGGTGATGCCGAATTCCTTGGCGAGATAATAGGCGGTTGAAAGGCCATGGCCACCGCCGCCGATGATGATCACGTCGTAGGCAGGCTTCGGCTCCGGCTTGCGCCAGGCCGGCTTCCAGTCCTGATTTCCGGTGAGCGCATTTTTCAGCAGCGCAAAGGCTGAGTATTCCGCCATTATGTCATTCGTCCAGTTAGGAAGGCGCAGACTATAGAGCAGGCGCGACCTGCAAGGCCAATATTGCGCCACGGGCTTTCGTATGGCCGACTTTGGCCTGCCGGATCAAGGCGGCTTGCCCCGCTGTCGCGCCATCTTTATCACTGTGCGACTTTTCACAACCGGTTCTGGAAGCTAGTGAGTCGCCCGATCAATCTCTTTTCCGCACTCTTGCGACGCTTTGCCGTCCTGATCCTGCTGGCCGTTCTGACGGCTGCCGGGCCCGTTGTCGCGGTCGCGCAGCCCTCTGACACGGTTGCCGATGCGGTGCCGGCTGCGATCGGGATCGTCGCTAGCCAGCGCGCGAAGATCGATACAATCACCAAGCAGGTCGACGATCTTGAAAAGAAGGTCGATGCCAGCGCCGACGACGATCTTGGCCTCGTCGAAATCCGCAGTGAACTGGAGCCGGTCGACAAGGCTCTGCTCGAAAGTGGTGTGGCCTTTCGCCCGCGCCTTGGCGAAATCAATGCCCGCATCGAGCAGCTTGGCGCGCCGCCTGCCGAGGGCCAGCCGCCTGAACCAGAAATGGTTTCCACCGAACGCCGCGCTTTGACAAACGAGAAAGCCGAAATAAACGTCCTGCTCGGCAAGGCGGAAGACCTGTCGGTTCGCGTCAACGGGCTGGCCAACAAGATCCAGACCATGCGCCGCGACCTGTTCGCCAACATGCTGACCAAGCGCTACCAGCTTAGCCAGGCATTCAGCGGGGAGGTCGGTCAGGAGATTCAGACGGAATTCTCGTCCTTCAACAGGTCGATTTCGTCCTGGCTGCGCTTCGCCTTCCAGTTCAAATTTCAGGCAATGGTCGGCGCGACCTTCTTTGCGCTGCTGGCTGCCGCCTTGTTGCAGTTCGTCGGCAAGCGGCTGGTCAGAAGGGTTATCGACCGCGATCCGACGATCGAGGATCCTTCCTATCTTGCGAGGTTGACGGTCGCATTCTGGTCGACGCTGCTGCCGAGCGTTGCGCTCTCGGTTTTCCTAAGTTCGACGATAGGGCTGTTCAACTATTTCAACGTCTTGCGCGGCGATATCGGTAGTTATCTCAACGGCCTTGTCGGCGTCATCTTCCTCACCTTCTTCGTCTACCGCCTGAGCCATGCGGCCTTGTCGCCGGACATGCCCAACTGGCGGCTTATCCCGATCGAATCCCGGCCTGCACGTGTGCTGGTCTGGCTGATGACGGCTATGGCACTGGTTGTCGGCCTCGACTATTTCATGGGGCTCATCAGCGAAACGCTCAGCTCGCCGCTTTCCGTCACCATCCTGAAAAGCCTTATCGCCGCCGTGATTGTCGGCGTGCTTCTGGTTCTCATCGGCAGTGTCAGGCCATTCGTCGATGGGCAGGGCGCGCGGCGCCGCTGGCCGGCGACCTTGCGTTTCCTGCTCTATTTTCTCGGCGCTGCCACGGTTGTTGCCGCACTGCTCGGCTATATCAGCTTCGCCCAGTTCATCTCGCAGCAGATCGTCGTCACCGGCGCGATGCTGGCGACGGCCTATATAGGCTTCCTCGCCGCGCGCGCGGTTTCGGAAGAGGGCAGCTTCAGCAACACCTTCATCGGAAGGCGCCTCAAAGCTCGCTTCGAGACCGAAGACACGACACTCGACCAGCTCGGCCTTGCGGCCAGCGTCTGCATCAACATCCTGATCGTCGTCGTTTTCCTGCCGCTGGTTCTGTTCCAGTGGGGATTCCAGCCGGGCGACATCGCGACATGGCTCAACAAGTTGGCGACCGGCTTTCAGATCGGCACCTTCTCGTTCTCGCCATTCGCCATCGTTACGGGTCTAGTCGTCTTTGCGATCGGCTATTTCATCACGCGCTGGTTCCAGAGCTGGCTCGACGATTCAGTCATGGCGCGCGGCAAGGTCGATACCGGCGTGCGCAATTCGATCCGCACGGTGGTCGGCTATGCCGGTCTGGCGCTTGCAGCACTGATCGGCATCTCGGCAGCCGGCATCAATCTCTCCAGCTTTGCCCTTGTCGCCGGCGGTCTGTCCCTCGGCATCGGTTTTGGCCTGCAGAATATCGTGCAGAATTTCGTCTCGGGCCTGATCCTTCTGGCCGAACGTCCGTTCAAGGCCGGCGACTGGATCGTCGCAGGCGCCACTTCGGGTACGGTCAAGAAGATCAGCGTGCGCGCCACCGAGATCGAGACGTTCCAGCGCCAGACCGTCATTCTCCCCAATTCGGAGCTGATCAACAGCGCGGTCGGCAACTGGACGCATCGCAACAAGCTCGGCCGCATCGAGATCAAGGTCGGCGTGGCCTACGGCTTCGATGCCAAGCGCGCGCATGAGATACTGCTTGAGATCACGCGCAACCATCCGCTCGTGCTCAAGAACCCGGAACCCTTCGTTTTGTTTGCCAATTTCGGCGCTGCCGCACTCGAGTTTGAGGTCCGTGCCTTCCTCGCCGATATCAACAATGGCAGCATTGTCCAGAACGATATCCGTTTCGCCATCCTTGACGCCTTCGGCAAGGAAGGCATTCCCATTCCGTCCACGGCGCGCTTCATCGAGCCGCCACCGGAGGAAAATTGGCCGATCGACGACGACAAGCTGGAGGCCGAGCACTATGAAAAGGAACAGGTCAAGGCCAAGGCGGCGGTTGAACGAGCGACCAAACGCAGGCCCAAGCGGCCCGATCCGGATTGAGATTGCGGCGCGGCCAATTGTGGCATGAACGTGTCATTCAGTTGCTGTTCAGGTTGGAATTCCTATAAGGTCGCTGCAAGGGGCAGGTGCGCCTTGCAAATGGCAACAGGGGCGGTGGAAACACCGACAATGCAATGATGAAATCTCTTCTTGCGGCCACGGTGCTTCTTGGCTTGGGCAACGCAGCCTTTGGCGCGAGTGCCGTCAACAAGGATGCCGAGCCCCGCACGCTGATCGTGACGGAAGGCGGCAGCAAGTCCGAATTGTCGCTTGCCGGCGGCGAGACCGTGGAATTCTGCTCGAGCGGCTGCTTCGTCACCATGCCCAATGGCGATCGCGAGGCGCTGACCGGCAGCGAGACGATCGAAATCTCGGGCGGAGTCGCTCGCATCAAGTAAATTGCCCTCAAAGGGCGGAGGCGGAGGGCCGGGCGATCTGCCCGGCCTTTTATCGTCCGAGGTAGCGCAATCTTAACGATGACAGGCGAAATCGCGGCTCTTTGGCAGCGTCAAACCTGCCCGTTTAACCTTCCGTAGCGCTATGGTAGTTATACCCCGCCCAAAACGCCTACAAATGGCGTAATGCGGAAACGGGCGGGCTACGCAAAATGGATGCGCGATCGGACAACAATGCGATACCGCTTGCAGTCGACCTCGACGGTACGCTGATCGCCGGTGACCTGCTCTGGGAGGGGCTGTTTCTCCTCATCCGCAAGAACCCGCTCTATCTCTTCTGCATTCCGTTCTGGCTGTCCAAGGGACCGGCCGGCCTGAAGCAGGCGATCGCGGCGCGTATCGACATCGATCCGGCTTCGCTTGCCTATCGTGACGTGCTCGTTTCACGTCTGCGCGAGGAACGCGCGAACGGGCGCAAGATCGTTCTTGCGACAGGCACGCCGCGCAAATTCGCCGACGCCGTCGCGGCGCATCTAGGGCTCTTCGATGCCGTGCTTGCGACTGACGGCCTCGAAAACCTGACTTCGGGGCGCAAGCGCGCTGCACTTGTCGCGGCCTATGGCGATGCCGGCTTCGACTATGTCGGCAACAGCCGGCACGACCTCAAGGTTTTCGACGCATCGCGCGAGGCGATCGTCGTCGCACCGGACCGTCACGCAGCGCGCTGGCAGGCAGCGCATGGCTGCGAGATCGTCGAGACGCCGAAGCCGACGCTGAAAACCATCCTGAAGATGCTGCGCGTGCATCAGTGGCTGAAGAATTCGCTGATCGCGGTGCCGATGGTGCTGTCGCATGAGTATTTCAACGAGGATATGCTGCTCGCCTGCGTGCTCGCCTTCATCTCGTTCAGTGCGGCGGCATCGGCCATCTATATCATCAATGATTTCTTCGATCTGGCGCTGGATCGACGTCATCCGACCAAGCGCAATCGCCCTTTCGCCAGCGGCCTGCTTTCGATCCCGTTCGGCCTTGCGTCGGCCGCGATCCTGCTTGCGATCAGTTTAGGTGCGGCCGTGTTCCTGCCGATCGAGTTTGCCGGCGTCCTGGCGCTCTATCTGGTTGCCACGACGGCCTATTCGCTGGCCGTCAAGCGCATGCTGCTGATCGACGTTCTGATGCTCGCCGGGCTCTACACCGTGCGCATTCTGGCGGGTGCTGCCGCCACCGGCGTCGACGTCTCGTTCTGGCTTCTGGCTTTCTCGATCTTCTTCTTCCTGTCGCTGGCGCTGGTGAAGCGTTACGTGGAACTGCGTTCCTCTGTGCTTTCGCCGGGCGAGCGCATCGCCGGCCGCGGCTACCGCACCGAGGATCAGGAAATCATCGCGCAGGCCGGCATGGCTTCGGCCTTCTCGGCAGCGCTCGTTCTGGCGCTTTATATCGACAGCGCCGCTGTGCGCGAACTCTATCCGCATCCCTGGATGGTATGGCCGCTGGCGCCGACGGTGCTCTATCTGACGATGCGCGTCTGGATTCTGGCGCGCCGCGACGAGATGCACGACGATCCCGTCGTCTTCATCATCCGCGACTGGCGCAGCCAGGTCGTGGCGGTTACCGGCGCGGCCCTCCTCTTTCTGGCGGGGTGGATCGGATGACGGCCGCCTATAACAGTTTCGGCCGGACGACAGCGCCGGCGCGGTGGGCGATGCCTGCTGCCGAGGGTATAGCGCTGCTCAAGAGCGGCGCGGCCAACCCGGCGTCTCTCCTTGCCTTCGGCAATGGCCGTTCCTATGGCGATAGCTGCCAGACCGAGACCGGAAGTCTCGTCGACATGCGCTCGATGAAGCGCATCCTCTCTTTCAATGCCGAGACTGGCGTTGTCGAGGCGGAGGCGGGTGCGCTGCTTTCGGATATTATCGCCTATGCAGCACCGCACGGCTTCTTTCCGGCTGTTGTTCCGGGCACGCAGTTCGTCACGCTCGGTGGCGCGATTGCCAACGATGTTCATGGCAAGAACCACCACCGGCGCGGCACATTTGGCTGCCATGTCGAGACCTTCGAGTTGCTGCGATCGGACGGCAAGACATACAACTGTTCCGAAACCAGCAACGCGCGCCTGTTCTGGGCGACCATCGGCGGCATGGGCCTGACCGGCATCATCCTGTCAGCCTCCATCAGGCTGATGCGCGTGCCTTCGATCGACATTCTGGAACAGGTCACGCCCTTCGCCAATCTCGCCGAGTATTTCGATCTCGCCGAGGAAGCCGACGCGGCGAACGAATATGCGGTTGCCTGGATCGACCAGCTTGCCGGCGGCAAGGGAAGCGGACGCGGGCTGCTGATGACGGGCAACCATGCCAGGCATGGCGCACGGGTTTCGGCTCCGGCAAGTTCCCGGCTGTCCGTGCCGTTCCAGCCGCCGCTCAACGTGCTCAACCGGCCGTTCCTGAAAGCCTTCAACGCTGCCTATCGCTGGCGCAAAGGCAGCAACACGGCCGAGCATCACGTGCCTTACCAGGGTTTCTTCTTTCCGCTGGACGGGGTGCGCGACTGGAACCGCCTGTACGGTCCGCGAGGGCTGTTCCAGCACCAGAGCGTGGTGCCGGAGGCCGTCGCGCGCGAAGCGATACCGGCAATGCTTGCTGCCGCGCGGCAGGCCGGGCAGGGGTCTTTCCTCACCGTGCTCAAGCGCTTCGCATCGATCCGCTCGCCGGGTATGCTGTCGTTCCCGCGGCCGGGCTATACGCTGACGCTGGATTTTCCGAACCGGGGCCGGTCGACGCTGTCGCTACTGCAGCGGCTCGATGAGATTACGATCGACGCAGGCGGCGCCGTAAATCCTTACAAGGATGCCCGCATGGGCGCCGATGTTTTCGGGGGCTCATTCCCCGAATGGCAGCGGCTGGAAGTGCTGCGCGATCCGGCATTCACCTCCAGCTTCTGGGAGCGCACGGCGCGGCGGCTCCATGCCCGTCAATGCGGGCATGTCGAAGCTGCTGAATAATTAAATTGTGAGCAAATCATAGTAAACGTTTCATTATTATCGAACTTTTCAAATCGTTCTTCTGTTTCACGAAATGTTTTCAGTTTTGTTTTATAGAGCGTGACGGGTGGGTAGGACATGAAATACATCGCATTCATACTTTTCACGGTCATGACCAATGCGGCGGCGCAGTTAATGCTGAAGCACGGCATGATGACGCTTGGGCCGATCACCTTTGCCGGGGTCAATCCCATCCTGAAGATACTTCAGATCGTGTTCAGCCCATGGGTATTCGCCGGGCTTGCCACGTTCGTCATCTCCATGGCCTCGCATCTCTACGTGCTGTCGAAGGTAGAGCTTTCCTTCGCCTATCCTTTCCTCAGCCTGGCCTATGTCGCGGTCGCAGTATTCGCCTATTTTGTCTTCCGTGAAGACCTCAATGCATGGCGTATCGCCGGCATCGGCTTCATCTGTGTCGGCACTATACTGATCGCCCAGGGCGGCAGCGGACACGAAGAAGCGGGCGATCTTTCGAAACCTGTTCAGACAAGCGAGCTTGCACAATGAGACACATCATTTTTGGAGGCGACGGCTTCGTCGGCCGCCATCTTGCGCCAAAGCTTCTGGCCGACGGACAGGAAGTCATCGTCGCCGACATCGTCAAGAGCGACCTGCCGCACTACCGTAACGCCGGCTTTGTCCAGTGCGACGTGACCGAGCCGGCATCCGTGGACGCTGTTGGCATCAAGGCCGACGACATGGTCTACAATCTGTCGGCCAAGATGCTGTCGCCGATCCAGGTTCGGGCCAAGCGCCATGATTTCTTCTTTCCGGTGAACCTTCACGGCACCGAGCACATCATGCAGGCGATGGACAGGGCAGGGGCTTCTCGCCTTGTGCACTTCACCACCGACATGATCTACGGCCACACCGTGACCTATCCGATGACCGAGGAGCACCCGGTCTCGCCGCTCGGCGAATATGGCTGGTCCAAGCTGAAGACCGAGGAACTAGCCGTCGAATGGCGCAAGCGCGGCATGGCGATCTCGCTGTTCCGCCCGCGCCTCATCATCGGCCCCGGCCGTCTCGGCATCCTCGAAAAGCTGTTCAAGCTGATCGACTGGAACCTGCCCGTTCCGATGATCGGCTCGGGCAAGAACCCGTATCAGTTTATCTCGGTGTTCGACTGCGCGGAAGCTGCACGCGCTGCCTGGAAAGCCGGCGTGCCGAACGAGGCCTATAATCTCGGCTCGCTCAACCCGCCGCCGGTGCGCAAGCTTCTGGGCGATCTGGTCAAGCATGCCGGTTCGAAGTCGATCCTGATCCCGACGCCAGGCTGGGCGGTCAAGCGCACGCTCGACCTGCTCGACCTGATGAACATGCCGATCATGGACCCGGAGCAGTATCTGATCGCCGACGAGGAATGCGTTCTCGACGTTTCCAAAGGCGAACGGCAGCTCGGCTGGGTGCCGCAGTATCGCGACGAGGACATGCTGATCGCCGCCTACAAGGAATATCGCGCCAAGAAAGACGGTCCTGTTGTGGCCGCGAAACACGTTCCGGCCGAATAGGGGATATCGATGACCGTCATGACCAAGCCGAACACCAATGATGCCCGTGCCGTCTTAGCTGCGCCAAGCCTTTCGCCGGTAACGATCGCCAAGCCCGATCTCATCAGCGTCGAGCAGGCCAAGGCGATGGATGTCGCCCGCATGACCGACCTGTTCAAGGCGCATCTCAATCCCGGCCAGCTTCATTTCATGAAGCTGCTCGGCTTCCACAAGATCAAGATCGAGAGCGCCGAAGGCATGTACTATGTCGACCAGAACGGTCGGCGCATCCTCGATTTCTTCGGTGGTTTCGGCTCGCTGGCGCTGGGTCACAATCACCCGCGCATAATCGAGGCGCGCAAGAAATTCCAGGACGAGAAGCGCCAGGAAATCGCCATCGCCTTCATGTCGCAATATGCGGCAGCCCTTGCGCACAATCTGGCGCAGATCTCTCCGGGCGACCTCGATATGGTCTTCCTCGGCTCCTCCGGCTCCGAAGCGATGGAAGCGGCAATCAAGATCGCCGAGCGCGCCGCCGGCCCGAAACGGTCCAAGGTCGTCTATGCTGAAAACTCTTTCCATGGAAAGACCAAGGGCGTGCTGGCCATCACTGACGGCCAGCTTTATCGCGGCGAGTTCAAGCTGGTCGACAACACCGTGCGCGTGCCCTTCGGCGACATCGACGCGATCGAGCGGGCGTTCAAGTCCGATCCCGAAATCGGCGTCATCATCCTTGAAACCATTCAGGGCGGTGGCGGCATCGTGCAGGCGCCCGCCGAGTTCTGGCAGAAGCTGCGCGCGCTGTGCGACAAGCATGGCGTCATCTGGGTTGCCGACGAGGTCCAGTGCGGCGTCGGCCGTTCCGGCCGCTTCTATGCGTTCGAGCATTACGGCGTGGTGCCGGATGTGACGGCGGTGGCGAAGTCGCTCGGCGGCGGCAAGTCGGCGATGGCGGCGATGATCGCCAAGCGGGACATCTACATGAAGGCCTATGGCACGCCGAAGACGGCGATGATCCATGCCGCCGCCACCTTCGGCGGTATCGGCGAGGCTTCCATCACGGCCATCGAGACCCTGAATGTTCTTTACGACGAAGGGCTGATCGAGAACGCCGCCGTCACCGGCGACTATCTGCTCGAACGGCTGCAGGCGCTGCAGGCGAAATATCCGAAGATCATCAAGGACGTTCGCGGCAAGGGTTTTATGGTCGGCCTCGAATTCCACGATTTCTCGCAGACGCTGCCGATGGTGCTGCGTCCGGTCGTCAGCGTTCTGGACGAAAAGCTGAAGGGCTCGCTTTCGGGTTTCGTCGGCGCGCTGCTGCTGCGAGACTATGACGTGCTGGTGGCCTTCACCGAATACAACCGCAACGTCATCCGCCTGCTGCCGCCGCTGATCTGCCAGCGCGAGCATGTCGACAAGCTCGTGGATTCGATGGACGATCTCCTGTCGCGCGGCATCGTGTCGATCGTGAAGGATTTCGTGAAATCGCAGATGAAATAAGGGCCATCAAGGTAGGGGCAGGGCATGGCGCAGTTGCAGGGCACAGCCATTGGTTGGGCAATGGGAACGGGAGCGGCTGAAGCGCTCGGCAGGGCGGCGTCGAACCGGACGTTGCTCGACCGGATCGCTGCCGTCTTCTTCCTCGCCATCTTCCTGTTCGTTGCCGCCTATACCTGGGTGCGGCCGGACTACAACTGGGACATGGTCGCCTACATAGCCAGCGCGCTCGAAAATCGCACTGAAAGCCCGGAGCAGCTTCACGCCGAGACCTGGAAAGCTGTCAGCGAAGGCGCGCGCGAGGCACAGCTTTACAATCTGCAATACGGCAATCCCTACAACCGCCATCAGTGGGAAAACCCGGCGGATTTCGAGTCCCAGCTGTCGATGTTCCGGGTGAAGCTCGGTTACATTGAGGCGCTGCGCGCGCTGGAGCCCTTCACCGGTATCACGAGGGCGGCAATCCTGCTGTCCGTAATTCCGGTGCTTGGCTTTGCGTTGATCTGCCTGTTCTGGCTAAGCCGCGAACAAGCGCTTCAAGGGGCGATATTGCTGGCGCCGGCGCTTATCGTTGCCGATGCTTTCCATATGACGACTGCGGTGACGCCGGACATGCTGCTTGCCCTGATATCCATGGGCGCGCTTTATCTGCTGGCCAAGAAGCGCGACATAGCTGCCTGCCTGCTGTTGTTCCTGTCGGTGTTCGTGCGACCCGACAACATCATCCTCATTTTCGCGCTGCTCCTGACGGCGATAGCCTTCGGCTGGCGGCTCCTGCCGATCGCACTCACTTTCGTTGCTTCCTTCGCAGCTTGTCTGCTGATCTCGAAACTCGGCGGCCATCCCGGCTGGTGGGCGCATTTCTATTTCTCCTGCGTCGAGATCCAGAACTCGATGATAAATTTCCACCCGGACTTTTCGCTTGCCGCCTTCGTCAAGGGGTATGCGCGGGGTGCTGCGGTGGCGTTGCTCGACAATGACTGGCCACCGCTTTTCCTTGCGATCCTGGCCGGCTGGGCGCTGTTGTGGCGCGCCGGCAGGACGGGAACGGGCCGCGAGAATGCGCTGATGTTTGCCCTTGCCATCGGGACGCTCGGCAAGTTCGCCAGCTTCCCGCTGCCTGACGACCGCTTTTATTTCGTTTTCCTCGCAGGCATGGCGATGCTTCTCGTCGTCATGTGGAAGCCGCGTTTCGACATCGCAGCCGGAAAGGCATGATCATGGACGGAGCCGAAGCCTCGGTCTTCATGGAATTCGTTCGCGTCGTTCTGGCGCTGGGCGTTCCGGTCGGCATCCTCAATCGCGGCGCGCCGCTCCGGGGCACGCGGTTTCTCGCCTGGGCGGCGCTCAATGCCCGTTTCGGGCGCGGGCGACCGTTCCAGATGGTCAATGTCGGCGCTTGCGACGGCGCATTGTTCGACGACGTGACGCCGTGGCTGCACCGCATTCCGAATGCGCGCGCCGTGCTGGTCGAACCGATCCCCTACAACCAGCAGCGCCTGCGCAAGAACTATCCTGATACGGAGCGTTTCAGGATCGAGCCGCTGGCGATCACCACAAAACCCGGCTCGATCACCGTGAAGACTTTCGATGCGGCAGCCCTCGAAGCCGGCACGCTGCCGATCGAGTTCATCGGCTGCTCCTCCATCACCGACACCAACCTGATGTCGGGCAAGAACGCCTGGGGCGAAGCGGATATCGATTTCAAGAAATTCGCGCCCTACCTCAGGGACATAGAGGTTCCCTCCGACACGCTGCAATCCGTCCTCGACCGCAACAAAGTCGAGCATATCGACGCCTTCCTCGTCGATTGCGAGGGTGCCGACTGGATCGTCTTCGATCAGCTCGACCTCGAGCGCTATCGTCCGGGCATGATCAAGGTGGAGATCGGTGCGCTGCCGGCGGCAGAAATCGGCAATGTCGTCGTCAAGCTCAAGACCGCCGGCTACCACGTCGGCATCTACGCCGAGGACGTCTGGGCATTCGCTTAATAGGTTGCGGAGGCCGCCCGTCGCTCGGCTTTTTTGGAATGTCGCAAACAGGCTGCAATCACGCTGCCGCCTCGCCCTATAGTCTGCCCGCATTACCACTTTGGAGCAGCAGTCAATGGCAGGGTTTCCGGCAAAGGCGAAGGTCGTCATCATCGGGTTGGGCGGGATCGTCGGCGCCTCGATCGCCCATCACCTGATCGAGCGCGGATGGGACGACATCGTCGGCATCGACAAGTCCGGCATCCCGACAGACATCGGCTCGACGGCGCATGCTTCCGACTTCTGCTACACGACCAGCCACGACTATCTTTCGGTCTGGACCACGCAGTATTCCATCGATTTCTACGAGAAGATGGGCCACTACGCCCGCATCGGAGGCCTGGAAGTCGCGCGCACCGGCGACGATACCTGGATGGAAGAGATCAAGCGCAAGCTTTCCTCCGCCAAAGCCTTCGGCACCCGCGCACACTACGTTTCTCCGGCCGAAATCAAGAAGATGTTCCCGCTGATCGAGGAAGATCAGGTCATGGGCGGCATGTTCGATCCCGATGCCGGCCTTGTCGTCCCGCGTTCGCAGACGGTCGCCGGCAAGCTGGTCGATGCAGCCGAAAAATCCGGCAAGCTTCAGGTCTTCGGCAATACGCCGGCGACCTCGCTTCTCGTCGAGAATGGCCGCATCAAGGGCGTCGTCACGCATCGCGGCACGATCATGGCGGATCACGTCATCGTATGCGCCGGCATCTGGGGCCGCCTGATCGCCGAGATGGTCGGCGAGGACCTGCCGGTCATGCCGGTCGACCACCCGCTGACGTTCTTTGGTCCGTACAACGAGTTCGAAGGGACGGGCAAGGAGATCGGCTATCCGCTGCTGCGCGACCAGGGCAACTCCGCCTATATGCGCGACACCGGCGATCCGAAGACCACCGAAGGCGGCCAGATCGAGTGGGGCTACTACGAGACCACCAATCCGCGCCTCTGCCATCCGCGCGACATTCTCGAAAAGCACCAGGCGCGCCTGTCGCCCTCACAGCGCGACCTCGACATGGAGCAGATCCTCGAGCCGCTCGAAAAGGCGATGGAACTGACGCCGATCCTCGGCGAACTCGGCTACAATGAGAGCCACTCCTTCAACGGCTTGCTTCAGGTCTCGGCTGCGGGCGGCCCTTCCTGCGGCGAGAGCCAGAAGGTGCGTGGCCTGTGGTACTGCGTCGCCATCTGGGTGAAGGACGGTCCCGGCTACGGCAAGCTCATCGCCGACTGGATGACGGACGGCCGCACCGAGATCGACCATAACAGCATCGACTATGCGCGCTTCTATCCGCACCAGCTCGAAGAGAAATTCATCGAGGGCCGCACCTACGAGGCCGCGCAAAAAATCTACTTCCCGGCCGTGCACACCCGCGAGCCCTACGGCACCGGCCGCAACGTCAAGCGTTCGCCCTTCTACGAGCGCGAAGTCGAGCTTGGCGGCTATTTCATGGAACTCGGCGGCTGGGAACGTGCGCATGGCTACAAGGCCAATGAGCACCTTCTGGAAAAATACGGCAACCGCGTGCCGGTGCGCGAGAACGAATGGGATAGCCGCCATTTCTGGCGCGTCTCCAATGCCGAGCATCTGGCGATGAGCGAGGATTGCGGCATCGTCAATCTCTCGCACTTCCATATGGTGGATATCGAGGGGCCGGACCATGTCGAGCTGCTCGAATGGCTCTGCGCCGCCAAGATCGGCGGGGACGGCAACATCGGCAAGGGCGTCTACACCCACTTCCTCGACGACCAGGGCATGGTGCGCGCCGACTTCACGGTCTTCCGCATGGCCGACCGCTGCCGCCTCGTGAACGGCGCCGATGCCGGCCCGCGCGACTTCCACTACATGAAGCGCGTTGCCGAGGATCGCGGCCTCGACGTCACCATCACCGACGTCTCGGAAAAATTCATCACCATCGGCATCTGGGGGCCGAATGCCCGCGACACGCTGAAAAAGGTGGTCGCCGACCCGGCCGGCCTCGATATCGAAAACTTCGCCTTCGCCGCGATCAAGCCGATCGAAATCGCCGGCAAGCCGGTCACCGCCTTCCGCATTTCCTATGTCGGCGAGCAGGGCTGGGAACTTCACATGAAATACGAGGATGGCCTTGCCGTCTGGGATGCGCTGCGCGCCACCGGCGTCATGGCCTTCGGCGTCGAGACCTACGCGAATTCCCGCCGCATGGAAAAAAGCCTGCGCCTGCAGAACGGCGATCTCCTGACCCAGTACAACCTGATCGAGGCCGATCTTGCCCGCCCGAAGGTCAAGGAAGCGGATTTCCGCGGCAAGGCGAAGCATCTGGAATACAAGGCGCGCGAGCACCAGCCCGCCATTCTGTGCACGCTCGTGATGACGGAGAACACCGACAGCAAGGGCGTGAAGCGCTATCCCGTCGGCAGCATGCCAGTCATGGATGCTGACACCGGCGCAGTGCTGGTCGACGACCTCGGCCGCCGCTCCTACACGACTTCCGTCGCCTACGGCCCGACGATCGGCAAGAACATCGCGCTCGCCTACCTGCCGCACGCCTATTGCCAGGAAGGCCGCAAGCTCGCTGTCGAATACTTTGGCGAGACCTATCCGGTCGAAGTGGCCGCCGTTGGCTACAAGCCGCTGTATGACCCGGAGAACCTCAAGCCGCGGAGCTGAGGGTGCTTGCTGGTATCGCGAGAGTAGGGCGCTGACCGATATAGGTTGGTGCTGCCCCTCATCCCGCTGCCGCGACCTTCTCCCCGTATAGTGACGGGGAGAAGGAGGCTGGCCGCGACGTCGCCGCCTCTCCCTTCTCCCCGTCACTATACGGGGAGAAGGTGCCGGCAGGCGGATGAGGGGCAGCGCTGACTCTCATTACTAAGACGAACATCCTCCGGTCTTCTCAACCGTTGGTTTTCATGTACCTTGCAATTCATGTCTCGTTTGCCACGCATCAGACATGTCCTTGCAGCCAGCGCAGCTGTTGCGCTGACGTTTCTTTGCGCCCCGCATAGTTTCGCCGCCGAGCAGGTTGATATCGAGCTGGTGCTGGCCGTTGACGTGTCGCTGTCGATGTCGCCCGACGAGATGGAAATACAGCGGCGCGGCTATGCGGCGGCGCTGACGGACCCGCGCGTATTGGAAGCGATTACCGACGGCGCGCATGGCAAGATCGCGCTCACCTATTTCGAGTGGGCGGGCAGTACCTCGCAGCATGTCATCGTGCCCTGGACGGTCATCGCAAGCCGCGAGGATGCCGAGGGGGTCGCACAACGCATTTCTGCCATGCCGCCGCGCCAGTCGCGGCGAACCTCGATCTCCGGCGCGCTGCATTTCGCCGCCGATCTGTTTGCCGAGAGCGGGTTTCAGAGCTTCAAACGTGTCATCGACATTTCTGGCGACGGGCCGAACAATGAAGGCCGGCCGGTCGATGCGGCGCGGGATGCCGTCGTTCGGCAAAAGATCGCCATCAATGGCCTGCCGGTGATGGCGGCGGGCACCGAATTGCTGCCCTATGAGGTCGAGGAACTCGACACCTATTACAGCGAGTGCGTGATTGGCGGACCGGGCTCATTTGTCATGCCGGTCAATGGCTGGGAGCAGTTTCCCGAAGCCATCCGCCGCAAGCTTCTGCTGGAGCTAGCCAGTCGGCCGCCACGGTCGCATGAAGAGAAAGTGCCTGTCATACTTGCGCAAGCCAAGCAGCCATATGACTGCATGATCGGCGAAAAACTCTGGCAGGGAGACCGCGGGCGGCAACGGATGTACGATCCTTAAGCAGGCGGCTTCTTGCGAAATTCGATTCAAGCAATCGCGAAAATGTGAATGGAAAAGGCCCGGCAAAAAACCGGGCTTTCTTTTCAACCGCAGATTTTCGCGTACCTTCGATGCATGTCTCGTTTGCTTCGCATCAGACATGTTCTTGCAGGCGGCGCAGCCCTTGCGCTGACACTTCTCTTCGCGCCACAGGGTTTTGCCGCCGAACAGGTCGATATCGAACTGGTGCTCGCGGTCGATGTCTCGCTGTCGATGTCGCCCGACGAGCTTGAAATCCAGCGCCACGGCTATGCCGCGGCCCTTACCCATAACGATGTGCTGCAGGCGATTGCAGATGGCGTCCATGGCAAGATCGCAGTGACCTTTTTTGAATGGGCGGGCGCAACCACCCAGCATGTCATCGTGCCGTGGACTGTCATCGCAAGCCGCGAGGATGCCGAGCGTGTCGCAGCACAGCTTTCGGCCAGCCCGCCAAACAGCGCGCGCCGAACCTCGATCTCGGGCGCGCTGGAATTCGGCGGCGACCTTTTCGCCGAAAGCGGATTTACCAGCATGAAGCGCGTCATCGACGTTTCCGGTGACGGGCCGAACAACCAGGGCGCGCCTGTGCAGGGAATTCGCGATGCGCTTGTCCGGCAGGGCATAACCATCAACGGCCTGCCGTTGATGACCAATGGCGGGCTCGCCAGTGCCTATGACGTCGCCGAACTCGACAAATACTACAATGACTGCGTCATCGGCGGGCCGGGGGCGTTCATGATCCCGGTCAATGACTGGGAACAGTTCCCGGAAGCGATCCGCCGCAAGCTGGTGCTGGAACTGGCCGGCCCATGGTCGCAGCCCTGGCGCGCCGAGGCGGAGCAGGGGCTTCCGGTCGTGCTGGCTCAGGCCACAGCGCCGTATGACTGCATGGTTGGTGAAAAGCTGTGGCGCGACCGTTCCTGGATGTGGGAAAGCCGGTAGACTGGCGGTGTTCATCCTCCGCGACTCGCTGCCAAAGTTTGGCCACGAGGATCGCATCTCTAAGTTTTTGGGATACAGCCTGAGAGGGAAATGAGAATCATGAAACGTGTTGCAGCTATTGCGGCGTTCGCCTCGGTGGTGATGGTTGGCAGTGCCAGCGCCCAGTATTATAACGAATATCGCGACGTCGCATGCGTGATGTATGAGGACAGCAATTATAGCGGGCGCGCGTTGCGGATGCAGCCGGATCAGGCGGTCAGCTTTCGCAGCGGCCAATTCTGGAACGACCGCGTTTCGTCGATTCGCGTCGCGCGCGGCTGTTCGCTGGTGGTGTACGAAGATACCCGCATGGGCGGCAGGTCGCAGGAGTTCCGCCGCAACGATCGCCATGTTGGCGACTGGAACGACGAGATCTCATCTGCCGAATGCTACTGCGACGGTTAGTGAGTGCGCGGCTCTAATTATTTGTTTTTACGCAATTCCGGACGGAAAACCGCTAAGCACTTTTCCTGGAATTGCTTTAACTGAACGCTCTGCCCGACCTCAAGCCGCCAGCAACTGCTTGCGGTCGACGCGTTCCTGCTGGGGCGAGCGCGCATAAAGCTCGCGGTAGCATTTGGAAAAATGCGAGGCCGAGACGAAACCGCAGGCGACCGCCACTTCCACCACCGGCAACGATGACTGGATCAGCAAATGCCGCGCGCGGTCGAGCCGGATCTCGAGATAGTAGCGTGCCGGCGAGCGGCCCATCTCGGTACGGAAAAGGCGTTCGATCTGGCGGCGCGACAGGCCGACATGATCGGCGATCTCGATCAGCGACAGCGGCTCGGCAAGGTTGGCCTCCATCAGTTCGATGATGGTCAGCACCTTGGAATTCTGAACGCCGAGGCGGGCGCGCAGTGGCAGGCGCTGGCGGTCGGTCGGGCTGCGCACACGGTCGGTCAGCACCTGTTCGCAGACGCGGTTGACGAGATTATCGTCGAAATCGTCGCCGATCAGCTTCAGCATCATGTCGAGCGCGGCAGTGCCGCCGGCGCAGGTGTAGATGTTCTGGTCGACCTCGAAGAGGTCGGCAAAGACATTGGCCTTGGGGAAGGCTTCCGAGAAGCCGGGCAGGTTTTCCCAGTGAATGGCGCAGCGCTTGTTGGACAGCAGGCCGGCAGCCGCCAGCACATGCGCGCCGGTGCACAGCCCGCCGATGGCGACGCCGCGATTGTACTCCTCGCGCAGCCAGGCGAAGGCCGACTTGTTCTGGTATCTTTCGACATTGATGCCGCTGCACACCACCACCATTGAGGGGCGGTCGGGGCCTGCCATCTTCTTGCGCTCTTCCTCCAGCGAGGTGTTGACCGCGCACTGCACGCCGTTCGACGCGCTGACGGGCTTTCCGTCGATGCTGGCAAGCCGCCACTTATAGGCCTCGTAGCCGAGCATACGGTTGGCCGAGCGGAGCGGATCGAGCGCAGTCGCAAAGGCGATCATCGTGAAATCAGGCACGAGGAAGAAGACAAGCGACCGTTTGATCGGATGTTTTACGGCGTTCAAGGAACCCTCACGCAGACCGAAGATGGCGCGAACCCGATGTCGCGATCAGCAAAGCGTCATCAGGAAAAACCATTGCTGTCAATGGGGTAGAGGGCTTGCCGAAAACTAAATTTGCGACATCGACTTGTTTGCATCACCTTAGGTAAGGCTACTGCTTCCAAAGAAAAAGCCGCGCGGCCTGTTTTGGCCGGCGCGGCTGCTGGAAGTCGGGCCCTGTATCCAGAGCCAGAGATATTCTAATTAGCGGATCAGGAAGCCGAGGCGGGCGGCGGCAACGGCGCCGGACTGGCCAGGCATCGTCCTGTCGAGACGCTGACGCTCAAGCGCAGTCGTCAGGTTCATTTCGCGGCGGCTGCCGTTCAGGAAACGGGAAAGAAACTTCATGACACTTCTCCATGCGTAGTGGTTACACGGGGTGCCTTCGCTTGATGGAGTGGGGCAGCTCGTTTGATGCCGCTCATATAGATGGTCTGTTGCGGAAGTTAAGTGGAGAAAACGAACTACTTGAAGCGAAAAGCGACATCATTTGCGACGTTTTTGTGCGTCGTATGCCGATAAAATAAGCAATTACAGGTATTTAGCTGTGAAATTAACCGGCTATGCGACTGCTTCATATGCGTCATGCGTGCCGCGCATGGCTGCCATGTCTACTTTGTGGCAAGGTCCGGGCAAAGAAAAGGCCCGCCGGTCTTCTGTGAGAGGGTCCGGCAGGCCATGATCTGGTTATGCATGATTACTTGCTTCCGGCCCACGCACCAAGTGACGCGCGAGTAACGTCGCGCCGCGTGTAACTATCCGGCCAGCCGATATCCTTCTGGATTTCGAAAGGAAGCGAGCGAACCTGGCGCTCCGTCAGATAGCGGTTGCGGGCGGCAGAGTATTCGGCGGCAAAGCGGCCGATCGACGACAAAATAGACATTTCATTCTCCTCTCGGTTGCCCCACGGAAAAGATATCGCTGTGGGCTTCGCATCTCGAGGTCGATCCTGGTGTCTGTACCCGTCGGCCTCTCTTCACAGTCTTGACTATCCTCCTGTTGTGATGTTCAATCAAACGAAATGAAATGATGTCTTGGATCAGAAAAATTGAAGGGTTAGAGCGATGACAGCCCCACTCAATCATCCGCTGCCGGTGCTTGATCTTGATGTGTTGCGCACATTCGTGGCGATTGCCGAGACGGGCAGTTTCACCACCGCGGCTAATGCCGTCTTCCGCACGCCTTCTGCCGTTTCGATGCAGATCAAGAAGCTTGAAGACGTGCTCGGGCGCTCGGTTTTCTCGCGCGACGCGCGGTCGGTGACATTGACCAATGACGGCGAAGTCCTGCTCGGCTATGCGCGGCGGCTTCTGTCGATCAACCGCGAAGCAGTGTCGAAATTCATCATTCCCGATATCGTCGGTGTCGTGCGCCTCGGTTCACCGGACGACTACGGCGAACGCATCCTGCCGCATGTGCTGAAGCGCTTTGCCCAGTCGCATCCGTCGATCGCTGTCGACGTGACGATCGACCAGAGCAAGCATTTGTGGCGGCGCATGGACGACCGCACGCTCGACATCACCCTCATCACCAATTCCTACAAGACGAACATGGCTGGCGCTGAAGTGCTTTTGACCGAGCCGATCGTCTGGGCTGGCGCCAAGGGTGGCTGCGCGCATCTGCGCGAACCGCTGCCGGTGTCGCTTTGGGAAGAGGGCTGCGCCTGGCGGGCAGGCGCGGTTGAAGCGCTTGGCCGGGAAGGGCGCAACTACCGCGTCGCCTATATGAGCGCGCATACGGCGGGCCAGCGCGCTGCCATCCTCGCCGATCTGGCCGTGGCACCGCTGCCGCGCTCCTTCATAGGCGGCGATCTGATGGAACTCAGCTCAAAGGACGGCATGCCCGATATCGGCACCTACAGTCTGGCTATGGTGGTGGCATCTGACGCCAGCGCGCCGGTGCGCGCCGTCGCCGACCATATCCGCTCGGCCTTTGAACTATTCCGCGAAACCGGCAAGTTCTGAGAGACTGCTCGCTAACTCTACCCTGCCGGTCATCTGACGCGGTTTTCTGCGCTTCCGGTGCTCACGTACTTTAAGTACGCTCCGCTCCGGTTCTCGAAAACCACGCCATTTGCCTCGGCAGGGCGAGTTATCAAAACAGTCTCTAACAGCTAATCCCGGTTGCGCCGAGCCGCGCGTTCTTCTCGTGAGCGCCGGCGCGGTGTCGCGTCACCGGCGATACCATCCTCGCTCACCGTCTTGCGTGGCGGCAGTTTGACGGCGGCCGACAGTTTCGGGAACGGGTCGACCTTGTTGGGCAGCGCCATCGCATCGATGAAAAGCTGCTGGAAGTTTGGTTCCAGCGCTGTTTCGATCTTCTCGATCAGGCCTACTTCCTTTTCGATCTCGCGGCGGTGGTTGCGGTTGAGCAGCGCCATCAGCGCGCCGGTGCCGGCTGCGTTGCCGACCGCCTTCACTTCGTCGAGGTCGCAATCGGGGATCAGGCCGAGCACCATCGCGTATTTCGGGTCGATGAAGGAGCCGAAGGCGCCGGCGAAGCGGATCGTGTCGACGGTTTCCACGCCCTGTTTTTCCATCAAGAGCTTCACGCCGGCATAGAGAGCAGCCTTGGCAAGCTGGATAGCGCGGACGTCATTCTGCGTTACCGTCAGGCGCGGTTCGCCCTGACGGCCTTCGCGCAGCAGATAGGAGAAGGTGCGGCCGTTCTGGATGATACGCGGGGAGGTCGCGGCGAGCGAGCCGTCGACCACGCCGTCTTCCGAGATGATGCCCGCCAGGTACATTTCGGCGACGACCTCGATGATCGCCGAGCCGCAGATGCCCGTCACACCGGTTGCCCAGGAGGCTTCCTCGAAGCCTTCTTCGTCGGACCATTGTTCGACACCGATGACGCGGTATTTCGGCTCCAGCGTCAGCGGGTCTATGCGCACGCGTTCGATCGCGCCGGGGGCGGCGCGCTGGCCCGACGAAATCTCCGCGCCTTCGAAAGCCGGACCCGTCGGTGACGACGCGGCGACCACGCGCTGACGGTTGCCAAGGATGATCTCGGCATTGGTGCCGACATCGACCAGCAGCATCATCTTGTCCTGACGATAGGGGCCTTCCGACAATGTCGCGCCAGCGGCATCCGCGCCGACATGGCCGGCGATGCAAGGCAGCGTGTAGAGCCGCGCGCCGCGATTGACGTCGATGTCGATCTCATGCGCCCAGAATTGCAGCGCGCCCGACACGGCGAGCGCGAACGGCGCCTGGCCGAGCTCGGTCGGGTCGATGCCAAGGAACAGATGGTGCATGATCGGGTTGGCGACGAAGACGCAGTCGAAGATGTCGTGACGGTCGACGCCGCCTTCCTCGCAGACCTTGCCGATCAGCGTGTTGACGGCCTCGCGTACGGCCTTGGTCATCGCCTCGCGCCCGTCCGGGTTCATCATCACATAGGAAACACGGCTCATCAGATCTTCGCCGAAGCGGATCTGCGGGTTCGACGTGCCGGAGGACGCGACGATGCGGCCCGACAGCAGCGACACCAAATGCATGGCGATGGTGGTCGAGCCGATGTCGCAGGCGATGCCATAGGCCTCGTTCTTCAGGCCGGGGAAAAGCCCGATGATAAAGGGCCGCGACGAATCCATATCGCGGTGGATGGCAGCGGTGACGCCCCAATTGCCCTTGCGCAAAATGCCCTGAACCTGCGGGATCAAATGAGGGGCGATCAGCAGATCCTTCCAGCCCCAGTCCTTTTCCAGCATCACCTTCAGCCGGTCGAGGTCGCCAAGCGGCTTGTGCATGTCGGGCTCGTCGACCTCGACATAGCACATCTGCACCGCCGCATTGCGCTCGATGACGCGGTCGCTGGCAGCCTTGCGCACCACCTGCGCGTTGATGACGGTGTCCTGCGGTACGTCGATGACGAGATCGCCCTGGACGGTGGCCGAGCAGGAGAGGCGGCGGCCTTCGGGAAGGCCGCGCACCTTTTCATAGCGCTGCTCCTTGGCGCCCTTGGGCGAGATGTGGTCGTTGGATGAGACGATCTTATGCTTGGCGAAATTGCCTTCCTGCACCTCGATCTGGCAGCGCCCGCACGTCGCCCGCCCGCCGCACACGCTCTCGACATAGACGCCGAGCGTGCGCGCGGCATCAAGGATCGGCGTGCCGACCGGAAACCGCCCGCGCTTGCCCGACGGCATGAACAGCACGAGCGGATCGGTGATGTTGGCGGGAGAGTTCATGGTATGCTGCTTTCCGGCCAGCCCTTGCTGACCGCGTTCGTCTATTTCTACTCTAACCCCGCGCCATGCGCGCTTCACGCCCACCGCGGCGGCGGCCGCCATTGGCGGCGCCTTCGCCCGGTGCGTTGACTGCTGTCGGAGCCGCAACCGCTTGGCCGCCCTCGGCCGGCTTGTAGTCTTTGTAGGTCTTGATCCAGTTGGTGCAGTTGGCGTCGGTGCCGTTGAGCACGTTGGCGGCGCGCACGGCTTCCATTTCCTGCGGGCGAACCGGGTTCATGATGGCGCTGGTCATGCCCGCGCCGATGACCATCGGGATGAAGCCGGCATTGATGCCGTGGCGGTGCGGCAGGCCGAAGGAGATGTTCGACAGGCCGCAGGTGGTGTTGACCTTCAGTTCCTCGCGCAGGCGGCGCAGCAGCGCAAACACCTGGCGGCCGGCATCGCCCAGCGCGCCGATTGGCATGACCAGAGGGTCGACCACCACGTCATGCGCCGGAATGCCGAAATCGGCGCAGCGCTCGACGATCTTCTTGGCAACCGCGAAACGCACGTCCGGGTCCATGGAAATGCCGGTCTCGTCGTTGGAGATGGCAACGACCGGGACATTGTATTTCTTGATCAGCGGCAGGATCGCTTCGAGCTTTTCTTCCTCGCCGGTGACGGAATTGACCAGCGGACGGCCCTTGGCGACTTTCAATGCCGCCTCGATCGCCGCCGACACCGAGCTGTCGATGGAAAGCGGCAAATCGACCAGGCCCTGCACGATCTCCAGCGTCTGAACCAGCAGCGCCGGCTCCGTCGCGTTCGGGTCAACGGCTGTCACACCGGCATTGACGTCGAGCATGGTGGCGCCGCAGGCGGCCTGTTCGAGCGCATCCTTGATCACCGTCTCGAAATTGCCGGCGATCATCTCGGCGGCCAATTTCTTGCGGCCGGTCGGGTTGATGCGTTCGCCGATCACGCAGAAGGGCTGGTCGAAGCCGATGATGATTTCTCGGGTCGCCGAGGCGACGATCGTGCGGGTCATGAACTTCTCCGTAAGGATATAAAGACTTCTTTATATCGTTTCTCGTTTCGATCAAGCAGGCGCTCAGTGGGCGGTCTTCACCATGTCCACCTGGGTTTCGGTCACGTTGTCATGCAGCAGGTGGTCGAGCCGATCGGCGACAAGCTGGTCGTCGCGGCGCACTTCGCGCTTCCACGGCTGGCGGCCCTTCAGCACGCCCGATTCGTCGACGATCTCGGCGACATATTCCTCCTGGCGATAGGCCATCACATGGATGCCTGAAACGCCGGGGATTTCCTTCACCTCGTTGATGATATCGATGGCAAGCTGCTTGCCTTCCTTCTTCTGGTCCTGCGCGCCTTCCAGCCGCGCAATGATGGAATCAGGAATATGGATGCCCGGCACGTTGGAGCGGATCCACTTGGCGGTCTTGGCTGAGGCCAGCGGCCCGACGCCGCACAGGACGAAAACCTTGTCGGTCAGGCCAAGATCGCGGGCGCGCTCCATGAAGGTTCGGAACATCGGCACGTCGAAGCAATATTGCGTCTGCACGAACTGCGCGCCGGCGGCGATCTTCTTGCCGAGGTGGATTGGCCGGAAATCGAAAGGCGGCGCGAAGGGATTGACCGCAGCACCCAGGAAAAGCTGCGGCGGCGTGGACAGCTTGCGGCCCGACAGGAATTTTCCGTTGTCGCGCATGATGCGGATGGTTTCCAGCAGCGACATCGAGTCGAGGTCGAAGACGGGCTTGGCGCCCGGCTGGTCGCCGGCCTGCACGCCGTCGCCAGTGAGGCAGAGCATGTTGGCGACGCCCATGGCGGCTCCGCCGAGCACATCGCCCTGAATGGCGATGCGGTTCTTGTCGCGGCAGGCGATCTGCATGATCGGGGCATAGCCCATGCGCGTCAGCAGCGCGCAGATGCCGACCGACGACATATGGCAGTTGGCGCCCGAAGCATCGACGGCATTGATGGCGTCGACCCAGCCGTCGAAAATCTTCGCGCGGTTGTAGACGTCTTCCGGGTCGGCGCTGTCAGGGGGGTTGAGTTCGGTCGTTACCGCGAACTCGCCGCGGCGCAGCACGCGTTCCAGCCGGCCACGCGAGGAATGGCCGGGCAGGCGGTCGAGCGGCAGGTCGATGCCGGCCGGGTTCTCGTCGATTTGTGGCGGGCGCGGCGGGTTCATGCCGAGGCTCCCGGGGTCTTGGCCGCTTCGCGCGCCATGGCGGCCTGAGCGGTAACGCGCAGCCAGGCCGAGGTTTCGCGAAGCGACTGGTCGACCGGCTTCTGCACGTTCAGGATGGCATCCCCATTGACCATGTTGCGCGAGCCTTCCCAGGCCTTGACCCAGACGCAGGGCATGTCCGGCTCGACCTCGCAATTGCCGTTGGCGCGCACACCGCCGCAGGGGCCGTTGCGCAACTGCTTGGGGCAGTTCATCGGGCACGACATGCCGGTGGAGGACAGGATGCACTGGCCGCACATGCGGCAGTCGAACATGAAGCCTTTCGCGCGCTTCTCGATGAACTTCACCGGCGCTTCGACGCGGCCGTAGCCGATGCCCTTCCACAGGGGATGGAGCAGCAGGAACGTGTCGGCGAAGCGGGCATAAAACCATTCGAGCAGCCGCGAATGGCGGATCGACCACAGCCTTATCGCATAGGAGCGCTGGACGCGCCGCTGTGGCGACACGTCGGCGGGCTTGTAGTCGCTTTTCGGCGCTGCCTTCTTGACCAATGTGGCCTGGGTAACCGCCGGCTGGTTTTCAGACATTTTCTTCTGTCCCGCCTGCTTTCGCCAAAGCTACGAGCCGCTCGCGGGTGTAGTCGCTGTCAATCGTGGCAACGGCCTTGTCCGCCTCGGCTTCGAGATCGTCGCTTACCGGCAGCGGCTCGGCCTTGCGCCACTCGGCGAGATAGGCGTCGGTCTCGGCCGCACCCGACCGCATCGCGGCCATGTCGATGGCCTCGGTGAAACGCAGCGGCAATTCGCGCTTGGCGTTGGTGCGACCCTTCTTGACGATGACCTGGGCGGGGATGTCGCGCCAGTAGACGATAATCAGATCGGCCATTGAAATCTCGCTTTCCTCTTGGCATTCAGCATTGCCGCAACCGTTGGGGTGCTGCTTGTTATGGGACGACGCGCGCGCATTCAAAAGCGACGCGCAGCGATGTCGCAAAGAAACAGAGCTAAAAAGGAAATTTGAGGGGCGACGATTACCAGACGCCGCGCCGGATGCCGTTCCAGAGATAAGTCCAGATCGGCGGATGATACCATTGCATCGAGGGCAGGCCGGTATCGACCGGTTTCAGGCGACCAGTGAGTGCATCGCCGACCGCCTGCACGCAGATTTCGCGCGACTGCGAGGCCAGCCGCAGTGCGTAGGACATCAGATTGTCGCCGGGGCCGGGCTTGCCGCGCACCTGATAGAGCACGTCGCCGGTGTCGACGCCTTCATCGACAATATGCACCGTGGAGCCGAAATTCCCGGCGTCACCCGTGGCCAGCGCCCAATAGGCGCCGTTCATGCCGCGATATTTCGGGTTGATCGCTGCATGGTAGTTCAGCACCGGGCATTTTATCGCAGCGAGCGTCTTCTTCGACAGAAGCCGGCAGCCGGCGAGGAAAACCACCGCAGGGTCTATTTTTGCGATCGCGGCCAGAAATTCTGGCGAATTGGCTGACGGAACCTGGATGATCTTCTGTCCGGGGCGGGGCTCGGTTTCGAGCCTGGCATCAGCAATCAGGCGCTCGGCATGCCCGGAAAAGAAGCGCTTGCCCAGCCGGTTGACGACCATCGTTGCGACCTGGCCGCCGACCGAAATCCAGCCCTGCTTGCGGGCCCGGCGTTTGAGGAGTGCGGCCTTCGATTCCGGCGTTTCGAGAATGACCGTGACAGGCCCGAAGGCATTTGCCACGGCATTGATGATCGCCCAGATGTGAGGACCGCCCTCGGTCACCATGACGATCGGTTTGTTGTCTGTGTGGGCTGTCATTCTATTCGGTCACGGTGATTTCTGCGGGCCCACGCCGAGGCGGCGAGGGCCCGCGGGACAATCGCACGGTAAGCTTACTGCCGGCTTAACCGGAGTGACAAGTTTGCCGCCGTGAACCGCAGTTCAGCGCTTGAATTCGAGGATGTCGAGTTTGGATTCGAAGCGTGGTGCCGGAAATTCGATACGCCATTCGCTCGGTCCCGTGCGGAATGTATAGCCGGCCTGGTCGCTGTCGGGATTGGCCGGGTAGCGCTTGGGCGTGTCGCCGGCGACGAAGAACGAGCCGAGATAGGTGAGGCGGGTGTCGCTGTCGGCGAAGAAGCGGCCCTTGGTGCGCTGCGAGCCGCTCAGCTTCTCCAGCGTCCAGCCCGAGCCGTCGTCGGTGACGCGGCATTTGAACCAGCCATAGACGACCAGCGGCAGGTTGCCGCCGACCTTGATGGTGCGGCACTGCCAGTTGCCGGTCATGTCGAAATCGGTGAAGGAAACGGGCTGCTTGGCAAGGATTGCGTCGAGCGTCGCCACATCTGCGGCTGCGCCACCCTTCTTGGCCTCGTCGATCGCTTCCGTGCGGGTGGCATCGTATTTTTCCAACCGGGCGCGGTCAGCTGGGGTGATCAGGCTTTCGATCTCGCCGGTTGCAAGCGCCTGCGAGGCGGGCAGGACCAGCAGGAGAGAAAAAAGCGCTTTGCGAAATGCCATCGTCGGCTCCTTGTTTCAAGGCGAAGGGAGCCGGTGATTCCGGCAGCATCGTGATCAAGCCGTGATTAAAGCCGCCTTGGCAAGGGAGGATGAGAGGTCGCCATAGCCGGTGAAGCGGCGCTCATAGGCGAGACCGAGCAGCTTGGCGGCATCCTCCGCCACCTTGTCCAAGGCAGGATCGTTGGTCTGGGCGAGATAGACGACCTTCTCGTAATTGCCGAAATAGTCGGCGATCAGTTCCGGATGCCGGTCCAGCCCGAGCGGCTTGATGAAGAAAGCATCGAACTGCCGACACAGGAAGTCGGTCATGTAGAAGGACATCATGTCGCCGTCTTCGATCGCCCGAAACGCCTCCATGCCCTGATAGAAAGCAAAACAGTGCGGTCCGTCCATGCGCTCGACGCCATGCTTCTCGCAAATGCGGTCGACCATGCCGCCGCTGCCGCAATCGGCATAGCCGACAAAGATCTGGCCGTAGCCGTCCGCCTTTGCCTTGACGATCGCCTTGTCGAGCGCCGGCGCAATCCGGTCGGGATAGTAGTGGAATTCGGCGGGCAGGCATGTCAGGTCGAGATGGTCGAGCCCAAGCTGCTCTTTTACGGCGAGTATTTCGCGCGCAAGCATGCCGCAGCCGATCACCAGCAGCTTGCCGTCTTGCGTTTTTGCGTGCTTCGATGCGGTCGCCATGGAACCACTTAGGCTCAAACCCGTTTCCGATCGCGTACTAACGTCTGAACGCTATTTATTTAGTCAACGAGGGAGACACAGTCCATGAAACTGTCACGTATTGCATCGCTCGCGGCCATTCTGGCCTGCGCCCTGGCGGTATCGGCCTGCGCCAACACAGTTCGCGGCGTCGGCAAGGACGTCAAGTCAACGGCAAATGCCGTCGAGGATACCGTCGAATAATCCTCGATCCGGATTTCCGTCGCAGGGAAATGGCCGCACCTTTGAGTGCGGCCTTTTTCATTTAGGCCGAAGCGCGGATGTTGTGCTTGCGCTTCATGTAATCCTTGGCAGTTTCGACCGCCACAGCCGCATCGCGGCAATAGGCGTCGGCGCCGACGGCTTTGCCAAATTCCTCGTTGAGCGGTGCGCCGCCGACGAGCACGACATAGTCGTCGCGGATGCCCTTTTCCTTCATCGTGTCGATCACGACCTTCATATAGGGCATGGTCGTGGTCAGCAGGGCCGACATGCCAATGATGTCGGGTTGATGTTCTTCGATCGCCGCGAGATACTTTTCGACCGGATTGTTGATGCCGAGGTCGATCACGTCGAAGCCAGCGCCTTCCATCATCATGCCGACCAGGTTCTTGCCGATGTCGTGGATGTCGCCCTTGACCGTGCCGATGACCATCTTGCCCTGCTTGGGCGCGCCGGTGGCGGCCAGAAGCGGGCGCAGGATGAACATGCCGGCCTTCATGGCATTTGCCGACAAAAGCACTTCCGGCACGAACAGGATGCCGTCGCGGAAATCTTCGCCGACGATGCGCATGCCTTCGACCAGCGCTTCGGTCAGAACCCTGTAGGGCACCCAGCCGCGTTCGAGCAGGATGTTGGTGCCTTCCTCGATTTCCTCCTTGAGGCCATCGTAAAGGTCGTCATGCATCTGCTGCACGAGTTCGTCGTCGGAAAGCTCGGACAGGATGATTTCGTCGTCGGACATTTTCAGGCTCCTCGTGGCCGCAGGCACCCATCCAGCGCGGCGCGCAATTTCGCTTCAATACCTATCCCGCAAGCAGTACAAATCCATAGCTGATTTGCGACTTCCTGCAAAAGGAAAGCGACCGCCAACTTATCGGTTTTCTTGTCGATTTTGCGACAGGTCTTGGCGCTGGCGGGCCGTTTCGCTAAGGGGGCATGGCTACGATCCGGAGCAAGGGTGCAAAAAGCGCTCCATGTCAGATTTCTAGGGATGACTTCGATGGAAGATAACCTCTTGTCCGAGCAGGAAGCCTCCAACGCACGGCGCGGACGCGGCGCCAGCGGCGGAGCGGCAGCGCGGCGCGCGGCGCGTTCGGGCGGCGGCCCCGGCGTGCAGCAGACCTATATCAACCGCAAGATCAAGGTTTACGAGGTGCTTGATGAAGAGGGCCTCGCGCTGATCGAGAAGAATGCCGACACCGTTCTGGAAGAAATCGGCATTGAATTCCGCGACGACGCCGAGGCGCTGGCGCTGTGGAAGGAAGCCGGCGCGGACGTAAAAGGCGAACGCGTGCACTTTCCCAAGGGCCTGCCGCGTTCGCTGCTCAAGACCGCGCCTTCGATGTACACGCAGCATGCGCGCAATTCGGCACGTTCCGTGCAGATCGGTGGCAATGCGACAGTCTTCGCGCCGGTCTACGGTCCGCCCTTCGTGCGCGACCTCGATGGCAACCGGCGCTATGCGACGATCGAGGATTTCCGCAATTTCGTGAAGCTCGCCTATATGGCGCCATCGATCCACCATTCAGGCGGCACGGTGTGCGAGCCGGTCGATGTGCCGGTCAACAAGCGCCATCTCGACATGATCTACAGCCACATCAAATATTCCGACAAGCCATTCATGGGCTCTGTCACCGCGCCGGAGCGCGCCGAAGACACGATCGCGATGGCCAAGATCGTCTTCGGCGACGATTTCGTCGACCAGAACACGGTGCTGACCAGCCTTATCAACGCCAACTCGCCGATGGTTTTTGACGAAACCATGCTCGGCGCGCTGAAGGTCTACGCCCGCAACAACCAGGCCTGCATCGTCACGCCCTTCATTCTCGCTGGCGCGATGAGCCCGGTGACGGTGGCCGGCACGCTGACGCAGGTTCTGGCCGAGGTTCTGGCCGGCGCTTCCTTCACCCAGCTTATCCGCCCCGGCGCTCCGGTGCTGTTCGGCACCTTCGCCTCGTCGATCTCCATGCAGTCGGGCGCGCCGACCTTCGGCACGCCGGAGCCGTCGCTGGTGTCTTATGGCGCGGCACAGCTCGCCCGTCGCCTCGGCCTGCCGTTCCGCACCGGCGGCTCGCTCTGCGCCTCCAAGGTTCCCGATGCACAGGCGGCCTATGAAAGCGCCAACACGCTGAACTCGACGCTGCTTGCCGGCACCAATTTCGTCCTGCATGCGGCCGGCTGGCTCGAAGGCGGTCTCGCCTCCTGCTACGAGAAGTTCATGATGGACATCGACCAGCTCGGCATGAGCCAAAAATTCGCCGACGGCGTCGATCTGTCGGAAAACGGCCAGGCGATGGATGCGATCCGCCAGGTCGGGCCGGGCAGCCATTATCTCGGCTGCGACCATACCCAGGCGAATTTCCAGACGGCGTTCTACCGTTCCTCGATCGCCGACAACAATTCCTACGAGCAGTGGCTGGCCGAGGGCCAGAAGACCGCGCCGCAGCGCGCCAACGACCTCGCGCGGCGCTGGCTCGAAACCTACGAAGCGCCGGCGCTCGACCAGGGCATCGACGACGGGCTGATCGATTTCATTGCCAAGAAGAAGGAATCGATGCCCGACGCCTTCACTTGAAAGGAGCCCGATTCAGGCGGGGCTAAAGTCGCCAACATCATTCACAAGGAAGTCTGGCGGAGCGCTTTCTCCGAACCGGACAAGGGGTGAGGCTTGTGCTTTTAGACGGCTGTTTTCTGGACCGTCTCATTCGGCCGCAATTCTCAGGCATGGATCCCCGGGTTCTCCGCACGTCGCTTTGCTCGTGCTGCGACCCGAGGATGACGACGGGAGAACCGTTTCGGCTAGTCACCAGCGTTTGCGATTTGCGGCGAACGTCAAGGAATTCGTCATCCTCGGGTCGGAGATTGAGCGAAGCGAAGATCGGAGAACCCGGGGATCCATGCCTGAACGTTGAAGCTCGCGCAGGCGGTCCAAATTCGCCGATTAGACTGTGGCCATGAGCAACCCTCTTGCCGATATTTCCACCGCCCTGACTGCCCATGGCCTTATCCCGCGCGGCGGCTTCAACTTCAGCGCTGGCGAGGAAGCGCCCACCGGTCTCTCGAATGTCCCCGCGAAATCCGTCCTCCTCATCGGGCAGGCAGGCTCAGCACCCTGGCCGCATTTTCTGCGCTGGCACGAGAAACAACCACGCCACCTGAAAAACCCGCTCGACACATGGTCGCGCGAGGTCATCGGCGCGGTGGCGGAGGAATTCGGCGCGCGGGCCGTCTCGCCGTCAGACCGGCCGTTTCTGCCGTTCCAGCAATGGGCGATGCGGGTTGAGGGACTAAAACCGTCGCCGCTCGGTATTCTCATGCATCCCGAATACGGCCTCTGGCACGCCTATCGCGGGGCGCTTCTGTTCGATCATCAGATTCCGATTCAAGCGCCTGAGAATCCGATTCATCTTTGCGACGCATGTATCGGAAAACCTTGCCTGAATTCCTGTCCGGTCGGAGCATATTCCGCCGATGGATTTGCCTATGAGACATGTCTGTCGCATGTGCGCGGGCCGAATGGCGCACCTTGCCGCGATACCGGCTGCATCGCCCGCAACGCCTGTCCCTATGGGACGGAATATCGCTATGCGGCTGAGGTGCAGGCCTTTCACATGAAGGCTTTTGCCGGATTGTAGCCGAGCGAGGCGCGCGGTCAGTTGGTGTAGCGCGTGTCGTCGGCCGAGGGGTCGCGAGGGGCGTCGCAGGTTGTCACATTGCCGACCGTGCGGCAGGCGCTGGCGACGGGCTTCGGCGCGCAACCGTCCGGGTCCGGGCAAGGCGGCGGGCTGGGAAACCCGACAACCGAATTGGCAACTTCTGGCTGTGCGGCTGCTGGCGCAGGCATCGCGTTTGCGGGTGACGGTGCCGCGAGGCTGGGAGCCGGGAGGTTTTCGGAAGCGGCGTTTATCTGCGATGTCGAAGCAGCCGCAGGCGAATAGCCGAGATCCTGCGGTTCGGAGGATGTGCAGCCGGCAAGAAAAATGGCGGAGATTACCGGGCAAAACAGCGCCGGCAGCAGTCGATTTTTCATGTGTGACCTCATCTTGCCGTGCCATGTTCCAGAGATGGGGCGGCTATACAAGGCGAGCGGCGCCTTCTCCCCGCACGAATTATTGAACGATGCAATCCGGCGCTGCCTTGGCCCTATGGGGGCAGACGGCTATGTATCGAACCGGAGCAAAGGAGCAGCCAATGACCATGCGCGACATCGAGATCAAGACCGAAGACGGCACCGCCAAGGCGGCTCTGATCCTGCCCTCAGCGACTTCGAAGGCCGGCGTCATCCTCTATATGGACGCTTTCGGGCCGCGCGCAGCACTTTACGAAATGGCCGAGCGCCTAGCGGGCGAGGGCTATGCGGTTCTGGTACCCGATCTCTTCTACCGTTTCGGCGCTTACGGTCCCTATGATGCCAGGACAGCCTTCAGCGACGAGAAACTGCGCGCCGAACTCATGGGCATGGTCGGCGGTACCACGCAGGAGATGACGCAGCGCGACACGGCGGCGTTTCTCGAAGCCTTGTCGGAAAATGGCGCGACCGGGCCGATCGGCGCCGTCGGCTACTGCATGGGCGGCGGCCGCGCGCTGAATGCCGCCGCAGCCTATCCCGGCCGCATTGTCGCCGCAGCCAGTTTTCACGGCGGACGGCTCGCAAGCGACGCTCCCGATAGCCCGCACAACAATGCAGCCAGTATCAAGGCACGCGTCTATGTCGGTACCGCCGGCGTCGATGGCAGCTTTCCGCCGGAGCAGTCCGGCCGCCTTGCCGAGGCGCTGCGCACGGCCGGCGTCGATCACATCATCGAAAACTATATCGGCGCGGACCATGGATGGTGCGTTCCCGACAATGGTGCTTACAACGAAAAGGGTGCCGAGCGTCATTGGCAACACCTGACCACATTCTTCGCCGAAACGCTGCGCTGAAGCGGAGACGTTCGTGTAAACAGCCAGAACGATTGCTGTGGCTTCTCACAAACTGATTCAGTTTGACCGCCTATCCATCGGAAAATCCTGCCTGAATCCGTTCGAGTTGACGGCTGGTGGCCAGAGGCGTATTCATCAAGTCATCCGATGACTTGATGAATACTTGCCATGCAACCAGCCGTCCGCACCAATCTCACCGAAAGTGCCGCCGAAAGCGTGCGGCTCGAAATCGTCAATGGCCGCTGGGCCATCGGCGAGCGCATCCCCAACGAAGCCACGCTGACCGAAATGCTCTCCGTCAGCCGCGGCACGGTGCGCGAGGCGGTGCGGGCGCTGGTATCGCAAGGATTTCTCGAAACCCGGCAAGGCTCCGGCACCTATGTGCGTTCCGCCGTCGACACCGCCGGTACGCTGAGCCGGGTAAAGCGAGCTGGCCTGCGCGACCAGTGGGAGGCGCGGGCAGCACTCGACATCGAAGCGGCGCGGCTTGCCGCCATCCGCCACACGCCCGCCGATATCGCACTGATGCGCCGGTTGCTGGCGCAGCGCGGTACGCCTGCCGATGGTGGGCGCGAGGCCTTTGCCCGCCGCGACATCGCCTTTCACAAGGCGGTCGTTGCCGCGTCAGGCAACCGGGCGATGGTCGAGATCTACGATTTCTTCTCTGCGGCGATTATCGAGACGATCCAGTCGACGCTCGCCGGCGATGTGTCCGAGCCCGATGCCAAGGCGCATGAGGCCATTGTCGATGGCGTCGCCTCGGGCGATCCCGACATTGCCGCCGCCGCCGTCCGCACCTTTATGGCGCCCGTTCTTCTCGAACTCGATCGGCTGCTTTCGCAATGAACCAGAACTTTCCCCGGCCGCAGGCGCAGGACAAGCCCGCCGCGATGGATGCCGCTGACAGCCAGCTCATTGATGCCGAAGAAGACAGCATTCCGCGTCCGCTACCGCCGCAGCTTCACAGCCGCGCGGCGCAGATAATGCTCGGCGCGAGCCTCGTGTTGATTGCCTTCAATCTGCGGCCGTTGTTTTCCAGCCTGTCGGTGCTGCTGCCGGAAGTCATCCAGGAAACCGGCCTGTCGACCGTCGGCGCCAGTATCCTGACGACGCTGCCGGTCCTCTGCCTGGGAGTCTTTGCGCCCTTTGCGCCCAAGCTTGCTCAGTGCTTCGGCGCAGAGCGCGTGCTGCTCGGCGCACTGCTGTTGCTGGCGATCGGAACGGCCCTGCGCGGGCTGGAAGCGGTACCGGTCCTGTTTGCTGGCACTTTCCTGGCTGGGGCTGCAATTGCCGTCAGCAATGTGCTGCTGCCGGGGCTGGTGAAGCGCGATTTTTCCAGCCACGCGGCGATCATGACCGGGCTCTACACCATGGCGCTCTGCGGCGGCGCCGCGGGTGCAGCGGGGCTGACGCTGCCCATCGAGCATGTCGTTGGCTCATGGTCGGGCGCGCTCGCCGCTTGGGCGGTGCCGGCGCTGGTCGTGATGCTGATCTTTGCGCCGCAGGCGCTGGCGCGGAAGGCGCAGGCCAGCCATTCAGGCTTTCGTGTCGTCGGCTTGTGGCGCGACCGGCTCGCCTGGCAGGTCACGTTGTTCATGGGGCTGCAATCGGCGCTGGCCTATTGCGTGTTCGGCTGGCTCGCGCCGATGCTGCGCGAACGCGGCTTCGATGCGGCGACTGCCGGCGGCATTGTTTCGCTTTCGGTGATGATGCAGGTCGTCACCTGTCTGGCGGTGCCGTCGCTGGCCGTTCGCTTTAGGGACCAGCGCGGCGTCAATGTGGTGTTGGTCGCGGCTTCAGTCGTCGCGCTGCTCGGCTTTCTGTTTGCGCCCACCTCCACCGTGCTGTTCTGGGCGGTGCTGCAAGGCACCGGGCAGGGCGGGCTGATTGCGGCTGCGATGATGGTCATCGTGCTGCGTTCGCCCGATTCCCATGTCGCCGCGCATCTTTCCGGCATGGCGCAAGGCGTCGGCTACGTGCTGGCAGCAATCGGCCCATTGCTCGTCGGCCTCATCCGCAGCTGGACCGGCAGTTTTCACGCCGCCGCGTTTCTCTTCGTGGCGCTCGGTGTCGGTGCCGCAATCATGGGATGGGGTGCGGGCAGGGCGCTGCATGTGGGGGCGCGAACGGTGAGGGTGGGGGAAGAGTGATAGTCACTCTGTCCAGTGCATTTGTCTTTGCCGGCTAATAATTGCATGCCGAAATGTTCAGGACACCATCCGTGACGATCAGCGCAAGCCAACCATGAAGTTCGTCATCCCGGAAACCGCAGCGAAGCGGAGGTTATCCGGGATCTATTGGTCAGGGCATCGTTGGGCGCGGCCCGGTCCGGATATTGACGCGCGTTCTGCACCGCTGAAGTTCTTCTCCGTTCCGGCATGGATTCCCGACACTCTCCGCTCGTTCCTCGCTCACGAGGTCGAGAATGACGAATTGCATTTAGGCTTG